>NZ_JAAKOE010000010.1:0-158463 GCF_049171255.1 Aeromonas sp. 603757 | reverse complement strand
TTAGAATACCGGCCTGTCACGCCGGGGGTCGCGGGTTCGAGTCCCGTCCGCTCCGCCACTAATTTGAAGGCCTTCCCTGATGGGAAGGCCTTTTTGCTATGGGTGGTTTTGTCCAGTGGCCACAGATTTGTACGCAAGAATCAACACAAAGCCCGGTTTCATAACCGGGCTTTGGTGTTTTTAGCGCCTTAAACCACCAATATCTGGCTTTTCTCTGCCAAGTAAGAGTGCCAGATAGCCGGTTATTCCCGCCATTTTCGGGCTATATCCGGGCCTTATCAGCCATTTGAACGAGTCTACAAGGGGTCAAATCAGGCTTCTGCCGCTTGCTGACTAAAGGGCAGTCCCATATTTACCACCTCCGCTTCCATCTGCACATCGATCTTGAAGCCAAGCCGTTTGGCTAGGTTGGGAATACCGAGATTGCCGGATTCATCAGGTACAGTTCAAGCAAAGAGACCTTCCCGACGGGAAGGCCTCTTTGCTTTATCTATCAACTGATTACCATCACTCGGTTGATTTATCAGGGCTTCTCTTTGTTGCCAATGCTCAGGCCGAGCTTGATGGAGAGGGCCGCCAGTAACAGCAGCATCATGATCAGGGAAAAGAAGTTGCTGCCAAGCTCCGGGTATTGCACCTTGAGCAGAGCGGAGTGACCGAAGACACCGATAAAGAAGCAGAGCAGGGTACAGATGGGGGTGTTGCCCACCATGGGTTCATGGCGATAGTGCTGGAACAGCTGATAGGCCGCCAGCCAGAGGGCAATCAGCGGGAAGAAGGAGAAAGGCACGACCGAGTTGGTCAGCACGGCCAGAGAGGCATCGCCACAGATACCAATCAGCATGGCCATGGCAAGCGGTTTTTTCGGGATCATAAGCTGTTCAGGCATGTCGTTCTCCATCCTGTGGTCATGGGTGAGGTTCACGGCGCTTCTGGTTTTGTACCTCGGCGCCCATGGCGATCATCCGCAGTTGGCGAATTGTTCGGTCGGAGAGTGCACGGCACTCTTCGCTGGTCATGTCGAGTGCATCGGCACCGGCACTGAAGACGATGGTGACCATGGCTTCTGCCTGGATGTAGGCATCTTCCCGTGGTGCTTCTGTGGTGGCTTCCAGATAATCGGTCAGCTCTGCGATAAAGTGCTGGATTTCGCGAGCTACCGCCTGGCGAAAGGCGGCCGAGGTGCCGGAGCGTTCCCGCAGCAGCAGCCGAAAGATGTTGGGGTTGTTCTCGACAAACTCCATAAAGGTCTGCACCGAGGTGCTGATGACACTGCCACCACCGGCAATGCGCTGGCGTGCCTGGCGCATCAGTTGGCGCAGGGTGAGACCTCCTTCGTCAACCAAGGTCAGGCCCAGTTCCTCCATATCGCGAAAGTGGCGATAGAAAGAGGTGGGCGCGATACCCGCTTCGCGAGCGACTTCCCGCAGGCTGAGATTGGAGAAACTTCGGTTGGCGCACAGTTGGCTGAATGCAGCATCAATCAATGTACGCCGTGTTTTTTCTTTTTGTTGAGCGCGAATACCCACGAAATCAGTCACCTTCAGCTTAACGAGGCCAAATGATAACCCGAAGGCGCCTTCGGATCAGGTTTGTATCCTACTTTTTTACCATTGACCATGGCGAAGTTGCCATGGAAAATGGCTAACAGCTGTTCGCTGAAAGGATGCAAGAAGATGGCTAAACCCCCGATTATTATCACCAATACCCTGTTGTTCTCCCTCTCCGGACTGGTCGCTCTGGTTGCCGTGCCTTGGTATGGCATGAGCCACGGTTACGATATCTGGCAGTGGGTCACTTTCCTGCTGCTGTTCTGTTTGAGTGGTTTATCCATCACTGCGGGTTATCACCGCCTCTGGTCACACAAGACTTATAAGGCGCATCCTGCGTTGCAGTGGCTGTTTGCGATTGGTGGTGCGCTGGCGCTGCAGAATTCGGCCCTGCACTGGTCGGCCGATCACCGCCGTCACCATCGTCATGTGGATGACAACGATAAAGATCCCTACAGCGCGGGGCGCGGTTTCTGGTATTCGCACATCGGCTGGATGTTGCGAGAGCATCAGGGAGATCGCTATGGTGATTACAGCAATGTGCGAGACCTGCAAAACAACCCGGTGGTCGCGTTTCAGCATCGTCACTATCTGACGCTGGCACTGGCGGCTAATCTGGGGCTGCCGCTGCTGCTTGGCCTGTGGCACGGGGACTTGCTCGGCATGTTGCTGTTGGCGGGCGTGCTGAGGATGGTGATGACTCACCACACCACCTTCTTCATCAACTCTCTGGCCCACATCTGGGGCAGTCAGCCCTATACCGATCGCAATACTGCTCGCGATAACGGCATCCTGGCTTTTTTCACCTTTGGCGAGGGGTACCACAACTTTCACCATCTGTTCGAGCATGATTACCGCAATGGCATTCACTGGTGGCAGTTCGATCCGACCAAGTGGTTGATCCGGTTCGCCTCCTGGTGTGGCTTGGCGGCAGACCTTCGTTCCGTGCCGGAAGAGCGGATTGAACAGGCGAGGCTGGAGATGCAGTTGAAACTGGCCCAGGCGCAACTCTGCAAGCAGGATGACCGCGAGTTGTGGCAGGCACTGTTGCAGGAGGAGTATTCGAAGCTGAGCCAGCAGCTGCAGCATTACTACGCTAGTCGAAAGCGTCTGCTGGAGCAGCGCAAGCGCAAAGCGCTGGCGCGCTATGACCGTCTCAAGCTGCAATTGGAGTACCGTGCCCTGCGGGACAGCTTCATCACTGGTAAGCGCAACTGGAGCCGCCTGCTGGCAGGCATTGCATGATGCCTTGCCGGGGTATCACACAGACTAAAAGAGAAGACCGCCTGCTGGCGGTCTTCTCTTTGGTATGCATGTTTGAACGGGCTAGTTGGTTTGGCTCTGCTGTTGCTGCAACTGATCCAGTGCCTGCTGCTCCTGCTGGCTGAGACCCAGCTGTTCACAGGCCTGCTCAAAGCTGATCCCCAGATAGCGCATCATGATATCCAATAACGGGAGGGCTTAGTTGGCTTGGCTCTGCTGTTGCTGCAACTGATCCAGTGCCTGCTGCTCCTGCTGGCTGAGACCCAGTTGTTCGCAGGCCTGCTCAAAGCTGATCCCCGGATGGCACATCATGATATCCAATAACGGGAGGGCTTAGTTGGCTTGGCTCTGCTGTTGCTGCAACTGATCCAGTGCCTGTTGCTCCTGCTGGCTGAGACCCAGCTGTTCGCAGGCCTGCTCAAAGCTGATCCCCAGATGGCACATCATGATATCGATGGCGGGCAGATAGTTTTTCATAGCTTCTTCCATGGTGATCCTCCAGACCCGTCACTTATGCCCTGAACCACTCGGGGCGGCAATTAGACTTTAGGCTTAGTCTGCCCATTTGCTAAGCACCCCTGCCACTGGGGGAGGGAATTTGTTACCCTGTACCATGATAAAAACGGTTGCCGTATGACTGCGAGCAACAGGTGAGGAGCAGGGCATGTTATTGAGTTTCTTGGTCATCGCTTCAGGTTGGTGGCACATCCGTGCTGCCTACGGTTCAGACAGCCGCCAGTTCTATATCAGCAAGCCGCTGACCATGCTGTTTATCATCGCGTTGGCGTTCGGCTACCAGAGTTATGACCACGACGGTTCCCACGCCTGGATCCTGCTCGGCCTCTGCCTCTCGCTGGCGGGCGATGTGCTGCTGATGCTGCCAAGCGATCGCTTCATTCAGGGGTTGGCGGCATTTCTTGTCGCGCATCTCTGCTATATCGTCGGTTTTGCCCAAGGGCCGTTGTTGCTCAATCTGGTGGATGGTTTGCTGCTGTTGCTGATCGCTGGCATGGTTTTTGGCCTGCTGTGGGGCAAGCTGGGGGAGATGCGGATCCCGGTCTTCTGCTACATGCTGGTGATCATCGGCATGGCCTGGGTGGCCGCCGGTGCCTGGCACGCCTCTCTCACTGCCGGTTCTGCCGCCGCTCTGGTGGGGGCGCTGATGTTCCTCTTCTCCGACAGCATGCTGGCGCTCGATCGCTTCCGCCGCCCCTTTCCCCACGCCCGCGCCTGGGTGATGAGCAGCTACTTCGCGGCGCAATTCCTGATTGCAGGGTCGCTGGCGGGATAACGTCTTCTGGTTGAGTGCAGGTAACAGATAACGAAAAACGGGCATTGGCCCGTTTTTCGTTTTATGCCCGGCGTTTTTCACGCCTCTAGCGGTTCGGCATCCGCAGCCCGTGGGGCGGGGGATTTGAGCAACAGCATCAGTGCGCTGGCGATCAGCAGGAAGATCCCCATGATGTAGAACACCTGGTTGTAGGCCATGATGGCCGCCTCCCGGTTGATGGTATTGGCCAGCATGGCCCGTGCTTGCTGCTGGGCAATCTCGGGGCCTGAACCCTGCGCCATCATGCTCTGGGCCAGTTGCAGCAGATAGTTTTGCCCCTCGATACTGCTGGCGGCCAGAGTGCCGCCAATTTGCAGCACATGGGTGCGGGTATCGTTATCGAGCATGGTCGCGATGATGGCGATACCGAACGCACCACCCAGGTTGCGCAGCACGTTGAGCAGGGTCGAGGAGGAGGGGATCTCGTCGTGGCTCAGGCTGGCGGTGGCGACCAGGGAGAGCGGCACCATGATGAAGGGCTGCCCCAGCGCCCGCACGATAAGCGACTGGATCAGCTGCGGCCCGGCGTAGTCGGCACTCATGTTGACGTTCATAAAGCAGCTGACGGCGAAGATCAGGAAGCCGAAACTCACCAGATAGCGCGGGTCTATCTTGTGGGTCAGTTTGGGCACCAGCGGCAGCACCAGCAGTTGCGGTAGTCCCATCCACATCAGGACTTCGCCGATTTCCAGAGCGTTGTAGTTGTGGATCTGGGTCATGTAGAGCGGCAGCACATAGATAGATCCCATCAGCGCCATGCCGAGGATCAGATAGGCGAAGCAGGCCAGCGCGAAGCGCGGGTTGTGCAGCAGCCGCAGATTGACCAGCGGGTGACGGCGGATCAGCTGGCTGATGACGAAGAACACCAGCGCCACTGCCGAGATGACCGCCAGTCGCACGATGAAGCTTGAGCCGAACCAGTCTTCCCTGTTGCCCTCTTCCAGTACCACCTCCAGCAGGCCGAGGCCAAGTGCCATGGTGACAATCCCGATGAGGTCTACCCGCTTGATCACGGCCCAGTCCACCGGTTTTTTATCCAGCCCGTGGGCCAGCATGGCCATCACCAGCAGTCCCGGCGGCACGTTGAGATAGAAGATGTAGTGCCACGACATCTGCTCGGTGAGCCAGCCGCCGAGGGTCGGACCGATGGCGGGGGCGAAGGTGGCACAGAGGCCAAACAGCGCCATGCCGGTGGCCCGCTTTTGTAGCGGCAACAGGGTGACGATGAGGGAGAAGGCCATCGGGATCAGCGCCCCGCCGGTGAAGCCCTGCAGCGCCCGGAAGACGATCATGCTGGTGAGGTTCCAGCTGAACGAGCAGAGCACGGAGGCGGCGATAAACGCACTGGTGGTCCAGAGTAGGTAGCGGCGCACGCTCAGCCCCCGGCTCAGCCAGCCGCTCAGGGGGATGGCGATCATCTCCGCCACCAGATAGGAGGTGGAGATCCAGGAGCTTTCGCTCAGGGTGGCCGACAGGGCCCCCTGAATATCCTTCAGGGAGGCATTGGTGATCTGGATATCGAGGATGGCCATGAAGGCGCCGATAAGCCCCCCCATGACCGCGATCCAGTTGCGACGTGGAATGGGTTCCATCAGTTGGCAGCCACCACGGGCTCAGGAGTGCGGGTATCCACGATCACTTCGGTGGAGAGACCCGGCAGCAGCTTGCCTGCCAGCGGGCCTGGCTCGGGGATGCGGATCTTCACCGGTACCCGCTGCACGATTTTGGTGAAGTTGCCGGTAGCATTCTCCGGTGGCAGCAGGGCGAACTTGGCACCGGTGGCCGGGGCCAGGCTGTCGATGATCCCCTCGACCGGTTGATCCGGGTAGGCATCGAGCACCACTTCGACCTTCTGGCCCGGCTGCATATGGGCGAGCTGGGTCTCCTTGAAGTTGGCCTCGACCCACACCTGCTGTAGCGGCACCAGGCTGGCGACCTGCATACCGGACTGGACGTAGAGGCCTTCCCGCAGGCTGCGCTTGCCGATGATGCCATCGGCCGGTGCCCGCAGTTCGGTGTAGCCGAGCTCCAGCTTGGCCTGCTCCAGTTGCGCTTCGCTCAACGCCAGCTTGGCCAGATTCTGTTTACGTTCGGCATCCAGTACCAGCAGTCGTTCACGGGCCGCTTGCAGGGCTGCTTGGGCCTCCCGGGCTTGCGCCTGATTGACCTGCAGGCCGGCACGCACCTCGTCCAGACTGTCTTGCGAGCTGTAGTGGCGCTGGTTGAGCTGACTGATCCGGTTGACCTGCTGGCTGGCACGCAGCTGTTCGGCATTGGCGGAGGCGACCTTGGCCTCGGCCTGCTGGATCAGGCTCAGTTGTTGGGTGCGGGTGGCGGCCAGATTTTCGGCCGTCGCCTGATTGAGGCGCAGGTCGGCTTCGGCCTCCGCGACCCTGGTCTTGTATTCGCGATCATCGAGACGGGCGATCAGTTGGCCCGCTTTGACCGGCTGGTTGTCGGTGACCAGCACTTCGCGGATATAGCCGGGCAGCTTGGAGCTGATCCCGGTCACTTCACTTTGCAGATAGGCGTTGTCGGTGCTTTCAAAATAGCGGCCGTGAAGATACCAGTAACCGGCGAACAGCAGACCGAGCAGCGCCAATATCATGGCTGCCAGCAGGGGAATTTTTTTGTGTTGACTCATTTTTGTGATTCCTGAACTTAAGGGGCGCAGGCTAACACTGGTCAACTGTTTCGATTAGTATTGGTTCACGAGATATACAGTTTCACTGGTGCAACAATGGATCTCAATGCCGCGTTAATTCTGGTGCGTATCGTCGACAAGGGCTCGTTTACGGGGGCTGCCCGCGAGCTGGGGATGACCAAGGCGATGGTCAGCCGCCGCATCGCCGAGCTGGAACAGCGGCTCGGAGTGCGTCTGCTTTATCGCTCCACCCGTCAGCTCACGTTGACCGAGGAGGGGGAGAAGTACTACCTGCACTGCAGCAAGGCGGTCGATGCCCTGACCGAAGCCGAGCTGATGCTGAGCGCCAGCCAGCAGGAGGTAACCGGCACCCTCAAACTGGCGGTGCCTATCGAGACGGGGCAACTGGTGGTCGGGCGCCTGGTCGCCAAGTTTTTGCAGGCCTATCCCGCCTTGCAGGTGGAGCTGGAGCTGACCAACCGGGTGGTGGACCCCATCAGCGAAGGGCTGGATGCGGTGGTGCGGATTGGCGACATGAGCGACTCCAATCTGGCGGCGCGCCGACTCTGGAGCACTGGAAGGCTGCTCTGTGCCAGCCCGGACTATCTGGCCCGTAGTCCGGTCATCGAGCGGCCAGAGGATCTGGCCAACCACGAGCGGGTGACGGTGAGCAGCGGATTTCTCGCCTCTCACTGGTGCTTCGAGCTGGATGGCAGAGAGGTGTTGGTTGACCCCCCATCCCGTTTCCGGGTCAATAATATTACCTGTGCCCGGGAGGCGGCGAAGGCGGGGCTGGGGTTGGCCTCGTTACCCGCTATGCTCTGTCAGGATGAGCTGGCCAGCGGCGAATTGGTGATCCTGCTGCCAGAGTGGCAGCAGCCCAGGGTGCCGATTTATTTGCTGTTTCCGGAGCGGCAACTGATGCCGCGCAAGTTGCGGGCCTTCATCGATTTCATGATTGAGAACGGCGCCGAGTTTGGCATCGACAAGCTGTTGTAAGGGGGAGCTATGGATAACTGGATCAATCTCTATCGCGCCTCACACACCCTGGAGGCGCACGCGTTGAAAGGGGCGCTGGAGGCGGAAGGGGTGCTGGTGCGCCTCAATGGCGAGGGGCTGTCTGGCGCCCTTGGCGAGCTGCCGGTCGACATGTTGCAGGTGACCCTGATGGTGCGGGCCGAGGATCGCAGCAAGGCAGGACGGGTCATCGAGCGTTACCAGCAGCGTCAGGGAAACGGCTGGCTGTGCGGCCAGTGCGGGGAGGAGAACGGCGCCAACTTCGACGTCTGCTGGCGCTGTCACCACGATCCCCACGACAGCTGATCTTTCTTCCGCTAGCGCGGCGGGAACTCGATATCTTCCCCTGCGCTGGCATCGTGATAGGTCGCCAGATCCAGCTCGTTTTCGCTGCGGGCGATCAGCACCGATACCAGAATATCCCCCGATACATTGACCGTGGTGCGCGCCATGTCGAGGATCCGGTCAATGCCTGCAATCAGTGCCACCCCTTCCAGCGGCAAGCCCACCGCCGTCAGGGTCAGGGTCAGCAGCATCAACCCGGTGCCAGGGGTACCTGCCGTACCGATACTGGCCAGGGTGGCGATGCTGATGATGGTCAGATAATCGACCATGTGCAGATCCACTCCGAATGCCTGAGCCACGAACAGCGCAGTCACTCCCTGATAGAGGGCGGTGCCATCCATGTTGATGGTGGCGCCGATGGGCAGCACCTTGGCGGTGATGGCGGGGGAGACTCCCAGCCGCTTCTCGGCGCATGCCAGACTGATGGGCAGGGTGGAGTTGCTGGAACTGCTGGTAAACGCAACCGCCTGTGCATCAACGATGCTCTTGAAGTAGTGCAGCGGATTGAGCCGTGCCAGCAGGAGCAGCAGGCCGCTGTAGACCCCGAGCACGTGCAGCAGGCAGCCGAGGTAGACGGCGCCGATCACCTTGAGCAGTGGCAGCAGCAGATCGAGGCCGTACTTGCCGGTCATCCAGGCCATCAGGGCGCAGACACCATAAGGGGCGAGCGCCATCACCATCTGGGTCAGCTTGAACATCCCCTCGGCCAGCGAGGTGAAGAAGAGGATGGCGGGGCGGCCACGGCGACCGCTGGCATTGAGGGCGACCGCCAGCGCCACCGCAAAGACGATCACTTGCAGGATCTTGCCATCCACCATCGCCTGTACCGGGTTACTCGGCACCAGATGGCTCAGCACGCTGGCCAGGGTGGGTGGTTCCGACATGCCGACCCGCTCATAGGGGCCCATGTCGGCGCCCATGCCGGGCTCCAGCAGCCAGCCCATCATCAGGCCTATGCAGATGGCGATGGCGGTCGAGCAGAAGTAAAGGCAGATCGCCTTGCTGCCGATGCGATCGAGGGCCTTGCCCTTGAGCAGCGAGGTGAGGCCGGCGATGACCGAGCAGAAAATGAGGGGCACCATCAGCATCTGGATGGTGTTGACAAACAGGACGCCAAGGGGCTTGAGCAGCAGGGCTTGCTCTTCAAAGCCGACGCCCAGACCCACCCCTGTCAGCATGCCGATCAGGGTCTTGAGCCAGAGTGGTCGGCGGGTCCAGATCTGCCAGGGCTTGAGAGCCTCTCCATGGAACAGCATGACGCCAATATCCTTATACATTGTCTGCGATGGCCAAAAAGGGGCGCCAGTGTAGCGATCCCTGACGCGGGTTGCCACATTATCGACAAAGCGGTGGCGGTGACCACTCCCCTGACCAGGTAATGCGCAATTTATTGGCCTATATCAAGATCCCTCCGGGCGGGGAGATGTTTAATTGGCATTAAATATGTTCATTATTGAGGTGAGAGATGTCGCAATCGGTTCATGGTCACGAAGTGATGGAGATGATGTTGGCACAAGGGGGGCAATTTACCCGTGCCAGCCTGAAACAGGCGATGGCCGAGCGGTTCGGTGCCGAGGCCCGTTTTCATACCTGCCGCGCCAGCGAGATGGATGCGGAAGCGCTGATCGACTTTCTGGCTGCCCGCGGCAAATTCATCGACTCGGTCGAGGGTTTCCAGACCCGCGCCGACAAGATCTGCAACCACGGTTAATCCCGCTGCGAGCGCATCATGGCGCTCGCTCAATTCTTCGCCCTTTGCTATATTTCGCCCCTTCTCTTTTCCCTATTCAGGGCGTAGCCCGGGCGTTGTATGGATACTTTCTCTGCCGCAGTCATGCTGTTTCTGATCATGGACCCGCTGGGCAACCTGCCGGTCTTCCTCTCTATCCTGCGTCATATCGATCCCAAGCGACGTCGCAAGGTGATGGTGCGCGAGCTGCTCTTCTCGCTGGCCATCATGATGCTGTTCCTGTTCGTCGGTCAGCAGATCCTCGGCTTCCTCAACCTGCGGCAGGAGGCGGTCAGCATTGCTGGGGGCATTATCCTGTTCCTGATCGCCATCAAGATGATCTTCCCGAGTGAAGGGGGCGTGACCGGGCTGGCGGCGGGCGAGGAGCCCTTCCTGGTGCCGATGGCGATCCCGATGATCGCCGGTCCCTCGATCCTCGCCTCCTTGATGCTGCTGGCCAATCAGGAGCCCAGCCGGATGGTGGACTGGTCGCTGGCGCTCTTTATGGCCTGGGCTGCCAGCGCGGTGATCCTGATGTTCTACGAGGTATTCAACAAGCTGCTGGGTGAGCGGGGACTCACTGCGGTGGAGCGGTTGATGGGTATGCTGTTGGTGATGATCTCGGTCCAGATGCTGCTGGACGGGGTACATCACTATCTGGCAGTGACCGGCCAAGGCTGAGCGGTTTACATCTTGAAGTGAATGAAACGGGGCTACGCAGAGCCCCGTTCTTTTCTTCCTGCCGAGAGGGCGTGTCGTCACTCGTGAGTGGTCGCTGCGGGTTCCAGTTTGCTCATGATGAGGGAGAGCAGCAATTCCCGCAGCCAGCGGTGGCCCGGATCCTCGCTGTGACGCTGATGCCAGATGAGCAGATGGGAGATGCTGTCCAACCCGATGGGCAGCGGAAGCTGCAACAGCGGATAGACCTGGGTAGCGTGGCGAGCGTAGAGCCTGGAGAGGGTCACTATCATGTCGGAGTGCATCCCCATCCGCAGCGCCGCCTCGAAGGAGGGCACGGTTGCCTCGATACGCCGGTAGAGATCCTGCTCTGCCAGCTTGTGATCCAGCATCCAGCGGTCCCGTCCCTCGCAGTAAGTCTGCACATGGGGATAACTGAGGTAGTGCTCCAGATTCCAGTTGGGCTCTCGCAGCGCGGGGTGGTGCTGCTGCACCAGACAGGTGAGGTCATCGACCGCCAGCACTCGCTGACAGATGCTGTCGGGCAGGGTATCGAGCCGATAATCGGAGCTGATGCAGTTCTCCCGCACCGCGAAGGCGATGTCCACCTGTCCCTGACTCATCTCGGTCAGACTGTTCTCGGTCCACTCCTCGTAACGCAAGCGGATCCTTGGTGCCTGCCGCTTCAGCTCGCTCAGGTAGAGCGGGGCAAACAGGGTAAAGGCGCTGTCCATGCTGGCGATGACGAACTCTCGCTCCGAGCTGGCGGGGTCGAACTCGGGCGGCTGGATCAGGTTATCCAGCGACAGCAGGATGGGTTGCAACTGCTGCTGCAGTGCAAGGGCACGGCCGGTGGGTTCCAGCCCGTAGGCAGATCGGATGAAGAGGGGATCATTGAAGGTATCGCGCAGACGGCCGAGGGCTTTACTGACCGCGGACTGGCTCAGATGAAGGCGGCGTGCCGCCTTGCTGCCGTTGCGCTCTTCCAGCAATACCTGCAGGATAATCAGCAAATTGAGGTCGATGCGACCCAGTTGTTCCAGCAGCATGATATGAATCCTCTTCAATTCTAAGATGAATTTATACCATTTGTTTTCATATCTTGGCGATCTTATCCTCGAATGGTCTCAGGTTCGCATGAACCACTGGTACAGGATGTAGCGGTTGAGGGGACATGTAGCACAATCAATATGGCGACCTCAGGGTCGCCCTATTTTTTGGCTATGATTTATTTGCTCACTTGCACCTGCCTTGATTTTGCCCAACAATCCCTGCGCTCTATTTTGATACAAGTAACAGATATCTCTTTGTGAGGGAGTATCCCTATGGGACTCGGTGGAATTCATATCTGGCATATGCTGATCCTCTTGCTGGTCGTTGTGCTGGTCTTCGGCAGCAAGCGTCTTGCCAGTGCAGGTGAGGATCTGGGGACCGCCATCAAAGATTTTCGCAAGGCGATGCGTGACGACGCAAATCATCCGAAATAAGCAGTAGGAGTAGAAAATGTCTGTAGACGAGAAAGTTGAACTGAACGAAACCTGTGACAGCTGCGGCTGTTTTGCCGAGATCGGCACCATCATCGGCGAAGGCGACGATGTGATGGAGCTGGTTATTGAAGCCGCGGCCGAGGCGGATGCCCGCGCCAAGCTGGCTGCCTATGAAGCACTTGCCAAACAGGTCACCGCCGAAGCTCAAGTGAGCAGCGAACTGACCCAGGGCGCCAACGGCGTGATCCTGAAAGCCCGCCTGCAATTCACCTGCACCGCCGAAAAACTGATTTTCGAAATGCGGGCCCGCTCTATCTGAGTTGTCTGATAACGCGGCAGGTTTGCCTGCCGTGTTGACCCTTCTGCTGTGGGTCGGCGTTCTATAGTTACTCTATCCCACAGACGTTTTGCCCGGCGCGAGTCGGCCAACAGAAGGCGTAAATATCATGACGCAGCGATGGATCTCTGCCCCCAATCCCACCCTCTATCGTGATCCGTGCTGCCAACAGGCAGCAGGCGTGACCTCAGCACAGGGGCAGCCATCGTGATGCGACGCTGGATTTGGGCTCTGCTGGCCCTCTGCTGTTTTTCCCTGCTGGCGGCTGAGCTCAAGCCGGTGCGTTTGCCCCAACCCGGGGACCTCGAAAGCATTCTGCAAAAGCGCGAACTCAGGGCTCTGGTGGTCTATGAGCGCGGTTTCTATTTTCTCGATCGCGGCACCCAGTACGGCATTCTGGTCAATCAGCTGCAAGGATTCGAGCGCTGGCTGAACAACACCTATCTCGCTAAAGAGAAGGTCAAACTCAAGGTGGTCTACATCCCGGTGCGGCAGGACAAGCTGCTGGACTATCTGACCGAGGGGCGTGGGGATCTGGTGGCGGCGACCATGACGGTGACCCCGACCCGGCGTGAACAGGTGGCCTTCTCCCGGCCGCTCATCTCTTCCATCGAGGAGTGGGTGGTTAGCCAGAACAGCCTGCCCGCCTTCAGCCGCATTACCCAGCTCTCCGGCAGGCGGGTCTGGGTGCGGGCCAGCTCCAGCTACTACGAGAGCTTGCGCCAGCTCAACTGGTTGTTTCGCGAGTTGGGGCTGCCCCCCGTCTATATCGAGACGGTGCCCGAATATCTACAGGATGGCGATCTGCTGGAGATGGTGGCCGCCGGCATTATTCCCCTGACGGTGACCGACAGCTACAAGGGGCGGATCTGGCTGAGTGGCATGATCTCCGGTCTCAAGGCTCACAAGTTGATCCCCCTGCGCAGCAACGGCACCAGTGGCTGGGCGCTGCGCAAGAACAGCCCCGAGCTGCTGAAAGCGGTCAATGGCTATCTGGCGAGCGTCAGCCGCAACAGCCTCTACAGCGACATGACCCTGCGCCGCTTGCTGGTTCGCAGCGATCAGATGAGCAATATCCTGGCGCCGGATCCTATGGGGCGCCTCGCGACCATTCGCAAGGTGCTGGAGAAGTACGCCAATCAATACGATCTCGACTGGCTGATGCTGGCGGCGCTTGGCTACAAGGAGTCCGGCCTCAATCCCAAGGCGCGCTCGCCCAAGGGGGCCGTGGGCCTCATGCAGTTGCTGCCCAGTACGGGGCGGGAAGTCGGCATCAACGGCGCCAGACTCACCACGCTGGAGGGAAATGTGGAGGCCGCCTGCCGCTACATGCGGTTGATCCTCGATACCTACTTCAATGATCCCAAGCTGGATCGGCTCAACCGCCACCTGTTTGCCCTCGCCGCCTACAACGCTGGGCCGAACCGGGTGCAGGCGCTGCGAGGCAAGGCGGAGAAACTGGGACTCGATCCCAACGTCTGG
Organism: Aeromonas sp. 603757; assembly: GCF_049171255.1. NCBI lineage: Bacteria > Pseudomonadati > Pseudomonadota > Gammaproteobacteria > Aeromonadales > Aeromonadaceae > Aeromonas > Aeromonas sp. 603757. The sequence continues at coordinate 144,601 of NZ_JAAKOE010000010.1, read as the reverse complement.
TTCGGTAACGTGGATCAGCTGGTGGCCAACGAAGTCGGACAGGGGCCGATCAACTATGTCGGCACCATCTACAAGTACTACGTGGCCTATCGTTTCAGCCTGCCCCAGATCGAGGGCAAGGCTGCCGCTATCGAAGCGGCTCAGCCCTGAGCCGGTTGACCGGCAGGGTCGCCTGCACGGTCGGCAATTGCCAGCCACCGTCCCTGTGTTGCAAAAACCAGTGAGCAGGGCCGGTGGCCGGGATGAGATCTGGCTGGCTGAGCTGGCCCAGATAGCGCAACATCGGGGTATCATGCAGTTCCATCAGCAACTCCTTTTGAATATGTGAAGAGGCTCGCCAGCGTTATGACACCCGGCCATGACAGCAGGATGACACCATGATCCCCGGATCCTTTGCCCTGATCGACGATCCCCAGCTGGCGCTCAAGGTGCGTTGTCACTGGATCCGCCATGCCCGCGAGCGGATCCAGGCGCAGTACTACAGCTGGGAGGAGGACAGCAGCGGCAAGCTGCTGCTGAGCGAGCTGCTTCACGCCGCCCGGCGTGGCGTCAAGGTACAGCTGCTGGTGGATGATCTCTATGCCGGTGACAACCGCTTTCTGGAGATGGTGGCTCACTACCCCGGGATCGAAGTGCGGCTGTTCAACCCCTTCTGGCTGCGGGGCTGGCGCCCGCTGGCACTGCTGCTGGAGGGGCTGCTCAGCTTTCGCCGCATCAACCACCGGATGCACAACAAGCTGCTGCTGGTGGATGGCAAGCTGGCGCTGATCGGCGGGCGCAACATCGGTGATCGCTACTTCGGTCTGGATCCGCAAGCCCCCTTCGTGGATCTCGATCTCGCCTGTCAGGGGGGGCTGTGCCAGCAGATGGCGCAGGGGTTCGAGCAGTTCTGGCACAGCCGCTGGAGTCACCCCATCCGCCATCTGCTGCGCCGCGAGCTGCTGCCCGCCGAAATAGAGGTGGTCAACGACTTCCTGTTCACCATGACGGATCCGGCGGTGGCGACGGTCTATGATCTGCCCGCGGCGCTGTTTGACGAGAGCGATGTGCCGCTGCAATGGCATGAGGGGCGGGCCGAGGTGTGGTTCGACCGTCCCGGCAAGGGGCTCATCTCCCGTCCCACCACCGCCCGTCAGCTCTGGCGCCAGCTGGCTGACAATCCCGGCTCGCTGGGGTTGGTGACCCCTTACCTCATCCTTACTCGCGGGTTTCGGCACCGTCTGGCGCGGCTACGCCAGCAGGGGGTCGCCATCGACATTCTCACCAACTCGCTGGCCAGCACCGATGTGCCGCTGGTCTATGGCGCCTATCAGCGCTATCTCGGCTGGTTGCTGCGCCGCGGGATCCGGGTCGCCGAGTTTGATCATGGTCACGGCAGCCTGCACGCCAAGCTGATCCTGCTGGGGAAGGAGCGGGCGCTGTTTGGCAGCCTTAATCTCGATCCCCGCTCGCTGTTTCTCAATACCGAACTGATGCTGCATCTGCACTGCCTGCCGATCTGCGAGGCGCTGCGAACGTGGCTGGCTCGCTGGCAGGAGCAGGCCGGTGGATTGCCGCGCAAACCCGAGGGGTGGCCAAGGCGACTGATAGCTCGCCTGAGTGACTGGTTGCCCCTGCGCCGTTGGCTGTAAGGCAGCCATTTTTTGTGCGAGATCTCGCAAAGCCTTGTAAGCCATTGCTGATGCCCTTTGCGGGTGAATAACCATGCATGAATCTATCTTTCTGTTTTATAACAATTTAGTGGTGATGATAAGGCTGTTTTTTGTACTCTGATGTGAATGGAATTAGCATAAAAACGTTTTTTATTTTGTTTTTATGCGTAATATTTCAGTTGCAAGGACAAACACGGCGGCTTGTCTGCCGTGTGGACGAAGGTTGTAACGGGTAGCTGGCCGGTTGCATTGCTGCAATTGGCGCGCACTTAAGATGGGTCGCGAACTATCGGAAAGTGAAACAGAGACCTGGCGTGGCCGGACTCCAATATGGAACATGCTATTTGCGAGGGGGTGACATGGACATGTCACCCCACTTTTTTGGTTCTTTGGCGAGTCTCGAGCCAATGAACGTTGGCCGCCAGGGGGCTGGTAAATAGCCTGACACGATATGGACCACTCTCGACCGCATTGAATCTCGGCAGCCCAGATGAATGTAAAAAGGCCCCCTTGCATTAGCGAGGGGGCCTTTTTATCGGCCTGCGATCAGTGGGCTATCAGCCCTTGATGCGCTCGATGCGGCCGCCCAGACCCTGCAGCTTTTGCTCGATGTCTTCGTAGCCACGGTCGATGTGATAGATACGGTCGACGATGGTGGAGCCTTCGGCCACGAAGCCGGCCAGCACCAGACTGGCGGAGGCGCGCAGATCGGTCGCCATCACCTGGGCACCCTTGAGCTGCTCGGTGTCACGGCAGATCGCCACATTGCCCTGCAGTTCGATGTCTGCACCCATCCGTACCAGTTCGGGAACGTGCATGAAGCGGTTCTCGAAGATGGTCTCGGTGACCATGCCGGTGCCTTTGGCAACGGCGTTCAGCACGGTGAACTGTGCCTGCATGTCGGTCGGGAAGGCCGGGTAGGGGGCAGTCTTGATGGTGACCGGCTTGAGGGTGCGGCCAGTCATGTCGAGGGTGATCCAGTCTTCACCCTTCTCAATCAGTGCACCAGCCTCTTCCAGCTTGACCAGTACCGCTTCCAGCAGGGTCGGATCGGTCTTGCGGCAGGTGATCTTGCCGCCGGTGACCGCTGCGCCCACCAGGAAGGTACCGGTTTCGATGCGGTCAGGCTGCACGCTGTAGTTGCCGCCGTGCAGACGCTCGACACCGTCGATGGTCAGGGTGTCGGTGCCCGCACCCTGAATCTTGGCACCCAGGGTATTGAGGAAGTTAGCCAGATCGACCACTTCCGGCTCGCGCGCGGCGTTTTCAATCACGGTGCGGCCATCTGCCAGGGTCGCAGCCATCATCAGGTTTTCGGTACCGGTCACGGAGACCATGTCCATCAGGATGTGGGCGCCTTTCAGGCGACCATCGACACGGGCCTTGATGTAACCATCTTCGATGGTGATCTTGGCACCCATCAGCTCCAGGCCGTGGACGTGCAGGTTGACCGGACGGGCACCGATAGCGCAACCGCCTGGCAGGGAGACGTCAGCTGCGCCGAAACGGGCAGCCAGCGGGCCCAGCGCCAGAATGGAGGCGCGCATGGTCTTCACCAGCTCGTAGGGGGCGACATGGTTGTTCACCGCACCGGTCAGCACGGTGACGTTGCCGTTGACCTTGGTGGTCGCGCCCAGCATCTCCAGCAGCTTGATGGTGGTGCCCACATCTTTCAGGCGCGGCACGTTGGAGAGGTGAACCTCTTCATCACAGAGCAGGGTCGCGAACAGGATCGGCAGCGCGGCGTTTTTGGCGCCGGAGATGGTCACTTCGCCGTTGAGAGTACAACGACCATCGATTTTGAATTTGTCCATTTTTACTTCGTTACCAAATCAGGAGGGCAATAGGAATTTACGTTCGCGTTTCCACTCGGCGTCGGTGAACGCCTTGATGGAGAGGGCGTGAATGGCGTTGCTGGCGATCTTGTCCATCAGCGGGGCATAGATGGCCTGCTGCTTCTTGACCCGGCTCATGCCGTCAAACATGTCACCGACGGCGATCACTTGGTAGTGACTACCGTCCCCTTTGACATGGACTTCGGACAATGGCAGAGCCTCAAGGAGTATCGCTTCAATTTCAGAGACTTGCATTATGCGTCCTCAGTTGTGAGCGGGGTTGACTGAAACAGCCCGGCCACCCCGTAGAGGTTGGCCAGGGTATAGAAATCACTGGAGGCGCCCACCAGTTGCGGTGTGGCGCCTCGCGCTAATACGGCTTTGGCCCATTTGACCAGCAGGGCCAGTCCGGCAGAGTCGAGGGTGGTGACGCCGCCGAGCTCAAGCTGGTCGTCCTGCCACCATTCAGCGCGGCGTTGCCACAGGTCATTGACCTGTGGCGCCTGCAGCTCACCGCTGAGGGTCATGGTTTGAGTACCAGCGGCTTGGCGTTGTGCTCGCGCAACTGGGCGATCACCGCATCGATGCCGTTCTGGCGGATCAAACCGCCCAGCTCGCTCTGCTTGGCGGAGAGCAGGCTGATCCCCTCTGCCACCATGTCGAAGGCTTTCCACTCGCCGGTCTTGTTGTTCTTGCGCAGCTTGAACTCGAGGAAGATGTCCGGCTTGCCGGCCTCTTTCACGCTGACGTTGACGGCGGTGATATTGCCGCTGGGGGCTTTGCCCGGCTCGACCTTGACGGTCTGCTTGTCAAAATGGGCCAGCGCATCGGCGTAGGAGCTCACCATGTACTCGGTGAACACCTCGACGAAGGCATTGCGCTGCGCTTCGGTGGTCTCTTTAATCTGGTTGCCAAGCACCTTGTAGGCGGCGAAGCGGTTGTCCACATAGGGCAGCAGCTCTTCGCGGATGATCACCCGCAGGTGATCCGGATTGCTTTTCACCTGGGCCTGATCGGCCTTCAGGCGGGCAAAGGTCTGCTTGGCAGCCTGATCCACCAGTGCGTTGGGGTCGGTGGCATCGACTGCGGCCTGGGCAGACAGGGAAAAGAGCATGCTGGTCATCAGACCCAGCAGCAGAGCGATTTTCTTGAACATGGTTACTCCTTCTTGCTGTCTGATTTGCTGTCGGAGGATTGGCTGTAGAGGAACTTGCCAATCAGATCTTCCAGCACGATGGCGGATTTGGTGTCTTCAATCAGGTCGCCATCCTTGAGCATCTCGGTGCCCATCTCCTCGTCGGTAAAGCCGGGGGCCAGACCGATGTACTGCTCGCCGAGCAGACCGGAGGTGAGGATGGAGAGGGAGCTGGTATCGGCAAACTCGCCAGCGCTCTTTTGCATCATCAGGGTGACTTCGGGCACCTGGGTTTTCGGGTCCAGTACGATGTCGCTGACCCGACCAACCACCACGCCGCCGACCTTGACCGGCGACCGGACTTTCAGGCCGCCGATATTATCGAAATGCGCGCGCAGGGTATAGGTTTCTCCTTCCGGTTTGAAGCTCAAACCGGCCACTTGCAGGGCCAGTGCCAGAATGGCACCGATGCCAGCCAGCATGAAGGTGCCGACCAGGAATTCTACTTTGCTGAACTTCATCTTTACCTTATCCAAACATGACTGCAGTGAGTATAAAATCCAGGCCGAGCACGGCGAGGGATGAGTGGACCACGGTTCGGGTCGTGGCCTGACTGATCCCGGCCGAGGTCGGCTTGGCATCATAGCCGTTAAAGAGCGCAATCCAGGTGACCACCAGGGCGAAAATCAGGCTCTTGATGGCGCCCTGCATGATGTCTTCATGCCAGTCGACGGAGGCCTGCATGGCAGACCAGAAGCCCCCTTCGTCCACGCCGAGCCAGTCCACACCAACCAGCTTGCCGCCGAAGATGCCGATCAGGCTGAACATAAAGGCCAGCAGCGGCATGCTGATGACGCCAGCCCAGAAGCGGGGGGCAACCACCCGGCGCAGCGGGTCGACCGCCATCATCTCGAGGCTTGAAAGCTGCTCGGTGGCCTTCATCAGGCCGATTTCAGCGGTCAGGGCCGAACCGGCACGGCCGGCAAACAGTAGCGCCGTGACTACAGGACCCAGCTCCCGCAGCAGGGAGAGGGAGACCAGCGGTCCCAGACTCTGCTCGGCGCCGAAATCCTTCAATACGTTGTAACCCTGCAGCGAGAGCACCATGCCGATGAACAGGCCGGAGACCAGAATGATGGCCACCGACTGCACACCCACCACATAGAGCTGCTGGACAAGCAGCGGGAAGTGCTTGCGCGGCTCGGGTTTGCCCGCCAGCGCATGGAACAACATGATGGTGGCGCGACCGACGGAGCTGATAAACCGCACTCCGACCCGCCCCAGCTTGCTTATTTGACTTATCAACATCACAGATCCTGTAGCAGATCGCCTGCCGGAAAATGAAACGGAACAGGACCATCGGGCAATCCTTTGAGGAATTGCTCGACTTCGGGATTGTGCTCCTCGCGCAGTTGGTCCGGCGTGCCGTGTGCCACCACCTTGCGATTGGCAATGATGTAGGCGTAATCGGCGATGCTCAGCACCTCTTTCACGTCGTGGGTGACGATGACGGAGGTGATACCGAGGGCATCGTTCAGCTCCTTGATCAGCTTGACCAGCACCGCCATGGTGATGGGGTCCTGCCCGACGAATGGCTCGTCATACATGATGAGGTCAGGATCGAGCGCAATTGCCCGTGCCAGCGCCGCCCGGCGCGCCATGCCGCCGGAGAGCTCGGAGGGCATCAGTTTCGCCGCGCCGCGCAAGCCCACCGCCTGCAGCTTCATCATGACGATGGTGTGGATCAGCTCCTCCGGCAGGCCGGAGTGCTCTCGCAGCGGGAAGGCCACGTTGTCGTAGACCGTCATGCCGGTAAACAGGGCGCCGCTCTGGAACAGCATGCTCATCCGCTTGCGCACTTCATAGAGGCGCGAACGGGAGAGGGTGGGGATGTCTTCCCCGTCAAACAGAATGTGACCGGACTCCGGCTTGAGCTGGCCACCGATCAGCCGCAGCAGGGTGGTTTTACCGATGCCGCTCGGGCCCATGACGGCGGTCACCTTGCCACGAGGAATGGTCAGGTTGATCCCGTCATACAACAGCCGATCTCCGTGACTGAAGGTCAGGTCGGAGATGGTGATCAGGTCATTGTTCAAACAATTGTCCATCCGGTGTAAATGAGGTGCGAATTTTATGGGGTAGTCTAGGTCTAAGCAACAGCAAGGAACAACTATTGAACAGGCTGCAAGCCCATTTGCACGACAGTTTTCTGTAACAAAGTGCGTCATCGAGAGCGGGACTTGCCATCCGATTCGCTTATCCGGGCAGACTTTTTTATAATCCCGCAGCTAATTTCGGCCCGGAGCTGTGTCTTTATGTCTGTAAAGCCTGAGAAAGTGTCTGAACTGTTCGATTTTCGTCGCAGTGCCCGCGCGGTGCTGGACACAGAAAAGCAAGCCATTGATGGACTCTATCAGTATCTGAACGACGCCTTCGACAAGGCGTGCGAAATGGTGCTGCGCTGCGGTGGCAAGATAGTGGTCACCGGCATGGGCAAATCGGGCCATATCGGCAGCAAGATCGCCGCCACCCTCGCCAGCACCGGCACACCGGCCTTCTTCCTTCACCCGGGAGAAGCGAGTCACGGCGATCTGGGGATGATCTCCAGTGGCGACCTTATCATCGCTATCTCCAACTCCGGCGAGAGCGACGAAATCCTGGCTCTGCTGCCTGTGCTCAAGCGCCGCGGCATTCCGCTCATCTGTATGACCGGTAATCCCGCCTCTACCATGGCCAAAGAGGCCAATGTGCACCTGTGCATCAAGGTGGAGAAAGAGGCCTGCCCGCTGGGTCTGGCGCCCACCTCCAGCACCACGGCAACCCTGGTGATGGGCGATGCCCTGGCGGTCGCCCTGCTGGAAGCGCGCGGTTTTACCGCCGATGACTTCGCGCTTTCGCACCCGGGCGGTTCCCTTGGCAAGCGTCTGTTGCTGCGGGTTGGCGACCTGATGCACAGCGGTGAGCTGTTGCCCCGGGTAGGGATAGATGCCACCATCAGCCAGGCGCTGCTGGAAGTGAGCCGCAAAGGACTCGGTATGACGGCTGTGGTCGATGGCAATGGCCTGCTGGCCGGGCTCTTTACCGATGGCGACCTGCGCCGCATTCTTGACCAGCAGATCGATATCCATCACACCCCCATCAGCCGTGTGATGACGGGCAACTGTGTTACCGTAGGTCCAGAGATGATGGCTGCAGAAGCCGTCAAGCTGATGGAAACGAGAAAAATCAACGGATTACTGGTCGTGGATGAAGAGAAACGCCCGCTCGGCGCCTTCAACATGCACGACCTGCTGAAAGCCGGAGTAATTTGATGCAAAACGTACCGACCCTCTATGGTCCGGTGACGCGCAGCCAGTTCGACAAGGCGGCGCAAATCCGCCTGCTGGTGTGCGATGTGGACGGGGTGCTCTCCAACGGCCTCATCTACATGGGAAACAACGGCGAAGAGCTGAAAACCTTCTGTACCCGCGATGGTGCGGGCATGCGAGCACTGCTCAATGCCGGGATCGAGATCGCCATCATCACCGGGCGCAACTCCCGTATCGTCAGCGATCGGATGAAAAGCCTGGGGGTGGCTCATGTGGTGCAGGGGGCTGATAAAAAGCTGCCTCACTTCGAAGCGCTGCTGGCTAAGCTGGGGCTGACTGCTGAACAGGCCGCCTATATGGGCGATGACACCATCGATCTGCCGGTGATGGCCGCCTGCGGCCTGGGTATCGCGGTGGCCGATGCCCATCCGCTGGTGCTGAATCGTGCCGATATGGTGACCCGGCTTGGCGGTGGCATGGGCGCGGTGCGCGAGGTGTGTGACCTCATTTTGCAGGCGCAGGGCCACGACGATTATCAGCCCGAGGCCTCGGTATGAGCAGACAGACCCTGTTGTTTGCCCTGCTGTTTCTGGTCGCGCTGGTTGCCTGGCAGTTGGGCAAGGTTGAGCTGGTGCCTGAGAGCGCCGTCAAAATCGAAAACTATCAGCCGGATTTTGTCGCCAAAGATCTGGTGACCACCCGTTTTGATATCAACGGCAAGCGCACCGAGCGGCTGGAGTCGACCTACGCCGAGTATTATCAAATCCTCGAGCAGGCCACTTTCGACAAGCCGGTGGTCTACATGTATGACGATCAGGGTGCCGCCGAGTGGAAGGTGACCGCCGAAACCGGCGTGCTCAACACCGGCGACAACGTCATCCTGCGGGACAAAGTGCATCTGGATGGTCTGCTGCCCACCTCTTTCATCTCCACACTGGATACCCCCTATCTGGAGCTGGATCTGGTGACACAGGATGTGCGCAGCAACCGAGAAGTGAACATTCTGGGTCGGGATTTCCAGACCCAAGGGGTTGGCCTCAAGGGCCATCTGGACCGCAAATATTTTGAGTTACTGGATCAAGGCCATGCCATCTATTTCAATGAAAAACGCTAATCTGGCCCTCGCAGCCCTGTTGTTGTGTGGTGCGGTGACTGCCAAAGAGTCCGACTTTGCCGAGAAGGTCTACGTCGATGCCGTCAAACAGGTGGCCGAGATGCAGGACAACCGCATCACCTTCGAAGAGGATGTGACCATCAATCAGGGCACCATCCGGATCAAGGCTGACAAGGTGGTAGTGACCCGTTCCGGCGAGAAAGGGGCCGAGGTGATGACTGCCTACGGCAAGCCCGCCACCTTCTTCCAGATCCTGGATAACGGCAAGCCGGTCAATGCCCACGGCAATACCATCCGCTACGAGCTGAAGAACCGTCTGGTGACCATCACCGGCAACGGTCAGCTCAAGCAGGAAGATAGCCAGGTCAATGGCGATCTGATCCGCTACGACATCGTCAAACAGAAGATGATTGCCGAGAGCAAGAGCCCGAGCCAGCGGGTCAAAACTGTATTCCTGCCGGATCAGGTAGAGAATTTCGATAAGCCCGCCGACCAGAAGAAGCAGGGAAAATAAGCCATGGCAGTGTTAAAAGCAGTGGGTCTGCAGAAGAGCTACAAGCGCCGCATGGTGGTGAGTGACGTCAGCCTGGAAGTGGGCACCGGCCAGATTGTCGGCCTGCTCGGCCCCAACGGGGCGGGCAAGACCACCTCCTTCTACATGATCGTGGGGCTGGTGCAGCGCGATGCCGGTCTCATCACCATCGACGATCAGGACATCAGCCTGCAGCCCATGCATGTGCGGGCGCGTAACGGCATCGGTTACCTGCCGCAGGAGGCCTCCATCTTCCGTCGCCTGTCGGTGTTCGACAACCTGATGGGCGTGATGCAGACCCGCAAGGGGTTGAGCCGTGAAGAGCGTGAAGACAAGGTTCAGCAACTGCTGGAAGAGTTCAATATCACCCACATTCGCGACAACCTGGGGCAGAGCCTCTCCGGCGGTGAGCGCCGTCGGGTCGAGATCGCCCGTGCGCTGGCGGCCGAGCCGCGTTTTATTCTGCTGGATGAACCCTTTGCAGGGGTTGACCCGATTTCTGTGATAGACATCAAGAAGATCATTCAGCATCTGAAAGATAGAGGCCTTGGCGTCTTGATTACCGACCACAACGTCAGAGAGACTCTGGACGTATGTGAGAAGGCCTATATCGTCAGCCACGGCAAGATGATTGCCGAAGGTGCACCGGCTGACATCCTTGCCGATGAGCAGGTCAAGCGCGTCTATTTGGGCGATCAATTCAGTCTATAGTAAGGGGGCATGCCTTCATTTCCTTTGACGAGTGCCTCGCTGAACATAAGGATATCCCGACGTAGATGAAGCCGACATTACAGTTGCGTCTCGGTCAGTCCCTGACCATGACGCCGCAATTACAACAAGCGATTCGTCTGCTCCAGCTCTCCACTCTGGAACTTCAGCAGGAAATTCAGCAAGCGCTCGAAAACAACCCTCTGCTGGAGCAGGAAGAGAGCGAGGCGCAAGAGACCAGTCCGGAAGCGCCGGTCGATGCCAGCCAGCTGGATTCCAGCGATGCCATGGCTCAGGAGCAGATGCCGGATGAGTTGCCGGTGGATACCACCTGGGACGAGGTTTACTCTGCCGGCACCGCCCAGAGCGCGGGCCCCATCCACGATGGGGAAGATAGCGTCTATCAGGGTGAAACCACCGAAAACCTGCAGGATTATCTGCTGTGGCAGATGCGACTCACACCGTTTAGCGATGTGGATGCCGCCATCGCGCTCGCCATCATCGATGCCATCGACGAATCAGGTTATCTGACCGTTGCGCTGGAGGATATCCAGGCTGCCGTCACCAGCGATGACGTAGAGGTGGAGCTCGATGAGGTCGAGGCGGTACTCAAGCGGGTGCAGCACTTCGATCCGGTCGGTATTGCTGCCCGTTCTGTGCAGGAGTGTTTGCTGATCCAGCTGGATCAGTATGACCCGCAGACCCCCTGGCTCAACGAGGCCAAGGAGGTGATCCTCGAGCACATGGAGCTGCTCGGCAACCGGGATTACCGCACCCTCGCCCGCAAGACAAAACTCAAGGAGAGCGACCTCAAGGAGGTGCTGGATTTGATCCAGCTGCTGGAGCCGCGCCCCGGCAATGGCATCATCCAGAGCGACTCCCAGTACGTGATCCCCGACGTCTCCGTGGTCAAGAAGGGCAGCAAGTGGGTGGTCGAGCTCAATCCCGACTCTGCCCCCCGCATCCGGGTCAACGAGACCTATGCCGCCATGGCCCGCAACGCCCGCAGCAGCACCGACACCCAGTTTATCCGCTCCCATTTGCAGGAAGCCAAGTGGTTCATCAAGAGCCTGGAAAGTCGCAATGACACCCTGCTGAAAGTGGCCAGTTGCATTGTCGAGCAGCAACAGGGCTTTTTCGAGTATGGTGAAGAGGCGATGAAGCCGATGGTGCTCAATGACATCGCCGAAGCGGTAGAGATGCATGAGTCGACCATCTCCCGGGTGACGACCCAGAAGTACATGCATACCCCCCGTGGTATCTTCGAATTGAAGTTTTTTTTCTCCAGCCATGTGAACACCGAAGGAGGAGGAGAGTGCTCATCGACCGCAATTCGCGCGCTCATCAAGAAGCTGGTCACGGCAGAGAATCCTGCCAAGCCGTTAAGTGATAGCAAGATCGCGGATTTGCTGGCCGAACAGGGTATTATGGTGGCGAGACGCACGATCGCTAAGTATCGCGAATCCTTGTTTATCCCACCTTCCAATCAGCGCAAACGCCTGGTTTAGGCAAACAAAAGGATGATGTTATGCAAATTAACCTGACCGGACACCATGTCGAGATCACCGAAGCTCTGCGTGATTATGTGAATAACAAATTTGCCAAACTCGAGCGTCACTTCGACCACATCAACAATGTTCATGTGGTGCTTAGCGTGGAAAAACTGAACCAGATAGCGGAAGCCAAATTGCACGTCAGCGGTGGCGAAGTGTTTGCCAACTCTGAACATGCCGATATGTATGCTGCGATAGACACCTTGCTCGACAAGCTGGACAGGCAGATCATCAAGCACAAAGATAAGTTAAACAAAAAATAACCATGCAACTTGAACACATACTGAGTCGGGACTGCACCAAGAGTGCAGTCCCTTGTACCAGCAAGAAACGCGCCCTCGAAATCATCAGCGAGCTGGCCGCCGAACGCCTTGGCACCTCCCGTCAGGCGCTGTTTGAATGCTTGCTGGCCCGCGAAAAAATGGGTAGTACCGGGATCGGTGCCGGTATTGCGATCCCCCACGGTCGCATTGACGATGAGTTCCCGCCAACCGCGATCCTGATGACCTTTGCCGACCCTATTCCTTTCGACTCCATCGACAATCAACCGGTTGACCTGCTGTTTGCCTTGCTGGTGCCGGAAAGCGAGTGCAAGCAGCATCTCAAGACCCTTTCTCTGATGGCTTCCAAGCTGGGTGACAAGGCGGTTTGCCGCCAGTTGCGTCAGGCAACCAGCGACGAAGAGCTCTATCAGATCATGACCTCGGCCTGACAGCAGGCCAAGGATGAGACACCCGTTTTGGCGTGAGGGAACAAGATGCAGTTAATCGTGGTAAGTGGACGTTCGGGCTCCGGTAAAACGGTAGCCCTGCGAGTGCTGGAAGATCTGGGTTACTACTGTGTGGATAACCTGCCGGTCAATTTGCTGCCCCAGCTGATTGTCTCGGTGGAGAGCCAGTACGACAAGCTGGCGGTCAGTATCGATGTGCGCAACCTGCCGAGCGATCCGGAGAAACTGGAAAATCTGCTGGCTCAGGTGCGCAATGAGGGGCGGGTTGAGTTCTCCAGCTTCTTCTTCGACGCCGACAACGGCACCCTGCTCAAGCGCTATGGCGAGAGCCGCCGTTTGCACCCCCTCTCACGCAACAAGCTGTCGCTGGATGAGGCGATTCGGGAGGAGACCCACCTGCTGGCGCCACTCTCCTCGACCGCTGACCTGCGCATCGACACCACCACCCTCAGCATTCATGACCTGAGCGAGCTCATCAAGACCCGGGTACTCGGCAAGAAAGAGAACGAGCTGGTGCTGGTGTTCGAGTCGTTCGGCTTCAAGTACGGCATTCCCAAGGATGCTGACTTCGTGTTCGATGCCCGCTTCCTGCCCAATCCGCACTGGATCCCCGAGCTCAAGCCGTTCACTGGTAAGGATGAGCCGGTCGCCAACTACCTCTCGGCGCAGGCTGACGTAATGCTGTTTACCCAGCAGATCGAGAACATGCTGGTGACCTGGTTGCCCCATCTGGAGCGCAACAATCGCAGCTACCTCACGGTCGGCATCGGTTGCACCGGCGGTCAGCACCGCTCGGTCTTTATTGCAGAACGGCTGGCCAGTGCATTCCGTTTGCTTGGCAAGAACGTGCAGATCCGCCACCGCACTCTTGACAAGAGTGCCCCCCAATCCTGACGGACCAATAGGACGACCCGATGACTGTTTCCGCCTCGGTTGAAGTGAAAAACAAGCTGGGTATTCATGCCAGACCTGCCATGATGCTGTTCGAGTTGGTGCAGGGTTTCGATGCTCACGTGCTGCTGCGCAATGAAGATGGTGTGGAGGCCGATGCTGACAGCATCATCGGCCTGCTGATGCTGGATTCCGCGCAAGGGCGGCAGGTGGAAGTACAGGTTGAGGGCCCCGAAGAGGTCGAGGCCCTGGCCGCCGTGGTGGAGCTGTTCACCTCTGGCTTTAATGAGGAGTAGTCACTCCTCGTTCTTCTTCTATTCCTTTCACTTGTATTCGGTCGCGCTATTGCGGCATGACATGGCTGACTATGTAGTTCCATGGAGAAATGAGAGTTAGGCGCAGCCTAACAGGCTGCAGGCTGATGCAATAGACCTTTGCCGCGTTAGCTGGCCGATGAGACATTGCTGACTCCAGCCCGGTTCTGATAGCGCACATCCTCTTCAATGGTGACCACCACTTCCAGCGGCTTGCCGGAGCGTAACACCGATATGGTCAGCTTGGTGCCGGGGCGGCTCTCGGCGATCTTGTCCAAGGCGGCTCTGGGACCGCTGATGGCTTCGCCGTTGATCTTGAGCAGCACATCCCCTCGTTGCAGACCGCCTTTGGCTGCTGGACCGTAGGGATCCAGACTCTTCACTACCAGACCACGCAGATCGCCGAGATTCATCATCCGCGCGATTATCGGGTTGATCTCGACGCTGGATATCCCAAGGTAGCCGCGAATGACCCTGCCATTGGTGATCAGCTCATCCATGATCCGCTTCGCCAGCCGGTAGGGGATGGCAAAGCTGATGCCGTAGCTCTCCTGATTGCCGTTGAGGTGATAAGTGGCGGTGTTGATGCCCACCAGATCGCCACGGCCGTTGACCAGCGCGCCACCCGAGTTGCCCTCGTTGATGGCGGCATCGGTCTGCAGCAGATCCTGCCGGCCATTGCTGTCCGGCCCCATGCTGGAGAGACCGGTGCGGCCAGTCGCGCTGATGATGCCCTGGGTGATGGTCTGGCCGACGTTGTAGGGATTGCCGATGGCGAGTACTACATCGCCCACTTCTGGCAACCGCTCCGGATCTTGCGGGATTACCGGCAGGTTATCTGACTCGATATAGAGCACGGCAAGGTCGGTAAGCGGGTCTGTGCCGACCAGCTCGGCACTGAAAACCCGGCCATCCTGCAGGGCTACGATGATCTGGTCGGCGTCAGCGATGACGTGGTAGTTGGTCAGCACGTAGCCGCGCTGGGTCATGATGACGCCGGAGCCCAGTCCTTGTGGACGCAGTTCCCCCTGATTGCCCTGGTTGGGAGCAAAGCTGCGGGTGTAGATGTTGACGACGGCGGGGCCGGCCCGATGAGCGGCATAGGAGAAACTCAGTTCTCGGGCATTGGTGATGAGCCCCGGGAGTTGGGCGCCACCGCGAAAATTGGGAAACAGCAGCAACAGCAGCACCGCGACGGTCAAACCGAAACCGACAGACTTGCCCAAGTAACTGACTAAAGGGGAAATTTTCATGTCATTCTCATCCGTACAGGCTGCGGGCAGAGAATAACACTATCGATGGATAAAAATCACCCGCGGCGAAGGCCGCGGGTGATAGAGAGGTTGTTGAACCATCAGGGGGTTAGCGGATCACCAGATAGAGCGAGGAGTCGCCGCGCTGGATATTGAGCGCCAGTACGTCAGGCTTGTTCTTGAGCGCCTTGCTCAGCTCGCCCAAGGTGTTGATGCGCAGACGGTTGACCCCGATGATGATGTCCCCCTTCTGCAGGCCGGAAGCGGCTGCCGGAGAACGGGGATCAATGTCGGCCACGGCGACGCCGGAGACCGGATCGGTAGTGGTGCTCAGCTTGGCCCCTTCCAGTGCCGGATGCAGCGCGCTGGCGCGCACTTCGCTGTCATCGGCCTGCTTCAGGGTCACTTTGGCCGTTTGTGACTTGCCATCGCGGATCAGTCCCAGCTCGACCTGCTTGCCAGCGCCCATGGTGGCGATCTTGGCACGTAGCTCGCCGAAGGAGCGAACCGGCTTGCCATCGATGCTGACGATGATATCGCCCGCCTTGATGCCCGCCTTGTCTGCGGCGGAGTCAGGCATGACCTGGTTGACGAAGGCGCCATCCTTCTTGTTGTAGCCGAAGGTCTTGGCGATGTCTGAGGTGAGTTCGGTACCGGTAATGCCCAGCTGACCGCGACGCACTTCACCGTACTTGACGATCTGCTCGGTCAGATCCCGCACCATGTTGGAGGGGATGGCAAAGCCGATGCCGATGTTGCCGCCGTTCGGGCCCAGAATCGCGGTGTTGATACCGATCAGCTCGCCACGCAGATTGAGCAGGGCACCGCCCGAGTTACCTGAGTTGATGGCCGCATCGGTCTGGATGAAGTTTTCCAGATTCTCGATGTTGAGGCCGCTGCGACCGAGCGCGCTGACGATACCTGAGGTAACGGTCTGACCCAGACCAAACGGGTTGCCGATTGCCAACGCATAGTCACCCACCCGCAGCTCGTCGGAGTCGGCGAACTTGATCTGCACCAGATCCTCGGCCTTGATTTGCAGCAGGGCGATGTCGGACTGCTTATCTTCACCGATCTTCTTGGCCGCATATTCACGACCATCCTTCAGAGTGACCTTGATCTCGTCCGCCTCGTGAACCACGTGGGCGTTGGTGATCACGTAACCCTTCTTGGCATCGACGATGACACCGGAGCCGAGTGCCTGGAACGGCTGCTCACTCACCTGTTCATCGGGCATATTGGGACCGAAGAAGAAACGGAATTGTTCCGGCAGACGCTGGCGGGTGATCTTCTTGCCGGAGACAGAGATATTAACTACGGCAGGAGTGACCTGTTCGAGAACGGGGGCCAGACTTGGCATCTCCTGATTAGAGCCTAACAGGGAAGGCAGTGCGGCCTGAGCAGGGGCCGCAGACATGGCGATACCGACGCTGAGGGCTAGCACACTGAGCATGGAAAGAGGTTTACGCATATGAAAAACAGCTCCCAGAAAAAGTTGCATTGCAATCGTCAAGGTCAGACCACAGGGCTGGCCAATTAGTTCCGCGAGGAACTAATTTGGTTGTTTGAGCAGTCCGGAAGAGGCGCCGGCATAGTCGCGAGGCGGTACGCCCGGCTCATCTGCTTCTTTGGTTGGGGCTTCTTCTACCAATGATTCACGGAACAGCGGTTCCTGTGCCTTGGCCAGGAATTTGCTCTGCTCGGCCATGTGGCGATAGAGGGTCTGATACTGCTCGGCCAGTTGCTCCATCAGCGCGGCGCTGTCGGCGAAGTGGGTATTGATTTGGCCCTGATAGCTTTCAAGCTCCTTGTGGGCCTTTTTCAGTTCCTGTTCCAGACGGCCGGCATCGCGGCTGCGTACCGAAAAACGGCCGAGAACGATACCGATAATCAAGGCCGCGACAGCCAGCAGGATCCCAGTTAACAGACTCATAGATGCTCCTTGTTACAGCTAAAACAGAGTGGGTTTATGCGGTCGTCATAACCGCCATGCCTTGATGGCACTATACCGTGCGTCCTGAGGCCGTGATACCATTTTGTCCTCGATTCAGGGACTTGGAGAGGCGCTCAAGGATGACACCGCAGCAAAAATACCAGCAGGATCTGCTGCGCCCCGGCTTTGTGGCCGACCCCGCGCAGGGGATGGCCATTAGCAGGCTGGAGCGACTGTATCAGGATTTGCTACGGCGCCCGACTCCGACCAGATCTCGAGGGTTGCTGGGTTGGCTGCAAAAGCCCAAGCAGCCGGAGCCCGTCCTCGGTATCTATATGTGGGGCGGAGTGGGCCGAGGCAAGACCTGGCTGATGGATACCTTTTTTGACAGCCTGCCGGGGACGCGCAAGATGCGCAGCCATTTCCACCGTTTCATGCACCGCATTCACGATGAATTGCAGGGGTTGAGCGGGCAGTCCGATCCCCTCAAACTGGTGGCCAGCAAGCTTGCCAGCGAGACAGACATCATCTGTTTCGACGAATTTTTTGTCTCCGACATCACCGATGCCATGTTGCTGGGCACGCTGTTTCAGGAGCTGTTTGGTCACGGTGTTGTGCTGGTCGCCACTTCAAATATTCCGCCGCAGGATCTTTATCGCAACGGGCTGCAGCGAGCCCGTTTTCTGCCAGCTATCGAGCTGATCGAGCGTCATTGCGAGGTACTTAACGTAGATGGCGGTATCGACTATCGCCTGCGTACGCTGGAACAAGCGGAGATTTATCACTGCCCGCTGGACTTGCAGGCAAAAGCCAATCTTGACCGCTATTTTCAGCAATTAACCGGTGGGCACACGGCTTGCGAGGGGACGTTCGAGGTCAATCATCGTCAGCTGACGTCGCTCGGAATGGGGGAAGGGGTGCTCTATATGGAATTTGAGCAACTTTGCTGTACTCCCCGCTCCCAGAGCGACTATATCGAGCTGGCCAGACTGTTCCATACTGTTCTGCTGGCCAATGTGCAGCCAATGGGCACAGGCACGGATGACGCGGCTCGCCGCTTCATTGCCATGGTCGATGAGTTTTATGAACGGCACGTCAAGCTCATCATGTCGGCGGCGGTTCCCATGGCAGAACTCTACGGTGAAGGGCTGCTGAATTTCGAATTCCAACGCTGTCTTTCACGGCTTCAGGAAATGCAATCGCACGAATACCTTGCCAGAGTGCACCTTCCTTAGTCACAATACCGCGCCTGCCAGTCGGATGGGCATCTGCGGCAGGTAGGGCCGGGCGACATTTGCTGGTTTCATGGCAGTGAAATTAGCAGGTGATATTTAAGGCAACTTCACTTATAATCGCCCGGCCCACGTTACAGCTGTCGATAAGACAGCAACACTTTAAGCTTTACTTGTATTCGAAGGGGTACAGGTAGGCCATCGTTTGTTGTTTGTGGGAGAGCCCCCATAAACAATTGGGTCTGTAACAGGTAATTGGGTTTAACTTAATGAAAACTTTCGTTGCCAAGCCAGAAACCGTAAAACGTGACTGGTACATTGTGGACGCAGAAGGTAAAACTCTGGGTCGTATCGCAACCGAGATCGCTGCTCGTCTGCGTGGTAAGCACAAAGCTGAATACACTCCGCACGTTGACACCGGTGATTACATCATCGTTGTAAACGCTGAGAAGGTACGTGTTACCGGTAAGAAAACTACCGACAAAATGTACCACGCTCACTCCGGTTTCCCGGGTGGTATCAAGTCAATCAGCTTCGACAAGCTGATTCAGCGTAAACCGGAAATGGTAATCGAAGCTGCTGTTAAAGGCATGCTGCCGAAAGGTCCTCTGGGCCGTGCCATGTTCCGTAAACTGAAAGTTTACGCAGGCGCCGAGCACGCTCACGCTGCTCAGCAACCTCAAGTACTGGATATCTAATCGGGAACTGGCAACATGGCAGAAAATCAATACTACGGTACCGGCCGTCGCAAAAGCTCCACTGCTCGCGTATTTATCAAAGCGGGTAGCGGTAAGATCGTAATCAACCAGCGCTCCCTGGAGCAGTACTTCGGTCGTCCGACTGCCCGCATGGTAGTTCGTCAGCCGCTGGAACTGGTTGAGATGACCGAGAAACTGGATCTGTACATCACCGTTAACGGTGGTGGCATCTCCGGTCAAGCTGGTGCGATCCGCCACGGTATCACTCGTGCTCTGATGCAGTACGATGAAACCCTGCGTTCCGAACTGCGTAAAGCAGGCTTTGTTACTCGCGATGCCCGTAAGGTTGAGCGTAAGAAAGTCGGTCTGCACAAAGCTCGTAAGCGTCCGCAGTACTCCAAGCGTTAATTCGCTTTCGGTGCTCACTCTTTCGAGTGTCAAAAAAGCCTGGCAACCGCCAGGCTTTTTTTATTAGTAATATTACCGACATCAATGCTAACCACGCGTCACAAAAGACAAAAAATTGTTTCTTTATTGTTTTTATTGCTCACCGCTCTTTCTTGTCAAGTTGTTATCTTTTCTTTAAAATTTCCCCTGTTTTCTGTGGCAATTGTAAATCCAGCTTCCGCCGCTGTTGTCACGGGAAAAATGGGGAACAGGGACACTATAAGAATGTGCGGAGTCCACATGGGAGAGTTTTTGGATGAGCAATGCGCCAGTTGATACCGGTCGCCGCAGATTTCTTACCTGGTCAACGGTTGCCGTTGGTGGGGTAGGAGCTGCGTTTACCGCAGTGCCGTTTATAAAGTCATGGAATCCGAGTGCCAAGGCCAAAGCAGCCGGTGCACCGGTTGAAGTCGATATCAGCAAGTTGGAACCGGGTCAGCTCATCCGTGTCGAGTGGCGTGGCAAACCCGTCTGGGTGGTGAAACGCACCAAGCAGACGCTGGATGCCCTGGCAGCACATGATGACAAGTTGCGGGATCCCTCATCAGAAGAGCCGCAGCAGCCTGACTATGCCCATAACGGGTACAGATCGATCAAGCCCGAAATTTTTGTCGCGGTCGGTATCTGCACCCATCTCGGGTGTTCACCTTCTTATCTGCCTGACAGTTTTGGTGAGCAGGTGCAGGGGGTTGCGTCCGGCTTCTTCTGCCCGTGTCATGGCTCCAAGTTCGATATGGCTGGCCGTGTGTTCCAGGGGGTGCCTGCACCACTGAACCTGGTTATTCCGCCGTATCAATTCATTAACGACACCACCATTCTGGTCGGTGCCGATGGCAAGGAGGCCTGATCATGTTGAGCAAACTGATGGGCTGGATTGACGATCGCTTTCCGCTTACGGCCATGTACAACGACCACATGGCCAAGTATCCGGCTCCGAAGAACCTGAACTTCTGGTATTTCTTCGGTTCGCTGGCCATGTTGGTGCTGGTTAACCAGATCATCACCGGCATCTGGCTGACCATGAACTACAACCCCTCTGCGGAAGGTGCGTTTGCCTCCGTCGAGTACATCATGCGGGATGTGGAGTATGGCTGGCTGCTACGTTACATGCACTCTACCGGTGCCTCTGCCTTCTTCGTGGTGGTCTACCTGCACATGTTCCGAGGTATGATTTACGGCTCTTACCAGAAGCCGCGCGAGCTGCTGTGGATTTTCGGCATGCTGATCTTCCTGGTGCTGATGGCGGAAGCCTTTATGGGCTACTTGCTGCCCTGGGGACAGATGTCATTCTGGGGGGCCCAGGTCATCATCTCGCTGTTTGGTGCCATTCCGGTCATCGGTGACGATCTTACCCTGTGGATCCGTGGTGACTACGTTATCTCTGGTGCGACCCTGAACCGCTTCTTCGCGCTGCACGTCATCGCGTTGCCGCTGGTTTTGGTGATGCTGGTTGCCATGCATATCCTGGCGCTGCACGAAGTCGGCTCCAACAACCCGGATGGCATCGATATCAAGAAGCACAAGGACGAGAACGGCTGGCCGCTGGATGCGGTGGCGTTCCACCCTTACTTCACCGTCAAGGATATGATCGGTGTGGCCGGCTTCCTGTTCTTCTTCTGCGCCATCATCTTCTTCAAGCCGGATATGTGGGGTTACTTCCTCGAGAAGCCGAACTTTGAAGTGGCCAACGGCCTGAAGACTCCGGCTCACATCGCGCCTGTGTGGTACTTCACCCCCTTCTACGCGATTCTGCGTGCGGTACCTGACAAGCTGCTTGGCGTCATCATGATGGGCCTCTCTATTGTGGTGTTGTTCCTGCTGCCCTGGCTGGATCGCTGCAAGGTGCGTTCAGTACGCTATCGCAGCAAGCTGCACAAGCTGAACATCGCCCAGTTTGTGGTCTGCTTCATCATTCTGGGGGTGCTGGGTGTACTGCCGTCGACGCCGACTCTGACGCTGGTTGCCCAGATCTGTACCTTGGGTTATTTCGGTTTCTTCGTGCTGTTGTTCTTCTACAGCAAAAACGAACGCACCAAGCCGCTGCCGGAGAGGGTGACATTTAAATGAAAAAAATAATATTTGCAGTGCTGACCCTGCTGCCCTCTCTGGTGTTTGCCGCTGGAGGTGCGGTTGCACTGGACAAGGCCAATTACGATCTGAGTGACAAGGCATCCCTGCAACGCGGAGCGGCCACCTTCATGAATTATTGTGCCGGCTGCCACTCTACCCAGTACCAACGTTACAACCGGGTTGCTGCCGATCTGGAGATCCCTGAGGATCTGATGAAGGAGAACCTCATTTTCACCGACGCCAAAGTGGGTGATCTGATGAAGAGTGCCATGTCCGAGAAGGATGCCGCTAAGTGGTTTGGTGCACCGCCTCCCGACCTGACTCTGGTAGCCCGAGTACGTGGTGCGGACTGGATTTACACTTATCTGCGTTCTTTTTACGTGGATCCGACCCGTCCGTTTGGTGTGAATAACGTGGTGTTCCCGTCAGTGGGCATGCCCCATGTGCTGGAGCCGCTGCAGGGGACTCCCCGTGCCGAGTTCGCGACTCACATGGTCGATGGCGTCGAGACCCAGCAGGTTGTCAGCATCAAATCTGACGGCAACGGTGAAATGGATGACGAAGAGTATGATAAGACGGTACTGGATCTGGTAAACTTCTTGGTCTACTCGGCTGAACCGGTACAACAGGAGCGTGAACGCATGGGCTTCTGGGTGCTTGGTTTCATCGTGATCTTCTTCATCTTCACTGTGCTGTTGAAGAAGGAATTCTGGCGCGACGTTCACTAAGCGACCAGATCCGGGTAATATAATGCACGGCAATGAAGACCAAGATGCTTCATTGCCGTTTCTGCTTTTTTATGACGGGAGGGTTCAATGGCTGTAGCTGCCAATAAGCGTTCGGTAATGACGCTGTTTTCCGGTGCCAACGATATGTTCAGCCATCAGGTGCGTATTGTCCTGGCGGAGAAGGGTGTTAGTGTGGATATCTGTCAGGTTGACCCAGCCAATCTGCCGGATGAGCTGGCCGAGCTGAACCCGTACAACTCTGTACCGACCCTGGTTGATCGTGAGCTGGCACTCTACACCTCACGCATCATCATGGAGTATCTGGACGAACGCTTCCCGCATCCACCCCTGATGCCTGTTTATCCGGTTGCGCGTGGTAACAGCCGCCTGATGATGCACCGCATCGAGCTGGACTGGTATTCCCTGGCTGACAAGATCATGGCCGGTACCGATGCAGAAGCAGCACGCAACGAACTGCGTGACAATTTGCTCGCTATTGCACCGATCTTCGGTGAAATGCCCTATTTCATGAGCGAAGAGTTTGGTCTGGTAGATTGCTATATGGCTCCGTTGTTGTGGCGTCTGCCGAGCCTGGGTATCGACTTGACCGGTCGTGGCGCCAAAGAGCTGAAGGCCTACATGGTTCGTCTGTTCGAGCGTGAGTCCTTCCAGGCATCCCTGACCGAAGCCGAACGCGAGATCCGTGCTGGCGTATGAGCATGGAACCGACAATGACGCCGAGTCGCCCGTACCTGTTACGGGCGTTCTTTGACTGGTTGCTGGATAACGATCTGACTCCCCATCTGGTGGTCAACGTCAACATTCCCCATGTGATGGTGCCGATGCAGTTTGCTCAGGACGGGCAGATTGTGCTGAATATCGCGCCCCGTGCCGTGATGCAATTTCACATGGATAATGAGGCAATCAGCTTCAGCGCCCGCTTTGGCGGGGTATCCCAACAGGTCTATATCCCGATGGCGGCCGTGCTGGCTATCCATGCTAGGGAGAACGGCGTGGGAACCCTGTTCCCCCCCGAGCCTGGTTACGATATCTGGCTGGAGCAGGCCGAAGCACCGGTGGAGCCAGAGCCGGAACCGCCGCGTCCAAGCGGTCGTCCGACCCTGAAAGTCATCAAATAAAAAAACGCAGCCAATTGGCTGCGTTTTTCATATCCGTAATTATCAGTTCTGGGCGTATTCGAATGCCTTGATGACTCGCTTCACACCGCTAACGTGGCGAGCGATGTTGACCGCCTGCTCTCCCTCCTGACGGGTGACAAGACCAATCAGGAATACTTCGCCGTTTTCGGTGACCACCTTGACCTTGGCGCTATCGAAGTTTTTGGTGCCGAACATGTCGGCTTTCACCTTGGAGGTGAGCCAGGTGTCATTGCTGCGTGTGGTCAGGCTGACTGGCTGACCAAGGCGTAACTCGTTGTAGACGTGGCGGACCCCCTCGATGCGGCCAACAATCTTGCCTGCTTCCAGCTTGTAAACGTCAGAAGGTGTCTGACCGACCAGCAGCACGCGGCCATTGTTGCTGTAGACGCTGATCTTGCTGGCTGCGCTGAGCGGTTTGTTGTCGGCCAGCAGATTGGCTGCTTTCAGCTCGATGCTCTGGTCATCCCACTGGGCGCTCATGGTACGGCGGTCGCCAGAAACCTTGGCGGTACCAGCTGCTCCGCCAACCACCACGGCAGCACAGCCCTGCAATAGCAAGGCGCTGGCTAGCAGGCCAAGGATGAGTATCTGCTTGTTCATGGTTTCAATCTTCCTGTTGCGGGAAAAGAGTCTGGTCGATGAGATCACACAGACAGTGCAGGGTCAACAGGTTGACCTCAAGAATACGGGGGCGGCGGGCAGAGGGTACTCGGATCTCCACATCGTTTGGCCCCAGCAAGCCAGCCATTTCGCCACCGTCGCCGCCGCTCAGCACCACTATGGTCATGTCGCGGGAGAGAGCTGCCTCGGCCGCCTTGATCAGGCTTCGGCTGTTGCCCGTGGTGGTGATGACCACCAGAATGTCGCCAGGCTGGCCCAGCGCGCGGATCTGCTTGGCGTAGACCTCTTCAAAACCATGGTCGGTGGCGATGGCGCTGATGGTCGCCATGTCCGGGGTCAGAGCCATGCCGGGAAGAGAGGGGCGCTGGGTCTCGTAGCAGTTGACCAGCTCGGAGATGAACAGTTGCGCCAGTGCGGCAGAAGGACCGTTACCGCATGCCAGCACCTTGTGGCCATTGAGCAGGCAGATGGTGATCATCTGGGCTGCAGTATGGATGGCATCCGGCAGCGCCTCGGCGGCGGCTATTTTGGTCTGGATGCTTTCGGTGTAGTTCTCTTTGATGCGGTCAGTCATAGGGTCCTCTTAAAATGCGTTCTGGATCCAGGCTGGCTGGTCACCCTCGAACGCAATCACATCGAATCGGCAGGCCTGATTGGCCTCGTTGATGGCATGTTGCTTCAAATAGTGGCGCGCTGCCAGCATGATCTTGCGCTGTTTGCTATGGGTGACCGAGCTGGCGGCCCCGCCATGGCTGCCGGTGGCCCGGTAGCGCACCTCAACAAACACCAGGGTCTTGCCCTGGTGCATGATGAGATCTATTTCACCGCCACGACAGCGGTAGTTGCGAGCTACCGGTTGCAGGCCCTGGGCCTGCAACCAGCGTTCAGCGACTTGTTCAAAGTGCTGTCCCTTGCTCGTTGGTGAGGGGAACAGGCTCGGCAACTGCTGGCGCACCCGTTTCCATAGTTCCTTCATTGGAGGGCTCCTCCAGTTGCTGAACGGCGTTCTCGTCGACCAGTTTGCCGTTCTGGTAAGTACCCCAGCTCAGCATCCGCACGATATTGCCCTGGGCATCCACGCTCAGCTGACCACTCATGCCGGCCTGCTGCATGCCACCCACCTTGCGCATCTGCTGCAGGTTCTCAGCCAGGCTGACGGCATCGTAGCCCATGGCAAACAGACGCAGCAGGTCACCCTGGGTCTGCGGCCAGAGCAGGGCGATCTGCTCGCGCTGTTTCTCGTAGCCGCCCAGCAGCAGCGGCATATCGGCGATATGCATGCCGTTGAGCTCGGAGGCGACCTCGGTGGCTGCGCTGTCGTAGCCGCGGGAGCTGGTGTAGATGGGCAGGCTGCCCATCGGATTGACCGAGACATCCACGTAGGGCTTGATCATCCGGGTTTCCAGGCTGTTGGCCACCACATAAACGGCATCGATGCTGCGCGGTGCGGCATCAGAGAGTTGCACTACTTCGCCAGCACGGGCGGTAGAGCGGCCGCTCAGGGCATTCTTGACCATCCCCTGTACTTCGTTGCGGGCACCGAAGGTGGCAACCACCGGCTTATCCTGGCTCAGGGTGGCCCAGCTCTGCTCGAACGCCTTGATACTGCTGTAACCGATCCGCCCCTGAGCGGCGATCAGCAGCGGTTTGCGGTAGCCCTGGGTGTAGAGGTACTGGGCTGCCTGCGCGGCATCTGCGGCGGCAGAGAGGGAGAAGTAGTAGGTGGTGTCGTTGACGATCGGCTTGTCCAGCTCGTTGAGCGCCAGTACCGGCACGGTCGGATTTGCCTTTAGCAGCTCCTCGACCCGGTCTTTCAGCAGCGGGCCGATGATCATGTCTGCCCCTTCCTGAATCGCCTGCTTATAAAGGTCGCCGGTCGACTTGCTCTGGGTGTCGTAGAAGTTCAGGGTGAATTGCCCCTGATTTTCCTTATAAGACATCAGCATACCGTTACGGATGGCGGCGCCCTGCGGCTCCAGATTGCCGGAGAGGGGCAGCAGCACGGCGATCTGTTGCACCGAGGTGCTGGCAGTGGCCGCCAGATCGCCCAATCCTGCCGGCATATCCTTCTGGGCTGGATGGTTGGGGAAGTCGCGCTTCCAGCCTGCCAGCTGGCGGGCCAGCAGGTTCGGTTGGGCGCCAAACTCGTTGACCAGTGCCGCCAGTCGCAACCAGCCGGTGGTCACATCAGGGGCCGGAGCCTCTTCCAGCGCTTGCAGGGTGGAGGGGGTCATGCTTTTGAGCAACGACCAGATTTGCTGATGGTTGGTCGCCTGCTCGCTCTGATTGAGGTAGGGCTCCAGTGCAATCAACGACTTGGCTGCGCCAAACTTGTTGTTGATGTCGAGTTGCAGCACTACGCGCTGGCGATACCAATCCTTTTGGGTATCGGCATCCAGCAGCACCTCGGGTTTGCCTTCCAGCAGGATCAGCGCCTGATTGGCGTGGCCTTGCGCCAGCAACAGATGGGCTTGCAGCAGTTGCAACTGCGCCTTCTGGGCGGGGTCCTTGGCCTGCTTCTGCAATTGCTGGAACAGTGCCGAGGCTGGTTTGGTCTGGCCCAGTGCCAGATAGCTGCGTGCCGCCAGCATTTGCCAGGTAAAGGCTTCGGCCGGCTTGGCGGGGTCCACCTGCTCAAGATACCACTGGGCATTCTTGGTCAGATTGGAAAACGCAGAGGGCATGCCTGACTGCCCTGACGGTTGATTGGGCTCCGACGCACAGGCTGCGAGCAGTACTGCCGCGAGTATGATGCCGAAGAGTCGTGATACACTTAGCTGCTTTGTAACCCGGTTCAAGTTCATTCCCCGACCAGTGTTGAAGTTCCCCATAGTGTAAACGGGCCAATATGGCGACACAATTGTCGGGGCACTCGGAGATCCCATGAGTGACATCCCAACCCTGTATATAGTCCCCACTCCGATCGGCAATCTGGCGGACATCACCCAGCGTGCATTGGATATTTTACGCAGTGTCGATCTGGTGGCAGCCGAAGATACCCGTCATACCGGTATCCTGCTCAGCCACTACCAAATCTCGGTGCCGACCTTCGCCCTGCACGATCACAACGAGCAGCAGAAAGCCGATGTGCTGATCGGCCGGATCAAAGAGGGCAAGAGTGTTGCGCTGGTCTCCGATGCTGGCACCCCGCTCATCAGCGACCCCGGTTATCACTTGGTCACCCGCTGTCGTGAAGCTGGGGTCAAGGTGGTGCCGCTGCCCGGTCCCTGTGCTGCCATCACGGCTCTGAGCGCGGCCGGTCTGCCCACCGATCGCTTTGCCTTTGAGGGCTTCCTGCCCGCCAAGAGCAAGGGGCGTGACGATCGCCTGCAAGCCGTTATTGAAGACACCCGCTCGCTGGTGTTCTACGAATCCCCGCGCCGTGTGCAGGATACAGTGGAAGCGATTGCTCGCATTCTCGGTGAGCGTCAGGTGGTGGTGTGCCGCGAGCTGACCAAGACCTTCGAGTCGATCCACGGTCTGCCAGCCTCTGAAATGCTGACCTGGCTTGGTGAGGATGACAACCGCTGCCGCGGCGAGATCGTGCTGGTCGTGGCTGGCGCCTCCAAAGAAGAAGAGGATCTGCCCGCCGAGGCGATCCGTACTCTGGGTCTGCTGGTGACCGAACTGCCACTGAAAAAAGCGGCCGCCCTGACCGCCGAGATCCACGGCGTGAAGAAGAATGCCCTCTATAAATACGGTCTCGAGCACTATTGAGTCGGTCAATAGGTCATCAGACTGTTTTTTGACCTGCGCAATCCCCTGTATCGACAATCAGTCAGCCTGTAAACGGGGGCCAAGCGCGATAAATGGCTGTAAACGGGAATTGCCGGTTTACCCCGTACGTATCGCAAGGGTATAATCCGCGCCTCGGAGTTGGCTGGGCAATCGCTGCTTCGTCGTTGTGTCCCTCGGGACAGACGGGCGGAGGGGAGGAAAGTCCGGGCTTCACAGGGCAGGGTGCCAGGTAACGCCTGGGGGGCGCGAGCCTACGACCAGTGCAACAGAGAGCAGACCGCCGATGGCCCGCAAGGGATCAGGTAAGGGTGAAAGGGTGCGGTAAGAGCGCACCGCGCGACTGGCAACAGTTCGTGGCACGGTAAACTCCACCCGAAGCAAGACCAAATAGGCCCCTATTGGCGCGGCCCGCGTTGGGGGCGGGTAGGTTGCTTGAGCCAGCGAGCGATTGCTGGCCTAGAGGAATGATTGCTACCCGGGGCAACCCGGTACAGAACCCGGCTTACAGGCCGACTCCGACCTCATTCCGTAGAGCCCCGCGATTTATCGCGGGGCTCTTTTTTATGCATGAGAAAATATGGCTTCGTTGGCAGGATATTTTCGGCCTTGTCATTTTGAATGAAATTATATGTTTTAAATCAATCGAATAGTTTCGTATTTGGCACGATGGCAGCGATAGATGGTGATAGAACCCAGGATGATTGTTCGCACCCGCATATTGTGTGTGTTCTCAGTTCATTCACTTATTTCAATTAATCACCAGAGCCTAAAGCCAAATAACTTGTGGAAAATCAACCCACTCAATCTGCGGTATGCAAATGCTGCGTCAATATGTTCCCTCTGCCCCATCTCCTTGCTTGAAAAGCCCCCTGCACGTCCTTAAACTTCAAGGTGGGGAAAAGTGGATCAAAGTGGTTTTTAGAGGGGCAATCAGCCTCCTCATTCACCTTCAGGGACAGCAATTTGTTGCGTGGCGCTCATGCCATCAGCCTGGACAGTAAAGGGCGGTTGGCGATTCCGACCAAATTCCGTGACTGGCTGCGCGACGAAAGCGACGGCCAGCTGGTCTGCACCATCGATATTGCCCATCCCTGTCTGCTGCTTTATCCCCTGAACGAGTGGGAAGAGGTCGAGCGCAAGCTAAAGACCCTCTCCAGCATGAATCCTCAAGAGCGCCGTTTGCAGCGGCTGCTGCTGGGTCATGCAACCGAATGCGAGCTGGATGGCAATGGCCGTCTGCTGCTCAGCCAGCCACTGCGTAACCATGCGGGGCTGGACAAGAAGATCATGTTGGTGGGCCAGCTCAACAAATTCGAGCTGTGGGATGAAGCCCGCTGGCAGCAACAGGTCAATGACGACATCTTGGGTCTGCCCGGGGACGATTGGGCAAGCTCACCACGACTACAGGATTTCTCTTTATAAATGACCCAAGCCGCTGAACACATCACAGTGCTGCTGCACGAAGCCGTCGAAGGTCTGGCCATCAAGCCGGACGGTGTCTATGTCGACGGTACTTTTGGCCGTGGTGGTCATTCTCGTCTGATCCTGCAGCATCTTGGCCCCAATGGTCGGTTGATCGCTATCGACCGCGATCCCCAGGCGATCGCCGAGGCCGCCAAGATCCAGGATCCCCGCTTCGAGATCGTCCATGGCCCCTTCTCCGGTATCACTCGCTATCTGAGCGATCGTGGTTTGCTTGGCAAGGTGGATGGCTTTCTGCTGGATCTGGGGGTCTCCTCACCCCAGCTGGATGATGCCGAGCGCGGATTCAGTTTTATGAAAGATGGTCCGCTCGATATGCGGATGGACCCCACTTCCGGCCAGAGCGCCGCCGAGTGGCTTGCCAAGGCCGATGTGGATGATATCGCCTGGGTGCTGAAGACCTTCGGTGAGGAGCGCTTTGCCAAGAAGATCGCCCGCGCCATCGTCCACGACCGGGTGACCGAGCCTTACGTGCGTACCCGTCAGCTGGCTGAGATGATTGCCCGGGTCAATCCGAGCAAGGAGAAGGGCAAGCATGCGGCAACCCGCAGTTTCCAGGCCATCCGCATCTATATCAACAGCGAGCTGGACGAGATCGAAACCGCGCTCAACGGTGCATTGGACGTGCTGGCACCACATGGCCGTCTGTCTGTGATCAGCTTCCACTCGCTGGAAGACCGGCTGGTGAAACACTTCATTCGCAAGCACGAGAAGGGGCCTGAAGTGCCCTACGGCATTCCCTTGACCGAGGCCCAGCTGGCTGGCGGTCGCAAATTGAAGTCGGTCGGCAAGGCGCTCAAGCCTTCTGATCATGAGGTCTCTGAAAACACCCGTTCGCGCAGCTCGGTGCTGCGGGTCGCCGAGCGGCTGGCGGAGTAAGCGATGAGCGAAGTACGTGTCCACCTAGCCAAGGAGATCGTTGCCGATCTCTGGCGGCACAAGCTGCAGATTTTTCTGTCGGTTGCCGTACTGGTGACCGCGTTTGCCGTGATCCTGGTGACCAACATGACCCGTGGCCTCACCGCCAAACAGAATGACCTGATGGCGGAAGAGGATCGCCTCAATATCGAATGGCGCCACCTCTTGCTGGAGCAGGGCACTCTGGCGGAACACTCCCGGGTCGCCACGCTGGCCATGGACAAGTTGCAAATGGGTCGCCCTCTGGTGACCACCGAGAAGGTAATTACTCTGCCATGAAACGGAAGGCTACAGCCAAAACCGCTAAAGCGAACGTTAAAGCGCCATCTATCTATCCGTGGCGCTTCCGCACGCTGGTCGTATTCATCGGCATCGCCTTTGTCGGGCTGATCCTCCGTCTGGCCTGGATCCAGGTGATCAATCCGGATCGTCTGCGTCAGGAGGGGGACATGCGCTCTCTGCGAACAACCTCCACCCAAGCGGTGCGCGGCATGATCACCGATCGCAATGGTGAACAGCTGGCTGTTTCCGTTCCGGTCGAGGCGGTCTGGGCCGATCCCAAGACGGTGCACGAGTCCGGCGCTATCCACAATGAGCGGGCCTGGATGGCGCTCTCAGCAGTCCTCAAAATCGATATCAATACTCTCAAGCAACGTATCGCCAACCCCAGCAAGCGCTTCGTCTATCTGCAGCGTCAGGTAACGCCCGCTGTCTCTGAATACATCAAGGGGCTCAAGCTGGGTGGTGTCTATCTGCGTCCCGAGTCGCGCCGCTTCTATCCGACTGGCGAAATCAGTGCCCACCTGGTGGGGGTAACCAACATCGATGGCAACGGGATCGAGGGGATCGAGCGCAGCTACAACGAGTGGCTGACGGCGACACCGGGCGAGATGCGGGTGCGCAAGGACCGGCAGGGCAGGGTCATCGAGCGTCTTGGTATCGTCAAAGAGGGCAAGAACGCCAACGATCTGCAGCTCAGCATCGATCAGCGGGTACAGGCTCTGGCCTATCGGGCGCTCAAGCGAGCAACCGACGAGAACAAGGCAACGTCCGGCTCCATGGTGATGCTGGATATCAAGACCGGCGAAGTGCTCGCCATGGTCAATACCCCCTCCTATAACCCGAACAACCGCGGCCAGTATCAGAGTTTCCGGGTACGCAACCGGGTGGTGACCGATACCTACGAGCCGGGCTCCACAGTCAAGCCGCTGATTTTGCTAAGTGCTTTGCAGGCGGGTGTCACCAGCTGGAAGGATTTCATTCCCGGTGGTCCGCTCTTTATCGGTGCCAAGCAGATCAAGGACGTCAGTATTCACAAGGCGACCAACCTTTACGATATCCTGCGCTACTCCTCCAACATCGGCATGTCGCGCATTGCCCTGCGGATGCCGGCCCAAGAGATGATCAACACCCTCAGTATGTTCGGTTTCGGTATGGATACCGGCAGCGGACTGATGGGCGAGAGCGGTGGTATGTTGCCTCAGCGTCGGCGCTGGTCCGATATCGAGCGGGCGACCCTTTCGTTTGGTTATGGTCTGCGGGTTACCCCGCTGCAACTGGCTTCCGCCTACGCCACCCTGGCCAACAAGGGCAAGCGAGTGCCCATCTCCATCGTCAAGGTGACCACGCCGCCCAAGGGTGAGCAGGTGATCGATCACAACAACGCCTCCGCCATGCTGCAGGCGCTGGAGTACGTAGTCGACAACGCTATTCCCAAGGCCAAGATTCCGGGTTATCGGGTCGGTGGCAAGAGTGGTACCGCCAAGGTCGCAGTTGCCGGAGGCTACGGCAAGGATTACATGGCCTGGTTTGCCGGTTTTGCCCCTGCCAGTAATCCCCGTTTCGTCATGGTGGTGGTGATTAACGAGCCAAAAGGTAGTGCCTACTATGGCGGTGCCGTGGCGACCCCGCCGTTTGCAGAGGCCATGGGCGGGGTACTGCAACTCTTCAAT
Organism: Aeromonas sp. 603757; assembly: GCF_049171255.1. Taxonomy (NCBI): domain Bacteria; kingdom Pseudomonadati; phylum Pseudomonadota; class Gammaproteobacteria; order Aeromonadales; family Aeromonadaceae; genus Aeromonas; species Aeromonas sp. 603757. Next base: position 112,597 of record NZ_JAAKOE010000010.1, on the reverse strand, counting down.
ATTCGTCCTGATGCGGTGCCCACAGCGGTGCCCGCCAAACTTGCCCGTACGGAGGCTCCTCTTGTCCCGCGCACTTGATGCATTACTGCGCCCCTTCGGTATTCAGGCGCCGGCGCTCACTCTGACCGATATCCAGCTGGATAGTCGGCGGGTCAGGCCCGGCACGCTCTTCGTGGCCATTTGCGGTCATCAGGTGGATGGCAGACGGTTTATCGAGCAGGCGGTGGCTCAGGGAGCGACCGCTGTTGTGTTTGAGGAGGATGGTGAATTTATCCCACCATCGACTCCGGTTCCCTGTATCGGGATGCGGGATCTGCCCGCTCACCTCTCTGCTCTTGCGGGCTATTTCTACGATCAGCCAGCCCAAAAATTGGATCTGGTCGGGGTCACCGGCACCAACGGCAAGAGCACTACGGCACTGCTGGTCGCCAACTGGCGCACCCTGCTGGGTGGCAAGGCGGGTGTGATGGGGACCATCGGCAACGGCCTGTTTGGCAATTTGATCGAAGCGGAAAATACCACCGGCAGCGCCGTGCAGGTGCAAGCCAATCTGGCTGCGCTGCAAGCGCAGGAGGCGGATCTGGTGGCGATGGAGGTCTCCAGCCATGGTCTGGTGCAGCATCGTGTTGCCGCACTGCCTTTTGCCGCTGCCGTTTTCACCAACCTGAGCCGGGATCACCTCGATTATCACGGCACCATGGAAGCCTATGGTGCGGCCAAAGAGCAGTTGCTGCAGCTGGTCGATGAGTCGAATGCGGTGATCAACCGCGATGACGAGTTGGGTGCCAAGTGGCTCGGAAAATACCCGGCAGCGGTGGCGTTTAGCGTTAATGGCCCGATTGAACACCATTCTGGCCGTCAATTAACGGCGCAGCAGCTCGATTTTCACCAGCAAGGTTTTCGCGCGCAGATTAACTCCAGCTGGGGGAATGGTGTATTATCCGCCCCCTTGCTCGGGCGCTTCAACGTCAGCAATGTGCTGGCCGCGATGGGCGTGATGCTGGTGCTCGGTTACGACTTCCACGAGCTGCTGGCAACGGCCCCGAAATTGCAGCCGGTAACCGGTCGCATGGAGTGCTTTGGCGGTGGTGATACGCCGCTGGCGGTGGTCGATTACGCCCACACCCCGGACGCTCTGGAGAAGGCATTGCAGGCCCTGCGGGTGCACTGCACAGGGCAGCTCTGGTGTCTGGTTGGTTGTGGTGGCGACCGCGATCGCGGCAAGCGCCCCATGATGGCCGCCATGGCCGAGCAGTATGCGGATCGCGTGATCCTGACCGACGACAATCCCCGTACCGAGGAGCCGGCCCGGATCATGGCCGACATGGTGGCGGGTCTTCGCGATCCTGCTGCGGTGCAGGTGGAGCACGACCGGGTCAAGGCGATTGCGCTGGCCATCGGTCAGGCGAGCAAACAGGACATCATCCTGGTGGCCGGTAAGGGTCACGAGGATTATCAGATCATTGGAACCGACAAGCGGCACTACAGCGACCGGGAAACCGTTGCGGCCGCCTTGCACACATTATTGGAGTCATTCAAATGATGACCCTCAGGCTTGCCGAGCTGGCTCAGGTACTCGATGCCCGTCTGATTGGTAACGATGGCGAGATCAGCGTCGTCAGTACCGACACCCGTACTCTGGGCGCGGGTGCCCTGTTCGTTGCCCTGCGCGGCGAGCGCTTCGATGCCCACGATTTTTGCGAGCAGGCCGTTCAGGCAGGGGCCTCTGCCCTGCTGGTCGAGCGTGAGCTGCCGCTGGCCATCCCCCAGCTGGTGGTGACCGACAGTCTGAAAGGACTGGGCCGACTCGGCAAGCTGGTACGCGAGCGCATCAACCCGAAAGTGCTGGCCATTACCGGCAGCTGCGGCAAGACCACGGTGAAGGAGATGGCAACCGCCATCCTGCGCAACGAAGGGGAAGTGCTGGCCACCGCTGGCAACTTCAACAACGAGGTGGGCGTGCCGCTCACCCTGCTGCGCCTCGAGCCGCAACACCGGTTTGCAGTGATGGAGCTGGGTGCCAACCATCCGGGCGAGATCGCCTGGACTACCTCGCTGGCCAAACCCGATGCCGCCATCATCAACAACGTGGCGGCGGCCCATCTGGAGGGCTTCGGCTCGCTGGAAGGTGTGTTCCACGCCAAGAGCGAAATTTTTGAGGGGCTGAGCGAGGGCGGCACGGCCATCGTCAACGCCGACAACGAATTCTGGCCGAAGTGGCGGGAACGCGGCATTCAGTGCGCCTTCTCCATCGACGATCAGAGCCAGCCGTTCCACGCGCGCAACCTTGTGCTCAACGAACAAGGCTGCGCCGAGTTCGTGATGGTGACCCCGCAGGGTGAGCTGAGCCTGACTCTGGCGATCCCGGGTCGCCACAACGTGGCCAATGCGCTGGCTGCTGCTGCCGGTACCCTGGCACTCGGTGCTTCTCTGGCCTCGGTCAAAGCCGGTCTGGAGCAGATGGCTCCGGTCAAGGGACGCTTCTGTGTTCAGCACTGGGGCGGTCTGACCCTGGTGGATGATACCTACAACGCCAGCGTGGAGTCCGTGCTGGCGGGCATCGATGCCTTGACCGCCATGAGCGGCTTTAAGGTGCTGGTGTTTGGCGACATGCGGGAACTGGGTGAGGAGTCTGCCGAGCAACATGCCCGGGTTGGCCGTCATGCCCGCGAGTGCGGTCTGGATGCCGTGCTGACAGTAGGGGAACATAGTCGCTATACCGCAGATGCCGCGGCTGGCCGACATTTCGATAACAAGGCGTCGTTGTTTGAAGTGCTTGCGCAAATGATAAATACACATCAGGAAATTTCGATTCTGGTCAAGGGTGCCCGTGGCTCCCGCATGGAAGATATCGTCGAGATGGTCAAAGGCCATCAGGAGTCAGCCACATGCTAGTCTGGCTGGCCGAACTGCTCACCCCGCACTTCACCTTCTTCAACGTCTTCTCCTACCTGACGTTTCGCGCCATCCTGTCGATCATTACCGGTCTGGGAGTTGCGCTCTGGATGGGGCCGCGCCTCATTCGTCGCCTGCAGATCCTGAAGTTCGGTCAGGTGATCCGCAACGATGGTCCCGAGTCCCACCTCAGCAAGCGGGGCACTCCGACCATGGGTGGTCTGATGATCATTGCTGCGATTTTCACGTCTGTGCTGCTCTGGTGCCGCCTCGACAACCCCTATGTCTGGCTGGTGCTGTTTGTGCTGGGTGCCTATGGCGCCATCGGCTTTGCCGACGACTACCTTAAGGTGGTGCGCAAGAATACCGACGGCCTGATCGCCCGCTGGAAGTACTTCTGGCAATCCGCCGTTGCGCTGGGAGTGGCTGTATTCCTCTACGCCACGGCCACCCATGATGGTCAGACCCAGCTGGTGGTGCCCTTCCTCAAGGATGTGATGCCGCAACTTGGCCTGATGTTTATCCTGCTCACCTATTTCGTCATTGTTGGTACCTCCAACGCGGTCAACCTGACCGATGGTCTGGATGGCTTGGCCATCATGCCGACCGTGATGGTGGCGGGCGGCTTTGCGTTTATCGCCTGGGCAACCGGCAACGTCAACTTCGCCAGTTACCTGCATATTCCCTATGTTCCCTATACCTCCGAGCTAGTGATCGTCTGTACTGCCATCGTCGGGGCAGGTCTGGGCTTTCTCTGGTTCAACACCTATCCGGCACAGGTCTTCATGGGGGACGTCGGTTCCCTGGCATTGGGCGGCGCGCTCGGCACCATCGCCGTGCTGGTACGCCAGGAGTTCCTGCTGGTGATCATGGGCGGTGTCTTCGTGATGGAGACTGTCTCGGTGATCCTGCAGGTGGGGTCTTACAAGCTGCGCGGCGTGCGGATCTTCCGCATGGCGCCGATCCATCACCACTACGAGAAGAAGGGCTGGCCGGAGCCGCGCGTTATCGTGCGTTTCTGGATCATCACCCTCGTGCTGGTGCTGCTGGGTCTTGCCACCCTGAAGGTGAGGTAAGGCCATGGTCATCGTTATCGGACTCGGCAAAACCGGACTCTCCTGCGTCGACTACTTCCTCGGCCGTGGTGTCACCCCACTGGTGATGGACACTCGCGCCAACCCGCCCGGCAAGGATCAACTACCTGCCGAGGTGGAACTCATTTACGGGCTGGATGGTGAGCGACTCAAACAGGCGCATATGATCGTCGCGAGCCCGGGCATTGCCCTGGCTACCCCTGAATTGAAAGCGGCTGCCGAATGTGGTGTGCAGATCGTCGGCGATATCGAGTTGTTCGTTCGCGAGACCGAGACACCGGTCATCGCCATCACAGGTTCCAATGGCAAGAGCACTGTCACGACCCTGGTGGGTGAGATGATTGCCGAAGCCGGGCTCAAGGTGGGCGTGGGCGGCAATATCGGTACGCCTGCGCTGGAGCTGCTCAAGCAGCCGATGGATCTCTGCGTACTGGAGCTCTCCAGCTTCCAGCTGGAGACCACTCACAGTTTGCGTGCTGCTGCCTCTGTGGTGCTGAACCTCTCTGAAGATCACATGGATCGCTATCAGGGTATGGCCGACTACCGCGCCGCCAAGATGGAGATCCATCAGCACTCCAAACACATTCTGGTCAATCGCGACGATCCCCAGACTTTGCCCGATGTGGGTCAGGTGTGGCAGAGCTTCGGTCTTGACTGCAATGGCTATGGCCGCTGCCTGCTGGATGGCCGCTACTGGTTGACCCTGCACGGCGAGCCGCTGCTGGCGGTGGACGAGATGAAGATCGTCGGTGCCCACAATCAGGCCAACGCGCTGGCCGCCATGGCGCTGTGCGATGCGGTCGGCATTCCCCGCGCTGCCCAGCTCACCGTGCTGCGCCGCTTTGAAGGCTTGCCCCACCGTGCCCGTTTCGTGCGCGAAGTGAACGGGGTGCGCTGGATCAACGACTCCAAAGCCACCAACGTGGGAGCTACGCTAGCTGCCGTTGCCGGTGTGCGCGAGTCGGTCAAGGGGCGCCTGTTGCTGCTGGCCGGTGGTCAGGGCAAGGGGCAGGATTTTGGCCCGATCCAGGCGCTGCTGGGCAACCAGATCGATCACATGTACTGCTTCGGTCAGGATGCCGAGGTGCTGCTGGCGCTGGGCGAGCAGACCGAACGGGTGGCCGACCTGGCCACTGCGGTTGCCAAGGCGGCTGCCGATGCCAAGCCCGGTGACTGGGTGCTGCTGGCGCCAGCCTGTGCCAGCCTCGATCAGTTCAAGTCGTTCGAGGTGCGTGGCGATCGCTTTACCGAGATGGTGATGGCGCTATGAATGTCCTTCGCGCAGCCGCAGGTCTGTTCCAGCGCTGGCTATTGCCGGCGCGCCCTGCCGGCCTCTATGACCGGCAGTTGGTGTTGCTGGCGCTCTCCCTGATGGCGGTCGGGGTGGTGATCGTGGCATCAGCCTCGATCCCGGAGGGGATCTCCCTGGGGGATGATCCCTTCATGTTTGTGAAGCGTCACGCCATGTTTCTGGTGATGGCGCTCGGTATCTCCTGGTTTGTGTTGCAGGTGCCGATGGCGCGCTGGCAGGAGTACAACGGACCCATGCTGTTGCTGGCCATTCTGCTGCTGGTACTGGTGCTGGTGGTCGGGCGCAATGTCAACGGTGCGGTGCGCTGGCTGCCACTGGGCCCCTTCAACCTGCAGCCGGCCGAGTTTGGCAAGCTGGCCCTATTCGTCTATCTAGCCGGTTATCTGGTGCGGCGTCAGAACGAGGTGCGTGAAGCCTGGCTTGGCTTCCTGAAGCCCTTGGCAGTATTCGGGGTGTTGGCGATCCTGTTGCTGCTGCAACCGGATCTGGGGTCGACCGTGGTGATGTTCGTCACCTCGTTCGGCATGCTGTTTCTGGCTGGCGCCAAACTGTGGCAGTTCATGATCCTTATCGGTGGCGGTCTTGGTGGGGTGATCATGCTGATCATCGTCGAGCCATACCGGATGCGTCGGGTGACCTCTTTTATGGATCCCTGGGCCGATCCGTTTGGCAGTGGCTACCAGTTGACCCAGTCGCTGATGGCGTTTGGCCGTGGCAGCTGGTTTGGCGAAGGGCTCGGCAACTCCATCCAGAAGATGGAGTACCTGCCGGAAGCGCATACCGACTTCGTGTTTGCGATCCTCGGCGAAGAGCTGGGTTACGTCGGGGTACTGGGCGCCCTGTGTCTCATCTTTGCGTTGGCGATCAAGGCGTTGAAGCTGGGGCATCGCGCCCTGCAAGCCGACCGCCTCTATGATGGCTATCTGGCTATCGGTATCGGCATCTGGTTCAGTTTCCAGACTTTCGTCAACGTTGGCGCAGCCAGCGGCATGATGCCGACCAAGGGGTTGACCCTGCCGCTGGTCAGTTACGGTGGCTCGAGTCTCATCATCATGACAGTGGCGGTGAGCATGTTGATTCGAATCGATTTTGAGTTGCGTCAGGCGACTGCCCAGGCGCGCGTGCGGGAGGTTTAGTGAGCAAGACTCTGTTGGTGATGGCAGGTGGTACCGGGGGGCATGTCTTTCCCGGTCTGGCCGTGGCCGATCGCCTGAAGGCCCAGGGCTGGACTGTCCACTGGCTCGGCACTGCCGACCGGATGGAGGCGGAACTGGTGCCAGCCCACGGTTATCCCATCTCCTTCATCGATATTCAGGGGGTGCGTGGCAACGGCATCAAGCGACTGCTGGTGGCGCCCTATCGCATCGTCAAATCGATCCTGCAGGCGCGTCAGGTACTCAAGACCGTTCGTCCTGATGTGGTGCTCGGCATGGGCGGTTTTGCTTCCGGCCCGGGTGGCGTGGCTGCCTGGTTCTCCGGCATCCCGCTGCTGCTCCATGAGCAGAATGCCGCTGCCGGCATGACCAACAAGCTGCTGGCCCGTATCGCCAGGCGGGTGTTGATGGCATTTCCGGGCGCCTTCGCGCCGAGCCGCCGTACCGCCGTGGTAGGCAATCCGGTGCGTCCCGAAGTGGTCGCCCTGCCGGATCCGCAGCTTCGCAGCGAAGCCGAGCCGCTGCATCTGCTGATCGTCGGTGGCAGCCTGGGTGCCCGGGTGCTCAACCAGCAGGTACCCGCTGCGGTGGCGGCGGCTGGTGTGCCTATCGAGGTGCGTCACCAGTGTGGCAAGGGCAATGCCGAGACGGTGTCTGCTGCCTATGCCCAGCACGGCATCAATGCCGAGGTGAGTGAATTTATCAAGGATATGGCCAGCGCCTACGCCTGGGCCGACCTGGTGGTCTGCCGTGCCGGTGCCCTGACCGTTTCCGAAGTGGCTGCCGCCGGTGTGGCCGCCATTTTCGTGCCATTGCCCCATGCGGTGGATGATCACCAGACCCGTAACGCCTTGACCCTGGTCGACGGCGGTGCAGCCGAGTTTCTGCCCCAGTCCGAGCTGAATACCGCATCGCTGGCGGCGCGCCTGACCTGGTTGGCTGGTCGCCGGGAGACCCTGTTTAACATGGCGAAAGCGGCTCGCCGCGTCGCTATCACCGATGCGGCCGAGCGGGTTGCAGATGAGTGCAAACAGCTCGCAACCGGGCAGCGTGGTAAAGATTAATGAGCAAGGTTGCAGTGGTGACACCGTGCAACCTTGTACCTGTATGTATTGATGCCGCTGTGCAGCCGAGCTTTGACGGTACATGGCCTGCGGCAGACTAAAGAGACGATTATGACCAAGGTTGAACTGGCAAAACTGCGTACTGTGATCCCCGAAATGCGCCGCGTGCGTCGCATCCACTTTATCGGCATCGGTGGTGCCGGTATGGGCGGGATCGCCGAAGTGCTTGCCAACGAAGGGTATCAGGTAACGGGTTCGGATCTGGCTCGCAATGCTGTGACTGAACGGTTGGCCGGACTGGGCGCTCACATCTTCGTCGGTCACAGTGCCGAACACGTTGAGGGTGCCAGCGTGGTGGTGGTCTCTACCGCCATCAAGCAGGACAACCCGGAGCTGCTGGCCGCCCGCGAGCTACGTATTCCGGTGGTTCGTCGCGCCGAGATGCTGGCCGAGCTGATGCGTTTCCGCCACGGTATCGCCATCGCCGGTACCCACGGCAAGACCACCACCACCAGTCTGGTGGCGAGTATCTATGCCGAAGCCGACCGCGACCCGACCTTCGTCATCGGTGGCCTGCTCAACAGTGCTGGCACCAATGCCCGCCTGGGCAGCAGCCGCTACCTGATTGCCGAGGCGGACGAGAGCGACGCCTCTTTCCTGCATCTGCAGCCGATGGTCTCTATCGTGACCAACATCGAAGCGGATCACATGGACACCTACGGCGGTGACTTCTCCAAGCTGAAGGCCACCTTCATCGAGTTTCTGCACAATCTGCCCTTCTACGGACTGGCGGTGGTCTGCATCGATGATCCGGTGATCCGTGGCATGTTGCCCGAGATTGCCCGTCCGACCCTGACCTATGGCCTCTCCGACGATGCCGATGTGCAGGTGCTGGATTTTGTCCAGACCACCAACCACAGCTGCTTCCGTGTTCGCCGCAAAGAGGCGGGCGAGCTGCAGGTGACCCTCAATTTGCCGGGTATTCACAACGCATTGAACGCTGCAGCGGCGATAGCTGTCGCGACAGAGGACGGTGTTAGCGACGAGGCCATCATCTCTGCACTGGCCAAATTTGAAGGGGTCGGTCGTCGCTTCCAGCAGTATGGCGAGTTTGAAACCGGTCGCGGCAAGGCGATGCTGGTGGACGATTACGGACACCACCCGAGTGAAGTGAAGGTCACCATCAATGCCGCCCGTGCCGGTTGGCCCGAGAAGCGTCTGGTGATGGTGTTCCAGCCCCACCGTTATACCCGCACCCGCGACCTCTACGAGGACTTCGCCGATGTGCTCTCCAAGGTTGACGTGCTGGTGATGCTGGAGGTTTATGCTGCCGGTGAGGAGCCGATCCCGGGCGCTGATGGACGGGCACTGTGCCGCTCCATTCGCTCGCGTGGCAACCTGGAACCCATCTTCGTCGCTACACCGGATGACGTGCCAGCCGTGCTGGCCGACCTGATCGGCGAGGGGGATTTGGTGCTGACTCAAGGCGCCGGGAACGTCGGGGCACTGGCCCGTCGTCTCGGAGAGATGAAATTGAGCATAGATAGCATGAAATCTGGCGCCTGAGGGCCCAATGAGTATTTTGACCGCCAAGCCGGGGCCTATATAATGGCGAACCGGTCTGTCAAAGGCCGGTTTAGCGCGTTACACGGGGATCGATCGGGTGGAGGCAAGGGCACAGGGGCGCACCAAGGGTGGCTTCATCGCAGGGGTAGCGTTTTTCCTGCTGGTGATATGGGGCTGCTACCGGACGGCGCTGGATGTTAAAGGTTGGCTGACAGATGCCAACCGGTTGCCCATGAGCGAGCTGTTGCTGCAGGGGCAACACCAGTATTTGCAAACTGAAGAGCTGCGGATGGCCGTGCTGGATGGCGCCGAGCTGCGCAACTTCTTCGAATTGGACGTCAATGAATTGCAGGCAAGGCTCAATGCCTTGCCATGGGTGGCCTCGGTATCGGTACGCAAGAAGTGGCCGAACAAGATCAAGGTCTACCTGACGGAACAGGACGTAGCGGCGCGCTGGAACGGCAACCGCTTCGTCAACACCAAGGGCAAGGTGTTCAGCGCCCCGGATCGGGTCAAGACGCCGCTGATGCAGTTGTCGGGGCCGGATGATCAGGCCGCCCGGGTGTTGAAAGAGAGTCGGCAGTACGAGTCGCAACTGGCTGCCAAGGGATACAAGTTGCTGGGGGTGAATCTGACCCCCCGCCATGCCTGGGAACTGACCCTGGATGGCAATATCAAGCTGTTCCTGGGACGCAATGACATTGCGCTCCGGTTGCAGCGGTTTATCGATGCCTTCCCGGTTATCGAACCCCGTGCGCAAGTCGCCTACGTGGATCTTCGATACGACACCGGAATGGCAGTTGGCTGGAAGAAGAGCGAAGAGAAAGTGCATGACCAACACCGCAGATAGGAATTTGATTGTCGGACTGGATATCGGCACAACCAAGGTGGCGGTTCTGGTCGGGGAAGTATTGCCGGACGGTGAACTGAACGTCATCGGTATGGGCAGTCACGCTTCTCGCGGAATGGAGAAGGGCGGGGTCAATGACCTCGACTCCGTGGTCAAGTCACTGCGCCGCGCGGTGGAAGAGGCCGAGATGATGGCAGATTGCCAGATCAGCTCGGTCTATCTGGGGTTGTCCGGCAAGCATATCGACTGCCGCAACGAGACCGGTATGGTGCCCATCTCTGATGAAGAGGTGACGCAGGAGGATGTGGACAACGTGATCCACACCGCCAAGTCAGTTCGCCTCTCCGACGAGCTGCGCGTGCTGCATGTCCTGCCTCAGGAGTTTGCGATCGATTATCAGGAAGGGATCAAGAATCCGGTCGGCCTCTCCGGTGTGCGGATGGCGGCCAAGGTTCACCTGATCACCTGCCACAACGACATGGCTCGCAACATTGAGAAGTGTGTGGAGAAGGTCGGTTTGCGTGTGGATCAACTGATCTTCTCCGCGCTGGCCTCCAGCTATGCCGTGTTGACCGAAGACGAGAAAGAGCTGGGTGTCTGCGTGGTGGACATCGGTGGCGGCACCATGGACATGTCGCTGTTTACCGGCGGTGCCCTGCGCCACACCAAGGTGATCCCGTACGCTGGCAGCACTGTGACCAGCGACATCGCCTATGCCTTCGGCACGCCGCCGCTCGACGCGGAAGCGATCAAGGTGCGCTACGGTTGCGCCCTCGGTCGTCTGGTCAGCAAGGAAGACAATATTGAAGTACCCAGTGTCGGCGGTCGCCCGGCGCGCAGCCTGCAACGGCAGACACTGGCTGAAGTGATTGAGCCCCGTTACACCGAGTTGCTCTCCATGGTGAATGATGAGCTGGTGCGGGTACAAAGCGAGTTGAAAGCGCAGGGGGTCAAGCATCAGCTGGCAGCCGGTGTGGTCTTGACCGGCGGCGCTGCCCAGATTGAAGGCATTGTGGAGTGTGCAGAGCAGATCTTCCAGAGCCAGGTCCGGGTGGGAGAGCCCATGAACATACGTGGTTTGAGTGATTACGTGCAGGCACCGGTGTACTCGACTGCGGTCGGGTTGCTGCAGTACGGCCGCACCCATCAAGCCACAGGTAGCAACAAAGAATATGCCGCCAAGGCAAGCGTCGGTGGCCTGGTCAAACGGGTTAGCAACTGGCTGCGTGGCGAGTTCTAAGAATTTTGCTGAGTCAGGCAAATAAAGCGGAGAGACAACATGTTTGAATTTATGGATAGCCACACTGACGAAGCCGTCATTAAAGTGATCGGTGTAGGTGGCGGCGGCGGTAACGCTGTCGAGCACATGGTTCGTCAAAATATTGAGGGTGTTGAGTTTATTACCGTCAACACCGATGCCCAGGCACTGCGTAACTCCAGCGCCAACACTACCCTGCAGATCGGCGGTGGCATCACCAAGGGTCTGGGTGCCGGAGCCAATCCGGAAGTGGGTCGTGATGCGGCCATGGAAGATCGCGAAGCACTGCGTGAGCTGCTGACCGGTTCCGACATGGTGTTCATCGCCGCCGGTATGGGTGGTGGTACCGGTACCGGTGCTGCGCCGATCGTGGCCGAAGTGGCCCGCGAGATGGGCATCCTGACCGTTGCTGTGGTGACCAAGCCGTTCTCCTTTGAAGGGAAGAAGCGGATGGGCTTCGCTGCGCACGGTATCGAAGAGCTCTCCAAAAATGTTGACTCCCTGATCACCATCCCCAACGACAAGTTGCTGAAGGTGCTGGGTCGCGGTATCTCCCTGCTGGACGCCTTCAAGGCTGCCAACGATGTACTGCTTGGTGCGGTACAGGGCATTGCCGAGCTGATCACCCGTCCGGGCTTGATCAACGTCGACTTCGCGGACGTGCGTACCGTAATGCGCGAAATGGGTACCGCCATGATGGGTACCGGTTCCGCCTCCGGTGATGACCGTGCCGAAGAAGCGGCCGAGAAAGCCATCTCCAGCCCGCTGCTGGAAGACGTGGATCTGGCCGGTGCCCGTGGCATCCTGGTCAACATCACCGCCGGTATGGACATGACCATCGAAGAGTTCGAAACCGTGGGTAACGCGGTCAAGGCCTTCGCTTCCGAGAACGCCACTGTAGTTGTGGGTACCGTAATCGATCCGGAAATGCACGACGAGCTGCGTGTGACCGTGGTTGCTACCGGTATCGGTGCCGAGCGCAAGCCGGACATCACTCTGGTTAAGAGCAGCCAGGTGCAAGAGCGTCCGGTGCGTCAGCCGCTGGTTAGCGACATGATGCAAGGCCGCGTGATGGACGAAGCCCCGGCCAAGGTGGTCAACGCCGAACCGCAAGCCCGTCGTGAACCGGATTACCTGGATATTCCGGCGTTCCTGCGCAAGCAGGCAGACTAAGCCTCTTATGGCTCTTGTTTGTTTGTTGTTCAAGGAATGTGCTAAGATGGCCTGCCAACGACCATCTGGTCCGGATTTTAAGCTGTTTAGGGTACACCCATGATTAGACAAAGAACCTTGAAAACGAGTGTACAGGCGACTGGTGTCGGCCTGCATTCGGGCCGGAAAGTCACCATGACGTTCCGTCCGGCGCCTGTGAACACAGGAATCGTTTACTTGCGTACCGACCTGAATCCTGTGGTGGAGCTGCCAGCCAATGCCGATCAGGTGCGCGATACCGTGCTCTGTACCGCTCTGGTCAACGAAGCCGGTGTCCGTGTCTCTACCATTGAGCACCTCTCCGCCGCGCTGGCCGGGATGGGGATCGACAACCTCTATGTCGAGGTTGACGCGCCCGAGATCCCGGTGATGGACGGCAGTGCGCATCCCTTTATCTACCTGCTGCAGGAAGTCGGGATCCGTGAGCAGAATGCTGCCAAGCAGTTTGTGCGGATCAAGAAGAGCATCCGGGTTGAAGACGGCGACAAGTGGGCGGAATTCCACCCCTATCGCAACGGCTTCAAGATGGATCTCGAGATCGATTTCCAGCATCCGGTCTTTGAAGGTCGCAATCAGCGTTGCGTACTGGATTTCTCCGGTGCCTCCTTCGTGAAAGAGATCAGCCGTGCCCGTACCTTCGGGTTCATGCGTGATATCGAGTACCTGCGTTCCCAGAACCTGGCGCTGGGCGGAAGCCTGGAAAACGCCGTGGTACTGGACGACTATCGGGTGCTGAACGAAGACGGTTTGCGTTATGAGGACGAGTTCGTCAAGCACAAGATGCTGGACGCGATCGGTGACCTCTACATGTGTAACCGCAGCATCATCGGTGAGTTCCGTGCCTACAAGACCGGACATGCCCTGAACAACAAGCTGCTGCGTGCCTTGCTGGCCGAGCAGGAGGCTTGGGAACTGGTGACCTTCGAGGGTGAGGGCGACAAAGCGCCTATCGCTTACTACGATAACGGTCTGGTTCTGGCCTGATAGCTGTGCAACGGAACGTCGGTCCTCTCTCCGCACCGACGTTCCGTCATTTGTTTACTCCATCCTTTAATACCGATTATCTCCCGGTTTTATTTCCCGTGCAGGCTCCTGGCCGCACCTGACCGAGCAGACTGATTTCTATGAGCATTACCCTGATCCTCCACGGCAAGCAGCGACGCAAGTTGCACCTGCCCAAACAACGTCTGGCCTGGGTCGGCGGTATTCTCTTCTCCCTGTTGGCCCTTGGTGGTGGTTGGCTCTGGCAGAGCTGGCACCAGAAAATGGAGGCGCTGGAAGTGGCGCTTGCCGTTGCCGAGCAACAGTCCGTTGACCAGAGTGGTGACGAAGCCCGTGAACAGTTGGCGATGCTGGCTGCTCAGGTGGGCACCATGCAGGGTCAGCTTGGCCGTCTCAATGCCCTCGGTGAACGATTGACCGAGCAGGCCGATCTCGATCCGGACGAGTTCAATTTCAAAGAGCTGCCCCCCATGGGCGGCCCTTCTTATGATGAAGAGCTGGAAGTGAGCCTCAACGAGCTGCAAGCCTCGATGAAACACCTCAGTCAGCAGCTCAGCAGCCGTGAAGAGCAGCTGTCGGTACTTGAATCTTTCATCATGAATCACCATATCACCGATGCCGGTTTTATTTCCGGCACGCCAGTCAAACAGGAGCGAGTTTGGGTCTCGTCCGGGTTTGGTGGACGGGTCGACCCGTTCAACGGGCGTGCCAAGATGCACAAAGGGGTCGATTTCCGTGGCAAACCGGGAACCCCGATTCTGGCCACCGGGCCCGGCATTGTCAGCTGGGCGGGCCGTCATCCGGAATTTGGCAATATGGTGGAGATTAATCACGGCAATGGCCTGGTCACCCGCTATGCCCACAACTCCAAGTTGCTGGTCGAGGTGGGCACCCTGGTTGATCAGGGTCAGAAGATTGCCTTGATGGGACGCACCGGTCGCGCGACCGGGGTTCATCTGCATTACGAAGTGTTGAAAGATGGTCGTCAGGTCAACCCCGCACGCTTTCTCAGTGCCAGCCGGGGTTAGGTTTTTTTCTTCAGGTTCCAGTGACGGAACGCTTTTATAACCAGAAATAGTTGGTACCCATGATTAGCACACTGCTTACCAAGATTATCGGCAGCCGGAACGACAGAACGCTCAAGGCTTTGCGCAAAATTGTAAAACAGATCAATGCCATGGAGCCGCAGTTCGAGGCTCTCTCCGATGCCGAGTTGCAGGCCAAAACGGCTGAATATCGTCAGCGTATCGAGCAGGGTGAGACCCTGGAGCAGTTGCTGCCGGAAGCGTTCGCGACCGTGCGTGAAGCCTCCAAGCGGGTGTTTGGCATGCGCCACTTCGACGTGCAGCTGATCGGCGGCATGGTGCTGAACTCCAACCGCATCGCGGAAATGAAAACCGGTGAAGGTAAGACTCTTACTGCGACTCTGCCAGCTTACCTGAACGCCCTGAGTGGCCGTGGTGTGCACGTGGTGACGGTGAACGACTATCTGGCCAAACGTGACGCTGAGGCAAACCGCCCGCTGTTTGCCTTCCTCGGCATGACCGTCGACTGCAACGTGCCCGGTATGGATGCGTCCCAGAAGCGTGACGCCTATGCCGCAGACATCACCTACGGTACCAACAACGAATTCGGTTTCGACTACCTGCGCGACAACATGGCGTTCTCGCCGGAGCAGCGTGTACAGCGTCCGCTCAACTATGCGCTGGTGGATGAAGTTGACTCGGTGCTTATCGATGAAGCCCGGACTCCGCTGATCATCTCCGGTCCGGCCGAAGATAGCTCCGAGCTCTATATTCGCGTCAACAAGCTGATCCCGCTGCTGGTCAAGCAGGACAAGGAAGACACCGAAGAGTACACCGGCGACGGTCACTACACGGTGGACGAGAAGAACCGCCAGGCGCTGCTGACCGAAAACGGTCAGATCTTCGTGGAAGAGCTGCTCAAGAAAGAGGGGCTGCTGGACGAGAACGACTCCCTGTTCTCCGCCTCCAACATCAGCCTGCTGCACCACGTCAATGCGGGTCTGCGCGCTCACACCTTGTTCGAACGCAACGTCGACTACATCGTCCAGAAAGACGAGATCGTCATCGTCGACGAGCACACCGGCCGTACCATGCCGGGTCGTCGCTGGTCCGATGGTCTGCATCAGGCCGTTGAAGCGAAGGAAGGGGTGAAGATCCAGAACGAGAACCAGACGCTGGCATCCATCACCTTCCAGAACTACTTCCGTCTCTATAACAAGC
This sequence comes from Aeromonas sp. 603757, assembly GCF_049171255.1. Classification (NCBI taxonomy): domain Bacteria; kingdom Pseudomonadati; phylum Pseudomonadota; class Gammaproteobacteria; order Aeromonadales; family Aeromonadaceae; genus Aeromonas; species Aeromonas sp. 603757. The sequence continues at coordinate 96,944 of NZ_JAAKOE010000010.1, read as the reverse complement.
TGGCGGGCATGACCGGTACTGCAGATACCGAAGCCTTTGAATTTCAGCAGATTTATGGCCTGGATACCGTTGTTATCCCGACCAACAAGCCAATGGTGCGTAAAGACATGGGCGATCTGGTCTACCTGACCGCCAATGAGAAGTATGCCGCCATCATCGAAGATATCCGTCAGTGTGTGGCCAAGGGCCAGCCTGTACTGGTTGGTACTGTCTCTATCGAGAACTCCGAGCTGCTCTCCGGCATCCTGACCAAGGAGAAGATCCCGCACAAAGTGCTGAACGCCAAGTTCCACGCCATGGAAGCGGAGATCGTCGCCCAGGCCGGTCAGACTGGCGCGGTCACTATCGCCACCAACATGGCCGGTCGTGGTACCGACATCGTGTTGGGCGGCAACTGGCAGGCAGAGATTGCCAAGCTGGAGAACCCGACCAGCGAGCAGATTGCAGAGCTGAAAGCCGCCTGGCAGGTGCGTCACGATGCGGTGCTGGCCGCCGGTGGTCTGCACATTATCGGCACCGAGCGTCACGAATCCCGTCGTATCGACAACCAGCTGCGCGGCCGTTCCGGTCGTCAGGGCGACCCGGGTTCCTCCCGCTTCTACCTCTCCATGGAAGATACTCTGATGCGGATCTTCGCCTCCGATCGCGTCACCGGCATGATGAAGAAGCTGGGTATGGAAGAGGGCGAAGCCATCGAACACCCCTGGGTCACCAAGGCGATCGAAAATGCCCAGCGCAAGGTGGAAGGTCGCAACTTCGACATCCGCAAGAGCTTGCTGGAGTTTGACGATGTGGCCAACGACCAGCGCAAAGTGGTTTACGAGCAGCGTAACGAGCTGCTGGATACCAACGATATCTCCGAGACCATCCACGTTATCCGTGATGATGTCTACGGCAGCGTGATTGACGAGTACATCCCGCCCCAGTCTCTGGAGGAGATGTGGGATGTGCCGGGTCTGGAAGCACGCCTGAAGGCCGACTTCGCGCTGGATCTGCCGCTGCAGCAGTGGCTGGCGGAAGATGACAAGCTGTATGAAGAGAAGCTGCGCGAGCGCATTCTGGACGAAGCCACCAAGCTCTATGCCCACAAGGAAGAGCTGGTCGGCAAAGAGGTGCTGCGCAACTTCGAGAAAGCGGTGATGTTGCAAACTCTGGATGGCCTCTGGAAAGAGCATCTGGCGGCCATGGATCACCTGCGTCAGGGCATCCATCTGCGCGGCTACGCCCAGAAGAACCCCAAGCAGGAGTACAAGCGCGAATCCTTTGATCTGTTCACCCAGATGCTGGAAACTCTCAAGCGCGACGTGGTCAGCATCCTGAGCCGTGTTCAGGTGCAGGAGCGCGATGTGGAAGCGATGGAAGAGCAGCAGCGCCAGCAGGCGGAAGCCGCTCCCCGCACCTATACCCACGCCGCTGCCGAGAGCCAGCTGGCCGATGAACAGGCTGCGGGCGAAGAGGGTCACACCACCTTCGTACGCGACGAGCAGAAGGTCGGTCGAAACGATCCCTGCCCGTGTGGTTCCGGCAAGAAGTACAAGCACTGCCACGGTCAGTTGACCTGATCGACGCTATGCCATAACAGGCGGGCCAAGAGCCCGCCTTGTTATTGGTGGCAACAAGCGAACAGAGGTAATTGATGGAACAGAAAAAACGGATCTGGGTGGCGGTTGGTGTCATCGAGAATGAACGGGGCGATATCTTCATCGCCAGACGCTCCTCCGATCGCCATCAGGGGGATCGCTGGGAGTTTCCCGGTGGCAAGGTGGAGTCCGGTGAGGATCTGCTGACTGCGCTGGATCGGGAGCTGTGGGAAGAGATCGGCATCCGGGTATTGGATTGTGCCCCCTTTATGGAACTGCAGCACGACTACCCCGAGAAGCAGGTGTTGCTGGATATCTGGAAGGTGACCCGTTTCAGCGGCGAGCCGTTCGGCAAGGAGGGGCAGGAGTGTCTGTGGGTGCCGGTGGCCGAGCTGCACAACTACCACTTTCCCGATGCCAACGGTCCGATTGTCGCGCGGCTTCAAGGCCTGCTGGTTTGAACCGGTTGCAAAAACAAGCATCAAAAAAGGGCCCATCGGCCCTTTTTTATTTTATAGCGGAGAGTGACCAGGGGCTTATAGCCACTGATCGCCCTCTTCCTGCTCTGGCAGCAGATCCGGGTTGATCTCCCCGGGTATCCGTTTCTCTTCATCAGCCCACTCGCCGAGATCGATCAACTGGCAGCGTTTGCTGCAGAAAGGTCGGAACGGACTCTGCGAGCCCCACTCCACTTCGCTCTGACAGGTCGGACACTTTACCTTGGTGACCATAAGCCCTCCTTAGCAGCAGGCGAGCTGGAATGGCACGTCGCCAATCGGCTGTTCTGCGGTGGGCAGAAAGCGCAGGGCGAAGCGGTTCTTGTGGCCGCTCAGGGTTGGGTAGCAGAACAGATTGCCCGGCAGCTTGATGCGGATCAGCTCGGCGCTCTCGGCGGTGTCCTGGAAGAAACCGTTGCTGGCAACCTGCTCGCTGAAGCTGCCCGATTCACGCCACAGACGCAGCAACAGGGTGATGGCGTTCATCAGCAGGGTGATGTCGCTAAGCCAGCCCTGCATCTGCTGGTGACGGGTGATGGCCGGGGTTCCGAGCCAGTGGTGCAGCTGGGGCACGTCGAAGGCACACAGACCACCCGGGATGGAGAAGCGCTGGCGAATGGAACCGAGCAGACGATCCTCTTTCAGGCGGGCTCCCGGGCGTGGCGAGTTGAGCAGGTTGCGGGAGAGCTGGCTGCTCTCTTGCTGCATCTGTTTGATCTGCTCCAGATCGACGTCGGGCAGGCTGGCCCAGTGGCTCAGACGTTGGCCGAGACGCTCCAGATCCTTGATAAGGTCAGCGCGCAAGTCACCACGCTCCAGCAGCTCCTGCAGATCGAACAGCCCTTTGAAGAAGGCGATATGGGCCCAGGATTGCTCGCTCTCCAGATTGTCGCGAATTTGGGAAAACAGGGACTCCAGACGCAGGTAGGTCCGGCTTTTTTCATTGAGGGGAAAATCGTAAATCATGCCTAATCCTGGCCAGCCATAAACCGGCCTAGTGTACTCACTGTTGACGGGGTTGTTGAGAGGCAAATGCCAGATATGTCTCGTGCAGTGCCAAAATCCGCGTTTTTATCGCCATTTCGCTGCCATTGGCGTTCTCGATGACATCATCCGCCGCAGCTAGCCGTTCTTTCCGGCTGGCCTGTGCTGCGATGATGGCTCTGGCCTGCTCGGTGCTGACGCCATCACGACGGCAGGTGCGCTCAATCTGGGTCGCTTCGTCCACATCGATCACCAGCACCCGGTCGGCGAGGCCGGTGAGTTTGTTCTCCACCAGCAGCGGCACCACCAGCAGGCAGTAAGGAGAACTGGCTGCGGCACACTGGCGCAGCATTTCACTGCGAATCAGCGGATGGAGCAGAGCATTGAGCCACTCCTTGGCCTGTGGGTCGCTGAAGACCCGCTCGCGCAGGGGGCGACGGTCGAGTTGACCGCTCGGATCAATAACATCCGGGCCAAAATGGTCGGCGATGGTGGCAAGGGCCGGGGTGCCCGGCTCTACGACCTCGCGGGCGATCACATCGGCATCCACCACCTCGATACCCAGTTCGGCAAACTGATTTGCGATGGTGGTCTTGCCACTGCCGATACCGCCTGTGATAGCAACTACATACATGGGGGGCCTCTTGCTCAAAGCAGGGTAGAGAGATACCAGTTGGTGATGGTATCGCCCCACAGCAGGGCAATCCAGCCCGCGATGGCGAGGTAGGGGCCGAAGGGGATGGGCTTGCCCTGATGGTGTTTGTGCAAGGCGATCAGGCTGATGCCGATCACGGCGCCGACCAGGGATGAGAGCAGCAATATGATCGGCAGCGCCTGCCAGCCGAGCCAGGCACCCAGCGCCGCCAGCAGCTTGAAGTCGCCATAGCCCATCCCCTCCTTGCCGGTGAGCAGCTTGAAGGCCCAGTAGAGGCTCCAGAGCACCAGATAGCCGACCATGGCGCCAATCACGGCATCCGCCAGCGGTACGAAGCCACCTGCCAGATTGAACAGCAGACCGCCCCACAGCAGGGGCAGGGTGAGCTGATCTGGCAGCAACATCTTGTCGAGATCGATAAAGGTGAGGGCCACCAATACCCAAGTCAGCAGCAGGGCGGCCAGTGTGCCCCAGCCCGGCGTTATGACCATGGCAACGGCCACCGAGAGCAGGGCTGTTATCAGCTCTACCAGCGGATAGCGGGCCGAGATGGGCGCCTGACAGTCGCGGCAACGCCCCTTGAGCCAGAGCCAGCTCATCAGCGGAATGTTCTCGATGGCGGTAATGGGGTGACCACAGTGAGGACATGCGGAGCGCGGTACCATCAGGTTGTAGCGCTCTGGTGCGATGGCCTCTTCGTCGGGGGAGAAGTAGCTGCGATACTCGGCCTGCCACTCTCGCTCCAGCATGATGGGCAGGCGGTGGATCACTACGTTAAGGAAGCTGCCGATCATCAGGGAGAAGAGAAAAACCAGCGAAAAAAAGATCCATGGCAAGCCGTGAGCCAGCTCGAGAAGAAGTGTCATAACCAACCGTCAGTTATTGAATGAGTGAAGGGCATGGCTTTGGCTCCATGCCCTGATGAATCAACCCACCACGTCGCCAAGTTTGAAAATGGGCAGGTACATGGCGATAACCATGCCGCCGACCAGCACCCCGAGCACCACCATGATGAGGGGTTCCAGCAGGCTGGTAAGGCCATCGACCAGGTCGTCCACCTCTTGCTCGAAGATGGTGGCAACCTTGGAGAGCATATCATCAATGGCACCGGACTCCTCGCCGATCATCACCATCTGGATCACCATGTCCGGGAAGAGATCGACGGTGCGCATTGCCACGTTGATCTGCATACCGGCCACCACCTCGTTGCGAATGGCCATAACGGCGGTGCGATAGACATAGTTGCCGGAGGCACCGGCCGCCGAGATGAGTGCATCCACCAGCGGGATACCGGCCGAGAAAGTGGTTGAGAGTGTGCGGGCAAAGCGGGCCATGGCCGCCTTGTGCAGGATCATACCGACCACCGGGATGGTGAGCACAAACTTGTCGGTATTGTCCCTTACCTTCTGGGAGGCGCGCCAGGCGCGTACATAGAGGAAGATGGCGAGCGCAGCTCCGCCAAAGAAGACATACCACCAGTTCTGCATAAAGCGTGAGATGCCGATGACAAACTGGGTGAACACCGGCAGCTCGGCGCCAAAGCTCTTGAAGATATCCTCGAACTGGGGGATGACGAATAGCAGCAGGATGGAAGTCACCACTATGGCCACCAGAATAACCATGGTGGGATAGAACATGGCCTTCTTGATCTTCGACTTGAGCGCTTCCGACTTTTCCCGATAGGTGGCGATACGGTCGTAGATGGTCTCCAGCGCACCGGATTGCTCCCCCGCCTCAACCAGATCGCAGTAGAGATCGTCAAAATGGCGAGGGTGGCGGCGCAACGCCTCCGACATGGGGGTTCCGGTCTCAACATCGGAGGCGATCTCACCCATCAGCTCGCGCATGGCGGCTTTCTCGTGGCTGCGGGCGATGATCTGCAGGCTTTGCACCAGCGGTACGCCGGCGGAGAGCATGGTGGTGATCTGGCGGGAGATAATCGCGATATCCATCGGCTTGATCTTGGCACCGCCCTTGGAGAAGAGCCCCTGGGATTTTTTGGCCACCTTGGTGACGTTTACCCCCTGCTTGCGCAGCTCCGCCTTGACGGTATTGATGCTGTCAGCCTGCAGCTCGCCGGAGACCTTCTGCCCCTTGCGATTGACCCCGTGCCAGCGGAAGGCGAAGACTTTTTTCGGGGTGTTGTTCTTTTTCGTTAGGGTTGCCATCTTTGCATCCTGCAATTGGGCGGATGGTCAGGGAGCCCCTGAACCATCTGACCTGATAAATATCCTCAAACGGCTTGGCACCATCTGGTCGCTTGCTGGTAGATCATCTTGCTCGCATCTTGGCGAGGTTTAATTGGTGGTGACCCGGTTGACCTCGGCAAGGCTAGTGACACCGAGCCGTGCCTTCTCCAGTCCCGAGGTGCGCAGGGTGCGCATGCCCTCTTTCTGGGCAATCGCCGCAATTTGCAGGGAGTTGGCCCCCTGCATGATCAATTTTGCGATATTTTCCGACATTAGCATGATTTCGTAGATGCCGACTCGCCCCTTGTAGCCACCGGAACACTCCTTGCAACCAACCGGTTTGAACAGTCGCAAGCCGGCTGCCAGCTGCTGCGGGGTAAAACCCAGCTCCAGCAGCTCGGCTTCCGGCACCACCTCCGGCGCCTTGCAGTGATCACACAGCTTGCGGGCCAGCCGTTGGGCCATGATCAGGGTGACCGAAGAGGCGATATTGAAGGCCGGAACCCCCATGTTCATCATCCGGGTCAGGGTTTCGGCTGCCGAGTTGGTGTGCAGGGTTGAGAGCACCAGGTGGCCGGTTTGTGCAGCCTTGATGGCGATCTCGGCGGTTTCGAGATCCCGTATCTCCCCCACCATCACCACATCCGGGTCTTGCCGCAAGAAGGAGCGCAGGGCGCTGGCGAAGGTGAGCCCCGCCTTGGGGTTGACCTGCACCTGGTTGACGCCCGGCAGGTTGATCTCCACCGGATCTTCAGCGGTGGAGATATTCACCTCGGTGGTGTTGAGAATATTGAGGCCGGTATAGAGCGAGACCGTTTTGCCCGAGCCGGTGGGGCCGGTCACCAGGATCATCCCCTGTGGTTTCGAGAGGGCACGCAGGTACTGCGCCTTCTGGCGGTCGTCGAAGCCGAGCTGCTCGATATTGAGGCGGGCCGCCGAAGAGTCGAGCAGACGGATAACGATCTTCTCCCCCCACATGGTGGGCAGGGTGTTGACCCGCATATCCATCGACTTGTTGCGCGACAGTTTCAGTTTTATGCGGCCATCCTGCGGCAGCCGCCGCTCGGCGATATCGAGCCGCGCCATCACCTTGAGGCGGGCAGAGAAGCGGTTGGCCAGATTGACCGGCGGGGTAGCGATTTCGTGCAAAATACCATCGATGCGAAAGCGCACCCGATATTTGAACTCATAGGGCTCGAAGTGCAGGTCGGAGGCGCCGCGCTTGATGGCATCCATCAGGATCTTGTTGATGTACTTGACGATGGGGGCGTCGTCATCGGCGGTATTGACGCTCTCGTCGAGCCGGCTGCTCTCGTCGCTTACCTCGAGGTCGGAGATCTCGGCCTCGTCGATATCCTCCATGCCGAGGGCGTCGTTTTCGCTCTCCAGCAGCTTGCCGATGGCGGCGGTGAGCTTGTTCTCCTCCACCAGCAGCGCCTCGGTATGGAGCCCGAAGCTGAAGCCGAAGTCCTCCAGGGCCGAGACATTGGTCGGATCCGACATGGCGATATAGAGGGTGTGGCCCTGGGTGTAGATGGGCAGGACGTGGTGCTTCTCAATCAGCTTCTGATTGAGGTACTTCTGCGGGATCTCGGCCAAATCGAAGGCGGCAAGATCCAGCAGAGGTACCCCATACTCCAGCTCGCAAAAATCGGCGAGCGCTTTGCTGTCGAGGATGTCGTTTTCTATCAGAAAGGTCACAAAGGGTTTGCGCTGGGCCTTGGCCTGGCTCAGATAGCGCTGGGAATCCTCTTCACTGATCAGTGAAGAGGCGGCCAGGCTTAACGCCAGGCCGCTATTGGGACTAGAAGTCATGTGTTAACACAGTGCAGTATCAGAACAGACTGCAGCCCATGTAACTTTATTGGTTGTTGCATCCATGGTTGGCGTTAATGTGTAAGTTTCACCGCTTAGCCCGTTAGTTGATACTGCTGTTGCGGTAATAACACCATCAGCGGTCGTAATAGAGTCAACTAATCCTACGCCTGGAGTTGCGATATCGGTTGGGATCCCATTTCCACCGCCATCACACCCAGTGACAGTACCGAGGTTGGCTGCACACACTTCAACAGCAACCTTGGCTGCTCCTGTCGCAGATATAATCTCTGTGAATTTGGCTTTTTTCGTGTAGTTCTGATACGCCGGCAGTGCGACTGCCGCCAGAATGGCCACGATCGCGACCACGATCATCAATTCAATAAGGGTAAAGCCTGATTGTTTCGTCATTTTGCTGTTCATGGAAAATATCCTTTTATCCTTGGTTCCTGGGAAGTGCCGGTGGAAAATCATCTGCACGTCAGTATCTTATCCGAGCTGTCAGGGGTGGCAACAGAGATTGTCCATTTTGTTAATTACACTTCTTTCATTTAGCAAAAACTTGATGCGTGTCATAAAAGAAGTGGCCTCCTATGACTCTTTCTGTGGCCGAGTTAGGGTCCGTCTGTACACTCCTTTGCCGAGGGACCCTGCATAAAGAAAAGGCGCCTCTGGCGCCTTTTGCAAGTTGTTTGTCCGGTTATATCGAGTGTTTGCTCAAGCCTGTGGGGGGCGTCTCACGGTTGAATAAAGCGCATGGAGAGATCGAGTGCCCGTACATGTTTGGTCAGCGCCCCGACCGAGATAAAATCGACGCCGGTGGCGGCAAACTCGGCCAGAGTGTCGAGGGTCACATTGCCGGAGACCTCCAGCTTGGCGCGGCCCTGATTGATGGCGACAGCTTCCCGCATCATGGCAACATCGAAGTTGTCCAGCATCACGATATCGGCATTGGCCGCCAGCGCCTGCTCCAGTTCTGCCAGTGATTCAACTTCCACCTCCACCGGTTTGCCCGGATTGAGATGACGAGCCTCATTAATCGCCTCGGCAATGCCGCCGCAGGCGAGGATATGGTTCTCCTTGATGAGATAGGCGTCATAGAGGCCGATGCGGTGGTTCTTGCCGCCGCCACAGGTGACCGCGTACTTTTGGGCGGTGCGTAGCCCCGGGATGGTTTTGCGGGTGTCGAGCAGACGGCAGTCGGTGCCCTCCAGCTCTGCCACATAGCGAGCGGTGAGGGTGGCGACGCCGGATAGGGTCTGGACAAAGTTTAGGGCATTGCGTTCGCCGGTCAGCAGCAGGCGGGCAGGGCCGTGGAGGCGGAACAGCTCCTGATTGGGGGAGAGCACTTCCCCATCCTGCACCTTCCACTCCACCTTCACTTCGCCACCGAGCTGGGCCTTCAGTTGCAGGAAGACTTCATCCACCCAGGGCTGGCCGCAGAACACGCCGGCCTCACGGGTGATGACCCGGGCGCTGGCCATCCGATCCGCCGGGATCAGCTGTGCGGTGATATCGGCGCTGGCGTCCGGTTGGTCCAGCGTGGTGAGGGCATCGCCCAGATCTTCGAGTAGTGCGGCGCGCACGGCGCGGCTGACATCCTGTTGAAACATGCCTTATTCCTGCAAGGGTCTGAGCAGCAGTTGCCGCTCCTTTTGAACCAGCTCCAGCCGACCGAGGGCGTTCATGCCAACCAGCACTTCGTCACCGTCTGCCGCCGGATTGATAAAGATGGCCAGATCGTACAAGGTCAATGGCCCCATCGCTAGTGTTTCGATGGTGCCGTTGCCAACCCGGATCTGCCCCGCGGCGGTATTGACCTGGCTGCTGCCATGAGCGGTCAGGCCGAGCCGCTCGGCAACCTGCTGCGGGATGGTGATGCGAGTGGCGCCGGTATCGAGCAGCAGTTGCACCGGCTGGCCGTTGATGGCACCCTCCAGACGATAGTGGCCGCTCTGGTCGGCCCGCAGCAACAGCTCGCCGCTGGCGGTGACGCTCGGTTGGTTGCGGGAGTGAAAATAGAGGGTCAGCAGGCCCATCAAAGAGAGCCAGGCCAGTAACCACATCCAGCGTGCCGTGTGCTGCATACCCCATCCATATCGAGCGGAAGATGACCCAGCCTAACATACCATTTCCCTTGGATTCAGTGAGTTGGTGCCGGGTTGCCTATCAGGTATCTTCGTTTTTTCGCCATTTATCAGCCAACTCGAGTAGCCGATGACTCAACTCGCTTCGCAACCTTGTTTCTCTATCGATGCCGCTGGCTGGTGCCAGCTGGCGCGCCGGGTGCCTTCTCCCCATCACAACGAACGGGCAGCGCCGGATGATATCTCCCTGCTGGTGGTGCATGGCATCAGCCTGCCGCCTGGGGAGTTTGGCGGTCCCTTTATCGACGATCTCTTTATGGGACGACTCGACCCGGAGGCTCACCCCTATTTTGCCGGTATCCATCAGTTGCGGGTTTCGGCTCATTGCCTGATCCGCCGTGATGGCGAGCTGGTGCAGTATGTGCCGTTTGGCGCGCGCGCCTGGCATGCGGGTGTCTCGAGCTGGCAGGGGAGGGAGGCGTGCAATGACTTCTCCATTGGCATCGAGCTGGAAGGGACCGACGAGACCCCCTATACCGAGGCCCAGTACCGGGCGCTGGCGGGGCTCACCCGAGCCATATCAGATCGCTATCCGGCGATTACCCACGAAAAAATTGTCGGCCATTGCGATATCGCACCAGGGCGCAAGACGGATCCCGGAGCCAGTTTCCAGTGGGATTACTACCGGCAACTACTAAACAGATAAAGTAAATATTCAAATTTAGTTTGGGTTTTAAAATCAATGGCTTGCCTATCTGGCAGGCCATTTTTGTCTCTGGTTGCGCAAATGTTATTTGTGAGCGAAGTCAAGAATATTGGTCAGACCATTTTCTATGAGCTAAATCATGTTTCCCCTGCTTTACCTCTTAAGTGGCAGGGCTGATTCTTGACTCAGATCATCTTTTGAGTGGACTTTTCAAAAGGCCTCTGCTAATTTTCGCCCCATCCATGAAATTGGTAATACCAATTTAACAAAGTAGCCTCATGCCCTATCGCAAGATTACGCAACCCAAGTTGGCCGACTCCATTGTCGCCGAGCTGGAACAGATGATTCTGGAAGGCAGCCTGCAGCCGGGACAGAAATTGCCTCCCGAGCGGGAACTCGCCATCCAGTTTCAGGTATCGCGCCCCTCCCTGCGCGAAGCCATCCAGCGACTGGAAGCGCGCGGATTGCTTTATCGCCGTCAGGGCGGCGGCACTTATGTGCAGAATGCCCTGAGCAAGGGGATCGCCGATCCTCTGTTCGAACTGCTCAGTACCCACCCGGAAGCCCAGTATGACCTGCTGGAGTTTCGCCACGCGCTGGAAGGCATCTGTGCCTACTACGCGGCCTTGCGGGGAACCGGGTCTGATTTCGAGCGTATTCGTCAGGTGCAAACCACTATCGAAGAGGCGGGCCAGCTGGGCTCGCTGGTGGCCGAATCGGCAGCCGTGACCCAGTTCTATCTGGCGGTGGCCGAGGCGTCCCACAACGTGGTGCTGCTGCACCTGCTGCGGGCCATGAGCCCGATGCTCGAACAGAACATTCTGCAGAATAACGAGATTTTGAATCGCCGCCCGGGAGTGGTAGCCAAGATACGTCGCCATCGCGCGAATCTGATCGAGGCTATTCTTTCGGGGGCTCCGGAGCGGGCCAGAACAGCTTGTCATGAGCATCTGGCCTTTATCGAGGACACCTTGTTGGATATGCAGAGGGAAGACAGCCGGATCCAGCGATCCATGCGTCGGATCCGTCAGCAGGAAAACTAATCCCACAAGGCTTTATTGTCGAATGCTTGCGCCCTTCGCCGTGCAATGCCGTGCAATCACAACAACATAGGAACCAGCCATGTCTGATATCCTGAAGAACGATGTGGACCCGATAGAAACGCTGGAGTGGCTTGCCTCTCTGGAATCCCTGCTGCGTGAAGAGGGTCCGCAACGCGCTCAGTTCATCCTTGAACAGTTGGCCGAGAAAGCCCGCGTAAGCGGTGTGGACGTGGCTGCCAAGGCAAATCGCGATTACATCAACACCATCCCGTCCAGCGACGAGCCGGACTACCCGGGTGACCTGGAGATGGAACGCCGCATTCGCGCCATCATCCGCTGGAACGCCATGATGATCGTGCTGCGCGCGTCCAAGAAAGACCTGGACCTGGGTGGTCACATGTCTTCCTTCGCTTCTTCTGCGACCATCTATGATGTCTGTTTCAACCACTTCTTCCGTGCTCGCAACGAGAAGGATGGTGGTGATCTGGTTTACTTCCAGGGTCACATCTCTCCGGGCATCTATGCTCGCGCCTTTGCTGAAGGTCGTCTGACCGAAGAGCAGCTGGACAACTTCCGTCAGGAAGTGGACGGCAAGGGTATCCCTTCCTATCCGCACCCGAAACTGATGCCGGACTTCTGGCAGTTCCCGACCGTCTCCATGGGTCTGGGCCCCATCGCCGCCATCTATCAGGCTCGCTTCCTGAAGTACCTGACCGACCGTGGTATCAAGGATTGCTCCGAGCAGACCGTTTACGCCTTCCTGGGTGACGGCGAGATGGACGAGCCGGAAGCCAAGGGTGCCCTGACTGTTGCCGTGCGTGAAAAGCTCGACAACCTGGTGTTCGTGGTCAACTGCAACCTGCAGCGTCTGGATGGTCCGGTTGTCGGTAACGGCAAGGTCATCAACGAGCTGGAAGGCCTGTTCGCTGGCGCCGGTTGGGATGTCACCAAGGTGATCTGGGGTCGCAAGTGGGATGAGCTGCTGAAGAAAGACACTTCCGGCAAGCTGATCCAGCTGATGAACGAGACCGTGGACGGTGACTACCAGACCATGAAGTCCCGCGACGGTGGCTACATCCGCGAGCACTTCTTCAATCGTTATCCGGAAACTGCCGCGCTGGTCAAAGACATGACCGACGAGGAGATCTTCGCCCTGAACCGCGGTGGTCACGATCCTCGCAAACTGTTCGCTGCGTTCAACAAGGCGACCCAGACCAAGGGCAAGCCGACCGTTATTCTGGCCAAGACCATCAAGGGTTACGGCATGGGTGAAGCGGCTGAAGGCAAGAACATCGCTCACCAGGTCAAGAAGATGGAGCTGGACTCCGTGCGTCACCTGCGTGACCGCTTCAACCTGCCGGTGGCCGACGAGCAGCTGGCCGATCTGCCGTACCTGAAGATCGAAGAGGGCAGTGAAGAGCACAAGTACCTGCATGCTCGTCGTGCAGCCCTGAAAGGCTATCTGCCGACCCGTCTGCGCGAAAGCACCACCAAGCTGGAAATCCCGGCGCTGGATGCCTTCGGCCCGCTGTTGGGCGAGCAAGCGCGCGAAATCTCCACCACCATGGCGTTCGTGCGTTCCCTAAACGTGATGCTGAAAGACAAGTCCATCGGCAAGCGCATCGTTCCGATCCTCGCTGACGAAGCCCGTACCTTCGGTATGGAAGGTCTGTTCCGCCAGATCGGTATCTACAGCCCGCACGGTCAGCAGTACACCCCGCAAGACCGCGACATCGTCTCCTACTACAAGGAAGACAAGCAGGGTCAGGTTCTGCAAGACGGTATCAACGAGCTGGGTGCCATGTCCTCCTGGCTGGCTGCTGCGACCTCTTACAGCACCAACGATTGCCCGATGATCCCGTTCTACATCTACTACTCCATGTTCGGCTTCCAGCGGATCGGCGACATGGCGTGGGCAGCCGGTGACCAGCAAGCCCGTGGCTTCCTGCTGGGTGCAACCTCCGGTCGTACTACCCTGAACGGCGAAGGTCTGCAGCACGAAGATGGTCACAGCCACATCCTGGCGAACACCATCCCGAACTGCATCTCTTACGACCCGTCCTACGCCTATGAAGTAGCGGTGATCGTACAGGACGGCCTGCGCCGCATGTACGGTGAGAACCCGGAGAACGTGTTCTACTACATCACCACCCTGAACGAGAACTATGCCATGCCGGCCATGCCGGAAGGCGCCGAGGAAGGCATCCGCAAGGGTATCTACAAGCTGGAATCCGTAGCCGGTGCCAAGGCGAAAGTTCAGCTGCTGGGTTGTGGTTCTATCCTGGGTCACGTGCGCAAGGCTGCCCAGATCCTGGCCAGCGAGTACGGCATCGGTTCCGATGTGTTCAGCGTCACCTCCTTCAACGAACTGGCCCGTGACGGTCAGGACGTGGATCGCTGGAACATGCTGCACCCGACCGCCGAAGCTCGCGTACCCTACATCGCTCAGGTACTGGGTTCCGAAGCCACCATCGCTGCGACCGACTACATGAAGTCCTTCGCCGATCAGGTTCGCGCCTTCGTGCCGACCGAGAACTACCGTGTGCTGGGTACCGACGGTTACGGCCGTTCCGACAGCCGTGCCAACCTGCGTCGTCACTTCGAAGTGAACGAGTTCTACGTGGTGGTTGCTGCTCTGACCGAACTGGCCAAGCGCGGCGAGGTAGACAAGCAGGTTGTGGCCGACGCCATCGCCAAGTACGGCATCGATGCCGACAAGGTCAACCCGCTGTACGCGTAAGTGGATCAAGGGTCGCGCCGTATGACGGCGCGACCCTGCCAGGATTTAAAACGGTTAACGCGAGATGTGCGTGGCGGCATCAGCCAGTCACGCGGATCGACGCAAGAGGATAAAGCACAATGTCCAAACAGATTATGGTGCCGGATATCGGCGCCGATGAAGTTGAAGTCACCGAGATCATGGTGGCCGTGGGTGACAAGGTCGAGCTGGACCAGTCCATCATCGCGGTAGAAGGCGACAAGGCCTCCATGGAAGTTCCGGCCCCGTCCGCCGGTATCGTCAAAGAGATCCTGATCAAGGTAGGCGACAAGGTTGCCACCGGTTCCCAGATCATGATCTTCGAAGCCGAAGGCGCTGCCGCCCCTGCAGAAGTGGCTGCACCGGTTGCTGCTGCACCGGCCGCCGCACCTGCCGCTGCCGTGCGCAAAGATGTGCACGTGCCGGACATCGGTGACGACGAAGTGGACGTGACTGAAATCATGGTTGCCGTCGGCGACATGGTAGAAGCTGATCAGTCCATCATTGCCGTGGAAGGTGACAAGGCCTCCATGGAAGTACCGGCACCGTTCGCAGGCCGCGTAGTCGAGATCAAGGTTGCCGCTGGTGCCAAGGTCTCTACCGGCTCTCTGGTGATGGTATTTGAAGTGGCTGGCGCTGCGCCTGCTGCCGTTGCTGCTCCGGCCCAAGCTGCCGCGCCCGTGGCTGCTGCCCCGGTTGCCGCTGCTGCCAAAGAGGTCAACGTACCGGATATCGGTGGCGATGAGGTGGAAGTCACCGAGATCATGGTTGCCGTGGGTGACAAGGTTGAAGCCGATCAGTCCCTGATCGCCGTGGAAGGTGACAAGGCCTCCATGGAAGTGCCTGCGCCGTTCGCCGGTGTGGTCAAAGAGATCAAGGTGAAGGCGGGTGACAAGGTCTCCACCGGTTCCCTGATCATGGTCTTCGAAGTAGCTGGCGCTGCTCCTGCTGCCGCGCCGGTTGCTCAAGCTGCCGCTCCGGTCGCCGCTGCCCCTGTTGCCGCTGCTCCGGCTCCGGTTGCCCAGGTTGCTGCCGCTGCGACCGATTTCGTTGCCAACGACGCTTATGTACACGCCTCTCCGGCGGTACGCCGTCTGGCGCGCGAGTTCGGCGTCAACCTGGCCAAGGTGAAAGCCTCCGGTCGCAAGGGCCGCATCGTCAAAGAAGACGTGCAAGCCTACGTGAAGGATGCCATCAAGCGTGCCGAGTCCGCTCCTGCCTCTGCCGGCGTAGCCGGTGGCAACGGTCTGGGCGTACTGCCGTGGCCGAAAGTAGACTTCAGCAAGTTCGGTGATGTGGAAGAGGTCGAGCTGACCCGCATCCAGAAGATCTCCGGTCCGAACCTGCACCGCAACTGGGTCATGATCCCTCATGTCACCCAGTTCGACGAAGCCGATACCACCGAGCTGGAAGCGTTCCGCAAAGAGCAGAATGCGATGCTCGAGAAGCAGAAGGCAGACGTGAAGATCACCCCGCTGGTGTTCATCCTGAAAGCCGCCGCCAAGGCGCTGGAAGCTCACCCGCGCTTCTGCAGCTCCCTGTCCGAAGATGGCAGCAAGCTGATCATGAAGAAGTACATCCACATCGGTGTGGCGGTAGATACCCCCAACGGTCTGGTTGTGCCCGTGGTGCGCGATGTTAACAAGAAGGGCATCATGGAGCTGTCTCGCGATCTGGCCGAGATCTCCAAGAAGGCCCGTGCCGGCAAGCTGACCGCTGCCGACATGCAGGGCGGTTGCTTCACCATCTCCAGCCTGGGTGGCATCGGCGGTACCAGCTTTACCCCGATCGTCAACGCGCCGGAAGTGGCCATCCTCGGTGTTTCCAAGTCCGAGATGAAGCCGAAGTGGAACGGCAAAGAGTTCGCGCCGCGCCTGATGCTGCCGCTGGCTCTGAGCTACGACCACCGCGTGATCGATGGTGCCGATGGGGCTCGCTTCATCACCACCATGAACGGCGTGCTGTCCGACATTCGTCGACTGGTCCTGTAAGTGAGAGGGCGGGCCCAGAGCCTGCCCTTTTTACTTCTCATTTCATTAACATGATCGTAAACTTGCCCCGTTTTTTTCACGGCTGCAGCCACCCGTTTCGGTATAAGACTGCGCTGTCCGGGGATATAAGAACGACAAAGAGGTCATGATGAGTAAAGAAATCAAAACCCAGGTCGTAGTACTGGGTGCTGGCCCTGCCGGTTATTCCGCTGCTTTCCGTGCAGCCGATCTGGGTCTGGATACCATTATCGTCGAGCGTTACTCCACCCTGGGTGGCGTCTGCCTGAACGTGGGCTGCATCCCCTCCAAGGCGCTGCTGCACGTTGCCAAAGTGATTGAAGAAGCCAAGGCGCTGGCCGAGCACGGCATTGTCTTCGGTGCACCGCAGACCGACATCGACAAGATCCGTCTGTGGAAAGAGAAGGTTATCAACCAGCTGACCGGCGGTCTGGCTGGCATGGCCAAGATGCGTAAAGTTCAGGTTGTTAACGGCTTGGGTAAATTTACCGGCCCGAACACGCTCGAAGTGACCGGGGAAGACGGCAAGACTACCGTGACCTTCGACAACGCCATCATCGCGGCCGGTTCCCGTCCGGTGAAGCTGCCGTTCATTCCCCACGATGACCCGCGCGTATGGGACTCTACCGATGCGCTGGAGCTGAAAACCGTTCCTGGCAAACTGCTGGTTATCGGTGGCGGCATCATCGGTCTGGAGATGGGTACCGTTTACTCCTCTCTGGGTTCCGAGATCGACGTGGTGGAATTTGCCGACCAGCTGGTTCCGGCTGCCGACAAAGATATCGTCAAGATCTACACCAAGCGCGTTGCCAAGAAGTTCAACATCATGCTGGAGACCAAGGTCACCGCAGTTGAAGCGCGCGAAGACGGCCTGTACGTCTCCTATGAAGGCAAGCACGCTCCGGCCGAGCCGGTTCGTTACGACAACGTGCTGGTTGCCGTAGGTCGTGTGCCGAACGGCAAGATGCTGGATGCCGAGAAGGCTGGCGTTGCCGTGACCGAGCGCGGCTTCATCGAGGTGGACAAGCAGCTGCGTACCAACGTGGCGCACATCCACGCCATCGGTGACATCGTGGGTCAGCCGATGCTGGCACACAAAGGTGTTCACGAAGGTCACGTTGCCGCCGAAGTCATCGCCGGCAAGAAGCACTACTTCGACCCGAAAGTGATCCCGTCCATCGCCTACACCGAGCCAGAGATGGCATGGGTTGGTCTGACCGAGAAGGAAGCCAAGCAACAGGGTCTGAACTTCGAAGTTGCTACCTTCCCGTGGGCAGCTTCCGGCCGCGCCATTGCATCCGATTGCTCCGACGGCATGACCAAGCTGATCTTCGACAAGGAGAGCGGTCGCGTCATCGGTGGTGCCATCGTGGGTACCAACGGTGGTGAACTGCTGGGTGAAATCGGTCTGGCCATCGAGATGGGTGCTGACGCCGAAGATATCGCGCTGACCATCCACGCTCACCCGACTCTGCACGAGTCCGTGGGTCTGGCTGCCGAAGTGTTCGAAGGCTCCATCACCGACCTGCCGAACGCCAAGGCCAAGAAGAAAAAGTAATCTTCTGCCATCTTCATGAAAAAGCCGCTCATTTGAGCGGCTTTTTGTTTTCGGGTTTGGCTAAGAGGTTAGCAGCGCCCCTTCTTGGCCTGACCGGGCGGGCAGAAGGTGCCGTAACCGCCACCACTGCCGTCACTGACCCGGATCCGGGTATCGTCTACGCTCACGTCGGCGCCGTGTACTCGTACCGGCCCGCTGCTGCAGGCGCTGAGCACTCCCCCCAGCAATATCATTACGATCAGCTTGCCCATAACTCCTCCTCATATTTCCCTGATTATGAGGCATTTCGAGAGCCGCATAACGGCGGTTGAATGGCCGTGCGTCACCGTTTGCCGTGGCTATGACAGAGGGCGCCGCAGCGCCCTCTGGTGAGTCTTCATAAGTGGGATGCAGACTACAGACGGAAGTTGCCGACCAGCTTGTCGAGTTGACCGGAGAGCTGCTGCAGGCTGCGGCTGGACTCGGTCAGCTGGTGGGCAATGTCGGCGGTCTCCATGGTGAGCTGGTTGATGTCCTCTACGTTACGGTTGATCTCGCCCACTACGCTGGATTGTTCCTCGGTGGCGGTGGCGACCTGGATATTCATGTCGTTGATCTGGGTGATGTGGGCGGTGATCTGGCCGAGGGCGGCGTTGGCCTCATCGGCCTGGCTCACTACCTCCAGACTCTGGTTGCGCCCCTGTGCCATGGCGCTGACGGCGCGGGCACTCTGCTCCTGCAAGCGGTTGATCATCCCCTGGATCTCGGCGGTCGAGGCGGCGGAGCGGTTGGCCAGATTGCGCACCTCATCTGCCACCACGGCGAAACCGCGACCCTGTTCACCGGCCCGTGCGGCCTCGATGGCGGCGTTCAGTGCCAGCAGGTTGGTCTGCTCCGAGATGCTGCGGATGGTTTCGAGGATGCTGCCGATGGAGTCGGTCTGGCTTGCCAGCGACTCGATAACCCCTGCCACCTGCTCAATCTCGCCGGAGAGGCCGACGATGCCGTGGCGCGCCTGCGCTACCACTACTGCCCCTGCATCGGCCTGATCGTTGGCCTGTCTGGCTACTTCTGCTGCCAGCGAAGCGTTACCGGCGATCTCGCTCACAGTGGCCCCCATTTCGTGGATAGCGGTGGCCACCTGCACGGTGCGATCGCGCTGGGCAGTACAGTTGTGCTGGGTCAGCTGTGCCTTGTTGGCCACCTCGTTGGCGGTGGCCGCGAGCTGGCGGGAGTTCTCCGCCACCTGCTCGATGGAGCCGTGGATCTTGGCGACGAAGTTGTTGAAGCCGGTCGCAACCTGACTCAGCTCGTCACGTCCTTCCACCTTGAGGCGCTGGGTAAGATCCCCATCGCCGCTGCCCAGCTCCTTGAACAGGCGGGCCAGTTCGTTGAGCGGGCGGCTGACCGAGCCTGCCAGCAGCATCCCCATCAGCCCCATGGCAAGGGCAATCACCAGCGAGATCATCAGGATCTCGTTGCGGGTCTGATCCAGCTCGGCATAGATCTCGGCTTCTGGCACCTGGGCCACCAGATACCAGTCGAGCAGCGGGATATAGCTGCTGGCCAGTACCATGGGCTCGCCATTGACTTCGGCGTTGATGACGGCAAAGGGACGTTTGGCCAGCAGGCTGCCGGTATCACCGCTGGCGATGCCGCCCAAGGTATCGCGTTCGATACGGTTGGCCTCGGGGTGCAGCTTCACCTTGCCGCTGCCATCGACCATAAAGACGATGCCGCTCTCTTCCAGCCGGAAGTTGGAAACCATGGTCACCATGGTATCGAGGGATTTGGCAAAGCCGGCCAGCCCGCGCCCGTTGAGCTGCTGGAAGTTGACGAACAGCTTCACCTCGCCGTTGCTCTCGCGGAAGATGCTGAGGGTCATCTCCTTCTGGCTCTTGGTGTAGTCATAGAACCAGGCGTCCTGCGCTGGGGTCAGGTTGCGCAGAAAGCCATCCTGGTTGTAGTAGGCTGCGGTCTGGCGATCGGCGAAGGAGGCGGTCACCAGACCATACTGGTTGGCCACATCCTTGAGCTGGTTGATGAGGATCGGCTCCTGCTCTTTGGGCATGCCCCGATCCACCCAGTCGAGAATGAAGCGGTCGGTGGCCAGTTGGCGGGCGGCCTGGGCGATGCCGTGGAGATCCTGTTCAATCTCCTTGCTGATCCGCTGGGTCAGGTTGGGGAGCTCCTGCTCGAACATCCGGTTTTCGATCAGTTGCTGGGCCGAGCGTTGACTGAAGTAGCCTACCAGCAGGCAGGAGACGACCACGGCCAGGGTGACCGTGGCCAGTATTTTCTGTTTAAGAGTGAGGGTTGCCAGCATAAAGGTGCTCAAAAGGTTGAGATTGACGACGCTCATATTAGCGGCAGCGCGGCGCTACCCATGAGGCTTGCAGCCCTTTATTTGCGGATTACGTTTGCGCTCACAGGGGCGGCGACTCGCCCCTTCGCCATGCAGCACAGGCGGGAGGCGGATTGACGGTTGCGCTAACTGCCGGGCCCCTTATAGTAGAGGCCATCCTTGGTGACTGACCCTCTGAATAATATGGAAAATATGATGCGCAGCTTAGGTGCGGGATGGACCCGTCTGCTTTTGGTGATGCTGGCGGCCTGCCCGCTGCTGGCTGTGGCGGCACAGGGGGAGCGCCCGAAAATTGCGGTGGTGCTCAGCGGCGGCGGTGCCAAGGGATCGGCCCATATCGGCATCCTCAAGGTGCTGGAGCAGAAACGGATTCCGGTCGACATCATAGTCGGCACCAGCATGGGCTCTTATGTGGCGGGGATGTACGCCATGGGGCTCAGTGCCGAGGAGGTGGAGCGCACTACCCTGGCCATCGACTGGAACAAGGGCTATCAGGACAAGGTGGGCCGCGACGAGCTGTCGTTGCGTAAAAAGCAGCAGAACGAGCAGTACCAGCTGCGCACCGATATCGGGGTGAATGGCGACACCACCCAGCTGCCGGACGGTTTTTTCCAGGGCCAATCCATGGCCAGCCTGCTGCGGGGGGCCACCTCCAACCTGCCGGTACAGGAGAGCTTCGACGATCTCCCCATTCCCTACCGCGCCATGGCGACCGACATGGAGACGGTCACCCCCTTTGTGCTGGATCACGGCAGCCTGGCCAAGGCAATGCAGGCCTCCATGTCCATTCCCGGTGCCCTCAAGCCGGTGGAGTGGGAGGGGCACATCCTGGCGGACGGCGGTAGCGTCAACAACATGCCGGTGGATGTCGCCAAGGCAATGGGGGCCGACGTGGTGATCGCGGTGGATATCGGTGCCAAGCTGCGTACCCGTGAATCACTCAAGTCAGGGTTGGCGATGATCGACCAGCTCACCACCTACATGACCCAGGTGGGTACCGACAAGCAGAAGGCGCTGATGGGGCCGAAAGACATACTGATCGCTCCCGAGTTTGGCGATATGGGGATCGCCGACTTTGCCCGCATGCCGGAGGGGATCAAAATGGGTGAGGCGGCGGCGTACAAGGCGTCGCTGCAACTCGATAAGCTGTCGCTCACCAAGGCGCAGTACAACGCCTATCGCAACCAGAAGCTGAGCCGCCGTGCCGAGCGAAGTGGTCAACCCGCCTACTTCATCGACAAGGTGGAGATCATCAACAAGTCGCGCCTCTCCGACGAGACGGTGCACGCCATGCTGAAGGTTCGGCCGGACAAGATCCAGACCAACGAGAGTCTGGAGGCTGGCATTCGCCGCCTCTATGCGCTGGAGTCGTTTGACCGCATCACCTATGAAGTGGAGGAGCGCGATGGGGAGAACGTGCTGGTAGTGGATGCCAGCGAGAAGAACTGGGGGCCTGGTTACCTCAACTTCCAGTTCGGTTTCACCGATGACTTCGAGAATACCTCCAACTACAACGTCGGCATGTCCTACACCCTCACCAACGTCAACGAGTGGGGGGCCGAGTGGTTGACCGAGGCATCACTGGGCACGGCCAAACATATCAAGACCGACTTCTATACACCGCTGGAGCCCTCCCAGACCTTCTATGGCGAGGCGAGCCTGGCCTATGACCAGACCCAGAGAAGCCTCTTTAATCCGGATCCGGACGAACCGATATTTACCTATCTCGATACCGAGTACTCCTTCTTCAGCGCCGATCTGGCGGTCGGCTGGAATCGTCAGCCCTGGAGCCGCCTGTCTATGGGGCTGGAAGGGCAGACGGGCAGTATCGAGATCAAAAACTTCAAAGAGCTGCAAGGGGATGCCACGGCGTGGGGCCCCTATGTCCGCTTTGAACACGACAATCTGGATAGCCGCTATTTCCCCTATCAGGGGGTGAAGTGGGATATGAAACTGGGCCACTCCCACGTCAGTGTGGATGGACTCGAGTCGGCAGATGGCCGCAGTGAAGGCTGGAATTATCAACTCTCCATGATCAAGCCCTGGTCATGGGACAGGCACAGCCTCAACCTGATCCTCGAAGGGGGTGGCTCGGGCAGTGAAGAGGTGGTGCCACTGCATATTCAGGATCTGGGCGGGCTGTTCCGCCTCTCAGGTTTCCAGCGCTACCAGCTGAGCGGTCGCTACAGCCTGTTTGGTGGCCTGCGTTACATCTATCGGGTGGCAGACAATGACTTCGGTGCCCTCAAGATGCCGCTCTATCTGGGCGGATCTCTGGAGCAGGGCGGGGTCTGGAACAAGGGGGAGGATATCAGTCTGGAGAGCTCGTTTACCGCCGGGTCGGTTTATGTCGGGGTGGAGAGCTTCCTCGGCCCTGTGTTCCTCGGCTACGGCATGGCGGAGGGGGGCAATGACGTCTTCTATCTGCAATTGGGCAGTACGTTCGAATAATGCCGAAATGATGCCAATTTGTTAACTCTGGTTGAGGGCGTTCAATTAATTTTCAAAAAACACCAGTCTGTTTAATTGGTTACGATTTTGTGGTGAATAAGCAAACAGGGTTTGGATTTTAATTAGTCGTTAAAACTTATATAGTGGGGAGCACCCTACGGGGTGTCCCGCAAGGACGATCGCCGCGAGCCTGGGCGAACCCCAAAAAAAGACCAAAGAGGAATTAGTCGTGCTTGAAACATATCGTAAACACGTCGCAGAACGTGCCGCCGAGGGCGTGGTTGCCAAACCTCTGGATGCAGAGCAGGTCGCCGCCCTGGTTGAGCTGCTCAAGAACCCGCCCGCTGGCGAAGAAGACTTTCTGAAAGAGCTGTTGTCCTCCCGTATTCCCCCCGGTGTTGATGAAGCGGCCTATGTCAAAGCCGGTTTCCTCACCGCTGTCGCCAAGGGCGAAGCCCACTCTCCCATCCTGACTGCCGCCGAAGCCGTTGAACTGCTGGGCACCATGCAGGGTGGTTACAACATTCAACCGCTGATCGACCTGCTGGATCACGCCACCCTGGCGCCGCTTGCCGCCAAGGGGCTCTCCCACACCCTGCTGATGTTTGACTCCTTCCACGACGTGGAAGAGAAGGCCAAGGCGGGCAATGTCCACGCCAAACAGGTGATGCAGTCCTGGGCTGATGCCGAATGGTTCCTCTCCCGCCCGGAGCTGGCCGAGAAGATCACCGTCACCGTGTTCAAGGTGACTGGCGAAACCAACACCGACGACCTCTCTCCGGCACCGGACGCCTGGTCCCGCCCGGACATTCCGCTGCACGCGCTGGCGATGCTGAAAAACGCCCGTCCCGGCATTACCCCGGACAAGGATGGCGCCGTCGGCCCCATCAAGACCATCGATGCCCTGAAAGAGAAAGGCTTCCCGCTGGCCTATGTGGGTGACGTGGTCGGTACCGGTTCTTCCCGTAAATCCGCCACCAACTCGGTGCTCTGGTTTATGGGTGACGACATTCCGTTCGTGCCGAACAAGCGCGCTGGCGGTGTCTGTCTGGGTGGCAAGATTGCCCCGATCTTCTTCAACACCATGGAAGATGCCGGCGCACTCCCTATCGAAGTGGACGTCTCCAAGCTGGAAATGGGCGATGTGATCGACATCTACCCCTATGCCGGCAAGATCTGCAAACACGGCACCGAACAGGTGCTGGCGCAGTTTGAACTGAAAACCGACGTGCTGATCGACGAAGTGCGCGCCGGTGGCCGTATCCCGCTGATCATCGGCCGCGGCCTGACCGACAAGGCCCGCGAAGCGCTGGGGCTGCCGTTCTCTACCGTATTCCGTCGCCCGCAGCCGGTGGCCGATACCGGTAAAGGCTTCACCCTGGCCCAGAAGATGGTGGGCAAGGCGTGCGGCGTGAAGGGCATTCGCCCGGGCACTTACTGCGAGCCCAAGATGACTACGGTCGGCTCCCAGGACACCACGGGCCCGATGACCCGCGACGAGCTCAAAGATCTGGCCTGCCTCGGCTTCTCCGCCGATCTGACCATGCAGTCCTTCTGCCACACAGCGGCCTATCCCAAGCCCATCGACGTACAGACCCACCACACCCTCCCGGACTTCATCATGAACCGCGGCGGTGTGAGCTTGCGTCCGGGTGACGGCGTCATCCACTCCTGGCTGAACCGCATGCTGCTGCCGGATACCGTGGGTACCGGTGGTGACTCCCACACCCGTTTCCCCATCGGCATCTCCTTCCCGGCGGGCTCCGGTCTGGTGGCTTTCGCCGCCGCTACCGGCGTGATGCCGCTGGACATGCCGGAATCCGTGCTGGTGCGCTTCAAGGGCGAGCTGCAGCCGGGCATCACCCTGCGTGATCTGGTCCATGCCATCCCCTACGCCGCCATCCAGAAAGGGCTGCTGACCGTCGAGAAAGCGGGCAAGAAGAACATCTTCTCCGGTCGCATCCTCGAGATCGAAGGTCTGCCGACCCTGAAAGTGGAACAGGCATTCGAACTGGCGGACGCCAGCGCCGAGCGCTCCGCTGCCGGTTGCACCATCAAGCTGGATAAAGAGCCGATTATCGAGTATCTGAAGTCCAACATCGTGATGCTGAAATGGATGCTCTCCGAAGGCTACGGTGACGTGCGCACCATCACCCGTCGCATCAAGGGGATGGAAGAGTGGCTGGCCAACCCGACCCTGATGGAAGCGGACAAGGATGCCGAGTACGCCGAAATCATCGAGATCGATCTGGCCACCATCAAGGAGCCGATCCTGTGTGCGCCGAACGATCCGGACGATGCCCGTCTGCTGAGCGACGTGGCTGGCGACAAGATCGACGAGGTGTTCATCGGTTCCTGTATGACCAACATCGGTCACTTCCGTGCCGCCGGCAAACTGCTCGAGAAGTATCAGGGCGAGCTGCCGACCCGTATGTGGATCGCACCGCCCACCAAGATGGACAAGGATCAGCTGACCGAAGAGGGCTACTACGGCATCTTTGGTCGCGTCGGTGCCCGCATCGAGATCCCGGGCTGCTCCCTCTGCATGGGCAACCAGGCGCGGGTAGCGGAAGGGGCCTCCGTGGTTTCTACCTCCACCCGTAACTTCCCGAACCGTCTGGGTAAAGGTGCCAACGTCTATCTGGCCTCAGCAGAGCTGGCCGCCGTTGCCGCCATCCTCGGCAAGATCCCGACCGTGGCGGAGTACCTGCAGTACGCCAAGGCGCTCGATGCCACTGCGGCAGATACTTACCGCTACCTCAACTTCAACGAGATCGCCTCCTACACCAAGAAGGCCGATGCGGTGATCCTGCAACAAGCTGTCTGAGTGAATGGCAGAGAGAGCCCTTTCAGGGGCTCTGTGTAGGCCAATAAAAATGCCGCGTAGCTACGCGGCATTTTTCATTTATGGGGATCTTGCATTCATACGGACGGTTAGAGTCGGGTCATCGCCTCTCTCTTGTCACCAGTCATAACGAAGTGAAGTTCCCCTCCGGCCCTGATCTCGCTGTGCTCGAAGGTCAGATCCCCCGATAGCGGCTTGTCGTTGATGGTGACAGACTTCACGTACTTGTTGTGAGGGCTGTTGTTGTCGGCGGTGATCCTGAAGGTCCCGTCCTTCACCGCGATCGTCACCTCATCGAACAGTGGGCGGCCGATGCTGTAGTGCAGGGAGGCAGGGGTCACCTGATAGAACCCCATGGCCGACATGATGTACCAGGCTGACATCTGCCCCACGTCTTCGTTGCCGATCAGGCCCGTTGGCTTGGTGGTATAGAACTCGTTCATGATCCGATCGAGATACTCCTGAGTTTTCCACGGTTCATCGGTCATGTTGTAGAGGTAGGGGATATGGTGGGATGGTTCATTGCCATGCATGTACTGGCCGATATAGCCAGTCAGATCAGGCAAGACCTCCCCGGTGTTTGATGAGCGGGCATTGAATAGTTCATCGAGATCCTCGCGCAGACCCTTTTCTCCACCCACTTCCTGTTTGAGCCACTGGAAGGCATGCAGTGGCTGGAATTTCCATTGCCAGCTGTTGCCCTCGGTGTAGGCGAACTCGTCCACATAGTAGGGATCAAACGGCAATAGCGGACAGACGCGCATCTCTACGCTGGTACCATCCGGCTTGTTGACCATTTCCAGCTTGCAGTCAGGTGATTTTTCATCGACTGGCTGATTGAATTGACTTGCCGGGCGGTGCGGGTTCCAGCTGTCAGGGTGGTTTTTGGGGCGGAAGAAACCAGTCTTGGCATCCCAGTGGTACAGGTAGTTGTCCGAGCGTTTGAGAAACTCCTGCTGAACCTTGTTGTTGCCCGCCATACGAGCGATTTCCGAGAGAGCCCAGTCACCATAGGCAAACTCCAGAGTGTAGGAGGCGGAGTTCCAATATCCCCAGTGTACATAGCCGTTCTGCTCATAAACCTCGAGCTGGGCAATGCTGGCTGCGCCGATGTTTTGGTCTTCGGTCCAGTCGGGGAACTCCTCCTTTTTGTGATAGCGAGCGGTAAATTCGGCAGCCTCCAACGCCTCCTGGGGATCCACATTCAGGCCCTTGGCCATGGCATCCGCGATGATGGAGATAGCAGGAAAGCCTATCATGGTGCCTGTGTAGTGACCGTGCAGCTCCCACTTGGGCAGAATGCCGCCATCTTTGTACTTGCGGATCAGGTCGTTGACATACTCCTCTGCTTTGCGGGGATTGATGATGGTCTGCAGCGGATGCTGGGCCCGGAAGGTGTCCCACATGGAGTAGACGGAGTAGTTGGGGATGGCCCCGGCATCCTTGATCTCCTGAGTGCGCATGGCGCGGTACTTGCCATCCACATCCTGGAAGATCATCGGTGCAATTTGAGAGTGATACATGGCGGTGTAGAAGATCTCTTTTTGAGTCTGAGTGCCCCCCCTCACTTTCACTTTTTCCAGCTCGCCATGCCAAGCCTGCTGGTTGCTGGCTACCTGCTCCTCGAAACCCCAACCCGGCACCTCGGTTTCCAGATTTTTCTGTGCCCCTTCAACCCCGGTGGGGGAGATCCCGACCTTCAGCTCGAGTGGTTGTTCACTGGGGCTGAAAGTCAGATATGCGATGGTTTTAGTTCCCCTGAATGCATCCTGTGTCAAGGTCGTTTCGGTTGTTACGCCATCGACAACGATGCTGGCTTTGACCACTGGCTGGCTGAATTTTGCGTAGAAATAGATGTGCTGGTTATTGGCCCAGCCATCCGAACTGCGCTTGCCGCGAATGGTGTATTCATCGACAAACTCGATATCACCAATAGTGGTACGATTACCCCAGCTCTTATTCAGGGTATGATCAAGGTCGATTTTAATTGCAGGGGTGCTGCCTTTGGTGAAGGTATATTTGTGATATCCAACCCGGGCTGACGTTGTTAACTCTGCCTTGATTTTTCCATTGTTAAGAATGACGGAGTAGTAGCCCGCCTCTGCTTGTTCATTGGATTTGTCAAATGTGTTGTAAGTAGTGTCGTTTTTATCGGTAAACGGCAAAACTAGAATATCACCAAGATCAGTAATGCCAGTGCCTGACAAATGGGTGTGAGAGAAGCCATAAACTGGAATATCTGATCGCTTGCCATGGTCAAAATAACCTGCCGCAGAGCCCCACCCCTCCATCTCTGTATCAGGGGAGAGCTGCACCAGCCCACCCGGGTAGACGGCTCCTGGAAAGGTATGGCCATCTGCACCGGTGCCGATCAATGGGTTTATATACCGGATGAGCGATTTATCAGGTGTCGGACGAACGTTGTCAGAAATGGTGGTCGAATCACTATCACAGCCAGATAGTGCTATGGTGAGAGCTATGACCAGTGGCGTTAGTTTACTTTTCATGACCTGACTCCTTGGCAAGGTTATATCATTTATGATTGTGCAATATCTTTCTTCGCCAATATTTGGCAACGGTTGATGTGGTTATGGATAGGATTCCAATATCTACAGGTGAGTTTAATGGTTGGCAAATATCATCATTTGATGTTCTTTGTTTTGGTGAGTTGATATTAAGAGTATGTTGATTGAACGAGTAGATTAATTATGTTGCATTTACTGGATTATTATGACGGTTATTCAGTAGTGTGAATTAGATCACCAATGCTATTCAGGAAGGTTTTTCTAGGTTATTTCCAACTGGCAGAGTGAACCTTTCCGGCAAGTAGTTAACCTTTGCTGCGGGACGGTTGGGAAATGGATTGCAAGAGCAGAAGATGCGTCAGATGAGTTTGAACCGTTCGGGGCCTTTTGCTGCAGCGTTCATTCCTGAGTAAACCTTATAGTTCGTTTTATACACGCTTTACGTTATGTTGTCTGGTTATGACCGGTCGCGAAAATAGTGCTTTGCTATCGGTGTGAGTTAACTTCTTTTTTCTTTGGCTTGTGCGGGCTGGCCCGACGAATTGCGGCGTGGTTCTTTATGTTTCTGTTCAGGATCGATCTCTCCCGAACCGGGTTACGCTTCGGCGGTGCCTTGCTGGTCTTTACCCTGCCGCTGCTGGTGGGAGCTTGGCTCATCCACAGCAATTATGTGCAGGAGCTGAAAGCGGAATCCAGCGCCTCGGCCCACAAGGCCAGAACCCTGATGGAGTCGATGCTGGATCATGCGGAGCAGGCCAATCGCTCCGTGCTGCCCTTGGTGAATGCTCCCTGTCGCGACAACCTGCTGGTGCTGCGCAAGAAGGTCGCCATCGAGCCTTTCCTGCGTTCGGTCAATCTGGTGCGAAACGGCATCATCAATTGCACTTCGCTGTTTGGTGAGGCCAATGATGCCGATGACGGCTCCATCTACACTGGCCGCAAGCTGCTGCTGATGAGTGGCAACCGGGTGCGGCAAAATCACCCGCTGTTGGTGGTGCGCACCGAACAGGGGAAGGATGCCGCCTTGAGCGCCATCGACAGTACCCAGCTCAGCTTCATGCTCTCCATGAGCGGAAAATCCAGTGCGCTCTATCTGCAGGTGGGGTCGGCCTGGCTCAATGAGTCTGGCCGCTATCTGAGCGAGGCGCCCACCCTCCATCGCGGGATCAGCCAGGCCCTCACCTCATCCCATTATCCTTTCACCATCCATGCCGGTTATGCCATGCCGGTCTACTGGAAGTCGCTGTGGGCCGCGCGGCATGTGGCGCTGTCGTGGCTGGCGGTTTCCTCGCTTTTGCTGGCCTGGCTGGTGTGGTGGGTGCTGGGGCGGCCCGGCTCGCCAACAGATGAGTTGCGACGTGCCCTGCGGGCCAGGGAGTTTGTTCCCTATCTGCAGCCGCTGATTGCCAGCCACGACGGCAAGATGATGGGCGCCGAGGTGCTGATGCGCTGGGAGCATGTCAATGAAGGGGTGATCCGGCCCGATCTCTTTATTCCCCAAGCGGAGGAGTCGGGACTGATCGTTCCCATGACCACCCATATCATGAAACAGGTGGCGACAAGGTTGAACCGCTCTCAGGAGCAGTTGCCCGACGGGTTTCATATCAGCTTCAACATCAGCGCCGCCCATTGTCACGATTTTGCCCTGCTGGCCGAGTGCCGCGCCTTTCTCGGTCACTTCCTCCCCGGCAAGGTGGTACTGGTGCTGGAGCTGACCGAGCGGGAGCTGTTGATGTCAGATCCCCAGACCCTCTCCCTGTTCCGCCAGCTGGACGAGATGGGGGTCAAACTCGCCATCGACGACTTTGGTACCGGCCACTCCAGCCTGGCTTACCTGCAGCAGTTCCATGTGGATTACCTCAAGATCGACAAATCCTTTATCGCCCGCATCGGTACCGAGTCGCTCTCGGAACATATCGTGGACAACGTGATCGATCTGGCGACCCGGCTGGGTCTGGCGCTGGTGGCGGAAGGGGTGGAGAGCGAGCGTCAGGCTGACTACCTCAGGGCCAAAGGGGTCGATTATTTACAGGGATACCTGTTTGCCCGCCCCATGCCGCTGCGCCAGTTCTGCGAGGAGCTGCTGCCGGAAGAGGCACAAACCCGTCAGCCAGATGGGGTGCGAGGCATCCCGAACGCCACCTGATCTATCGGTGACAGACGGGCGGACAAGTTCCCGTCTGGCAGGGTAGGGGAGTGCTCTCTCCCTATCCCCCCTCGAGTGCAGGGGCTTGTTTTTCATGCCTTGCGGCTCGCTTTTCGGTAGAATCAGCGCTCATTTTGACGTCAGTAAAAGATGAGGCGCGGTATGACGGTTCAGTTCCAGGCATTTCACAGCATCAAGGCGATCGGTAATCGGGAGGTGCTGTTCAACTGGTCGAGAACCAATCCCCTCGGAGCGCTGGATCAGGTGTGGCGCCCGAAAAGCCGCGACGAGCTGCAAGCGCTGCTGCGGGAACACCCCGAGCGCAAGCTGCGCCTTATCGGCTCCGGCCTCTCCTTCGAACCCATCCACAGCGTTTATGCCGAGGGCAGTCAGGCGCTGCTGGTGGACTTGCACCACCTGCGCGGCCAGCTGGCGAAAACGGCCGATACCGTGACCTATCAGGCGGGGACGCCGCTCGATACCGTTTATGCCGAGCTGATCGCCATGGAGCGGATGCTGCCCGCATCCCCGGGCGTTATCGGCATCCAGACCCTGGGCGGCGCCCTCAGCACCGGCACCCACGGTCAGGGGCTGCACCAGTCAGCCCTGTGCGATGCGGTGGAGGCGATGACGGTGATGCTGGCCAGTGGCGACATCATCCTGGTGGATCGCACCGACCCGCGCTTCGGTGCCTTCGTGATGGGGATGGGGATGCTCGGCATCCTGCTCGACGTCACCCTGCGTACCGTACCGAACCGCATCATGCGCTGCACCAAGTTCACCACCGATTACCCCTTCCTCCTGGAGCACAACGAGCGGCTCAACCGCGAGCACGGCTTCGTGAAGAGCTGGTGGTTTGCCTGGACCGGCGAGAGCCACATCTGGCTGGTGGATCCCGCCTCCGATGAGGAGGTTGCCCGCTACCGCGCCGGTGGCAGCGAGCCGCTGCTGCTGGATGGCGATATCGACGCCCGCATGAACGCCACCATTGATGCCACCTTGCAGAAGATGGCGAAAGATACCAAGGATGAGGCGCTGGCGGGGGAGCACTTCGAGACGGTGCGCCGCTTCAAGGATGCCTCCGATCTGGTGGGCAACGTCTACCAAATTCTCTGCAAGGGGATCCCGGCCCCCCAGATCAACTGTGAGGTGGCGGTGCCGCTTAATCGCATGAACGAGGCGCTGGAGACCCTGCAAGCGTGGCAGCAGGCCAATCCGGGCGTGCTGCACTACCCCTTTATCCTGCGCTGCACCGGCCCTTCCGAGGCCTGGCTCAGCGCCGCCTACGGCCAGCCGGTCTGCTGGATCGGTTTTCTGGTCTATCTGGCGGCGGACGGCACCTTCGTCAACGGCTCCATGGAGCAGATGCGCGAGCTGCAACAACTGCTGGCGCCGCTTGGCGGCATTCCCCACTTCGGCAAGCATCTGGCGATGGATCTCTACGACTTCCCGACCCTGCTGCCACGCTGGAACGACTTCGTGGCGTTGAAAGCCGAGCTCGACCCCCACGGCCGCTTTGAAAACCGCTGGCTCAGCGACCTGTTTGCCAACCGGTAAGGATCTGACATGACCGATATGCAAGATACCCGTATCCCAGTGACCCTGCTGACCGGCTTTCTCGGCAGCGGCAAGACAACTCTGCTCAACCACTGGGTCAAGCAGCCGGAGCTTGGCGAGTGCGCCGTGCTGATCAACGAGTTCGGCTCGGTGGGGCTGGATCACCATCTGGTGCAACAGGTGGATGAGCAGGTGATGCTGCTCGACTCCGGCTGCATCTGCTGCTCGGTGCAGGGCTCTCTGGTGGAGGCGCTGCAGGGGCTGTTTATGAAGGCCATCCAGCGCAAGATCAAACCGTTCAAGCGGCTGATTATCGAGACCACTGGTCTGGCGGATCCGGCCCCCGTGCTTTTTACCCTGCGCGAAGAGGGCTTTATCGCCCAGCGCTACCGCTTCGATGGCACTGTCACCGTCGTGGATGCCGGCCATATCGAGCAACAGCTGGCGGCTCAATATGAAGCGGTGAAACAGGTGGCGCTGGCGGATCTGCTGGTGGTGAGCAAAGGCGATCTGGTGGATGACGAGCAGCTGGCACGGGTCGAAGCCCAGTTGGCGGCACTCAATCCGGCGGCCCCGATCCAGCAGGTGACCAATGGTGAACTGTCGCCAGCAGTGCTGGAGAAGCTCGGCGTCTACAACGAAGCGGCAGGGCGCGATGTGCGCCAGCTGCTGGCCTGGCTGCGCACCGAATCCCCCAAGCAGGGGCTGGCGTCACCGATGCAGCCGAAGATGCAACCGTTCGCCGCCAAGGTGGGCACAGCAGCGCCCACCCACTTCGAGCACGGCAACATCGAGAGTTTCTCCCTGCGTATCGGCGAGCCGCTCAAACCCTCTCGCTTGCTGGCCGCCATCGATGCGGTGCAGGCCCAATATGGCGATGCCCTGCTGCGCCTCAAGGGGATTTTGCAGCTGGAAGGGGAGAGCCAGCCGGTGGTGATCCACGGCGTCCACGGCCAGCTCTATCCGCTGCAGGCGCTGGGCGACTGGCCGGAGGGCAAGGCCCAGTCCCGACTGGTGTTTATCGTGAAAAGTCAGGACAAGGCCGGTATCGAGCAGCTCTTTATGGCGACCTTAAAGGCCCCCGAGCCCACTCTGGAAGAGCGGCTCAAAGCCATGCTGGGTCAGCCCGACAACTGATCTTGCGCGTTGCAGCTCTCCTGCATCAGGTCAGGACGGCGACGGTTGAACAGCACAAACGCCACCGGCACAAAGTAGAACGAGAGCAGGGTCGCCAGCGCTGTGCCACCGGCGATGGCGATGGCAAAGGGTGGCCAGAAGCCGCCGCCCCCCAGCAATAGCGGGATGAAGCCGCCCACTGTGGTGATGGTGGTCGAGACGATGTGGCGGCTGCAACCGGCCACCAGATTACGGATCTGCGGCAGATTGCCCTGTTGTGCCAGCGGGTCTGCCTTCAGCTCGGCCAGAATGACGATGGCGGCGTTGATGGCCAGCCCCATCAGTCCTAGCAGGGCGATGATCACCGTAAACCCGAAGGGGTAGCCCAGCAGCCAGACCCCCAGCAGCCCGAGCCCCGCCGACTGGATCGCCACCAGGGTGACGATGCCTGCCAGCCGGAACGAGTTGAAGCTGAGCACCAGCACGGCCACCAGCAGCACGGCAACCAGGCTGACGTGCGCCATCAGATTGCCCACCGATTCATCCCGCTTGGCGGCTTCTCCGCCAAACTCCAGTCGATAGCCCGGCGGCAACGCCAGCGTCTTGGCGGCCAGCCTCTCTTTGACCTGCTCCAGCACGGTTTGCGGCAGTACGTCGACCGCCAGATAGGCCTCCAGCACATTGACCCGCTCACCATCCCGACGGCTGATCTCCCCCCAGCTTGGCAGCAGCTCGGGAGTGGCCAGTGCCCGCAAGGTGAGATTGGCTGCCCCTTGCTGGCCGGTGCCGGTGAGCGACAGCGGCACATTGAGCAGCGCATCCGGATCCTGACGCAAGGGCTCGGCCAGTCGCACCCGAACCGGGATTGACTCGGTGCCTTCCAGCACAGTGCCGCCCAACCTGCCATCCAGTGCGCCCGCCAGCCGGGAGGCAACATCGGTCAGGCTCATGCCTGCCAGTCGGGCGGCCTCCTCATCGACCTGCAACCAGAGTTTGGGGGCCCCTGCCTGCAAGGTGGCGCGGGTCTGCACCACGGCCGGGGTATTGGCGAGCAGACTGCGCAGCTCCTCTCCCAGACGGTGCAGCTGTTCGAGGTCGGGGCCAAACAGCCGCAGTTCGACCGGGGCATTGAAAGGCGGCCCCTGTTCCAGCTTGCGCACCAGGATCTGCGCTTCGGGAAATTTTGCATCGAGCCGCTGCTGCAGTTGTGGAATGAGCCGCTCGGCAGCATCGGCATCCTGCAGGGTGATCATCCCCTGGGCGTAATCGGCCCGCCCCTGTTTTCTGGGCACCAGGTTGTAGTAGAAGCTGGGGGCGTTGTCGCCCACCACCCAGTCCTGACGAACCAGCTCGGGGAGGCTGGCCAGCTCGACGGAGATCCCCAGTGCCAGCTCGCGGGTGCGCGCCAGGCTCGCCTGTGGGGATAGGCTGGCCTCGATGTGGATCATGTCCCGGTCGGCAGGGGGAAAGAACTGTTCGGTGATGCGGCCCGCCACCCAGAAACCGAGCAGGGGCAGCAGACTGACCAGCAGCAGGGTGCGCCAGGGGTGAGCCAGCGCCATGGCGATGCTCTGCTGGAAACGGGCGCTCACCCGGGGCAGGTGCAAGCCATCCTGATACCAGCATCCTCCTTGGTCACTGCCAATCCAGCGGGCTGCGAGGCCAGCCACCAGGGTGTGGGCGATGAGGTAGGATCCCAGCAGTGAGCAGATCACCGCCCAGGCGATACCGCCGACAAACTCGCCTGCGGGGCCCGGCATCAGAATGATCGGCATAAAGGCGAGCATGGTGGTGAGGGTGGAGCCCAGCAGTGGCAGCCAGAGGTGGCCGATGGCTTCCAGTGCGGCGGCACTCATGGCCATGCCGTGGCGGCGCTGATATTGCACCCGATCCGCCATGACGATGGCGTTGTCCACCATGATCCCGAGCGCCACCACCAGACCGGTGACCGACATCTGGTGAATGGGCAGATTGATCAGGTTCATGCAGGCGAAAGAGAACGCCACGGTAAGCGGCAGCGACAGGGCCACGATAATGGCGGCCTTGACTCCCAAGGTCACCAGCAGCACGGCCACTATGATGAGGAAGCCCTGCACAATGTTGATGAGCAGGGTGTCGAGCCGCTGATCGGTATAACGCTGCTGATCGAAGCTGGTGACGAGACCTATATTATCCGGCAAGTCCTGTTCCAGCTGGGCCAGCATGGTATCGACCCGTGCCGACCAGAGGTCGATGCGGTGATCCTGTGCCATGCGCAGACCGACCACCACGGCCCGCTCACCATTGGCAAAGGCCAGCTGGCTCTCCGGCTGGTGCAGGGTACGTCTTACCTCGGCCAGATCGCCAAGGCGCAGGGTCTGGCCCTGCTCGCCGGTACGCAGCGGGATCTGGCGGATCCGCTCCAGGGTATCGAGGGCACCGCGGATCTCCACCTGAAAGCGATTGTGGCTGCCCTGCAGCTCCCCGGCGGCCACTTTGGCATCGGCACCACTCAGCGCCTGGGCAAGCTGTTCGCCACTCATGCCGCTGGCACTGAGGGCGAGGGGATCGAACCGTACCTCGATCTCCTCCTGCGGTGCCCCGACCCGCTCGACGTATTCGGTACCCGGCAGCTGGCGAGCCCGGCGTTCCAGCTCGGCGCTGTAGCGGGCGAGGCGATCCAGCTGCGGCTGGCCCGGCCCGCGCCAGACCACATTGACCAGCCGGGTGAAGGGGTAGCCTTTCTCGTCATCCAGCTTGGGGGCACTGGCGCCGGCTGGCAGTCCGGCGGCAAGATCTGCCAGCCGGTCACGGACTCTGGACCAGACAGGCTCGACATCGCTGACCTCATCCTTGAGCTCCAGATTGATGATGGAGAGACCGGGGCGAGAGCTCGACTCGATCAGCTTGATCTCGCTCTGGGCCCGCAGCCGGTTCTCGATGGGCTCGCTCACCAGCGCTTCCACCCGTTCGGCGCTGGCCCCGGGGAAGTGGGTAACCACGCTGGCAAAACGGCTGGTGAGCTGGGGATCTTCGGTTCTGGGCAGGGTCTGCAATGCCGCAAAGGCGGCCGTCAGCAGCAGTGCGACCGTCAACAGCAGCAGTCGGCCATTCTCGATAAACGGGCGGATCATGACTGTGGCTCCGGATGCGCCGCCTGATGATCCACGCTGGTTGTCAGGGTGACCTGCTGGCCCGGCACCAGTTTATGCAGGCCATCGGTCACCAGCTGTTCTTGTCCGTTCAGGGCACCACTGATCCAGGCCCGCTCGCCATCTTGCTGCAGCAGGGTGACGTCCCGACTGACCACTCGGGGTGGCGTTTCGTCGTTGAGCAGGTAGAGGGTCCAGCTGCCGCGCAATCCCTGGGTCAGTGCGGTGAGCGGCACTTCGTAAGCGCGGGTGGGCTCGCGGGTCTGATGCAGCAGGGTGATCAGTTGCCCCTCTGCCAGTTGTTCGCCGCCCCGGATCAGCTGGAAGCGGGCGGTGCGGGTGTGGGTCTGCCCGTCCACTTGTACCCCCAGATTAAGCAGGCGCCCCTCCAGTGATTGCTCCCCGCTTTGCAGGGGGTAGTGTTGGCCGACGATCAGGGACTCGGCCTGTTTCACCGGCACGCCGATATCGGCCTCCCACTGGCCGCTGCGGGTCAGGGAGAAGAGAGGCTGGCCTGCGGCTACCACGGCCCCCAATGCCTGCTCGCGGCTGACCACAATCCCGTTGAAGGGGGCGCGCAGCTGTGATTTCTCCTGTTTGACCCGGTTGGCTTCGAGGGCGGCGGCCAGCTGGTTGGCGCTTGCCTCCAGCATGCGGACTTTGCCTTGCTGTTCATCCAGCGCCTGACGGGAGCTGAACTGCTGCTGGCGCAGGGCGGTGAGTCGATCGAGCGTCTGCCGGGCAAGGGTCAGCTCGGCCTCGTTCTGGGCGGCCCGGGCGGCCAGCTCTTTGGCTTCCACTGCCAGCAGCCGGGTGTCCAGTGTGGCGAGCAGTTCGCCGGCCGCGACCGGCTCTCCGCGTCCCTTGTGCAGAGTGGCGATCCGCCCTGCCAGCTCGAAGCCTATCTGGCTGTGCTCGGGGGCGATCACCCGGCCATTGAAGCGGTGCAGCACCGGGTAGTGATCGCTGGCTTGCAGCGGCTGGGCGATCACCCGGGTCAGGGCGGGTGTTTCTTCTGACTCAGTGACCGGGCTGCAGCCACTCAGTAACAGCGCCAGCAGGATTAAGCAAAGTGTCATGACATCATCCTCTGGTTGACATAACATCAAATCACACCGGTGAGTCTAGTTTTTCGAAACTAGACTGTCCAGTTTGATTGTGGAGGAAAAATGAACATTTCACCCCGTAGTCAGCAGAAGCGGGCTGCGATCCTCGATGCTGCCGGGCGGCTCTTCTGTCAGCACGGTCTGCATCTGGTCAGCATGGACATGGTGGCCAGTGAAGCGGGCGTCTCCAAGCAGACGGTCTACAGCCATTTTGCCAACAAGGAGTCGCTGTTTGCCGAAGCGGTGGGCAGCAAGTGCGTCAGCAGCGAGCTGATGCCGGAGGTGTTGCTGCGTGGCAACAATGTGCGGGAGAGCCTGATTGCCTTTGGTCGCAGCTTTCGCAAGTTGATCCTGAGCGATGATGCCATCAATATCTTTCGCACCTGCATCAGCTGCAACGATGCCCAGCTGGCCACCCTTTTTTTCGAGGCGGGCCCGCTCTACGTGACCGAGATGCTGTCCAACTGGCTGGAGCAGCAGAAGCAGCAAGGCCTGCTGTGCCATCAAGACAGCGAACAGGCCGCCTTGCAGCTGTTGCTGATGTGGCAGGGCAAGGAGCGCATGCTCCGTGAGCTGGGTCTGCCGCTGACCCAGAGCGCTGCCGAGCAGGATGCCTGGACCCTGAGTTGTGTCGATCTCTTCCTGACCGCCGCCGCTCCCCCGCAAAAATAATGGAGGTGGCAATGAGCCACACAGTGACAGATGCCCAGCGCAAATGGCTGCCCCTGCTGGCGGCGGTCGGTTTCTTTATGCAGGCGCTGGATGGCACCATTCTCAACACCGCCCTGCCCAGCATGGCCGAGACCTTGGGAGAGAGCCCGCTGCAGATGCAGTCGGTGATCATTGCCTACATGCTGACGGTGGCGCTGCTGATCCCGGCCTCCGGCTGGCTGGCAGACAGATTCGGTACCCGCCGCATCTATCTGGCCGCCATCTCGCTCTTTACCCTCGGCTCGCTCGCCTGCGCCGCCTCCAATTCGCTCTCCATGCTGGTGGTCGCCCGGGTACTTCAGGGGATTGGCGGTGCGCTGCTGATGCCGGTGGGACGGTTGGCGGTGCTGCGGGTTTATGACAAGCACGAGCTGCTGCGGGTGATGTCGTTTGTCACCATCCCGGGGCTGCTCGGCCCGCTGATGGGGCCGGCGCTCGGTGGCTGGCTGGTGGAAGTGGCGAGCTGGCACTGGGTGTTTCTCATCAACCTGCCGGTGGGGTTGCTCGGCTTTATCGCCAGCTGGCACTTTATGCCGGAGCTGCGGCAGCAGACCGCCCGGTTCGACTGGCAGGGATTTGTGATGTTCAGCGTCGGCATGGTGCTGGTGTCGGTCGGCTTGCAGGGGCTGGGGGAGCACAGCATCTCGACCGGTTGGGCGCTGTTTGCACTGATCTTCGGCTTGGCGGCGATGGCGAGCTACTGGCTCTATGCCGCCAATGCACAGCAGCCGCTCTTTAGCCTGAACTTATTCAAGACCACCACCTTTGCCATCGGCATCTGGGGCAACCTGTTTGCCCGCCTCGGCAGCGGCGCCATGCCCTTCCTCACCCCGCTGTTTCTGCAACTGGGGCTCGGTTTCTCCCCGAGCAAGGCGGGGATGACCATGATCCCCACCGTGATTGGCGCCATGCTGACCAAGACGCTGGTTAACAAGCTTATTCCGAAGGTGGGCTATCGCCGCATTCTGATCGGCAACACCCTGTTGCTGGGGGCGATGATCGCCAGCTTCTACTTTATCGACAACCAGCTCCCCTACGGGGTCTTGCTGGGCTGGCTGGCGATCTTCGGCGCCATCAACTCGCTGCAGTTCTCCGCCATGAACACTCTCACGCTGCAAGATCTCAGCCCGACCCTGGCCAGCAGTGGCAACGGTCTGCTCTCGGTAGTGATGCAACTCTCCATGAGTTTGGGGGTGGCGATTGCCGCCAGCCTGCTCGGGCTCTTCTCGGCGGGCACCTCAGCGGGCACCTTAGTGGCCGAGGGTCAGTGGCTGGCCGGGTTCCACCTTACCTACCTCTGTGTCGGGTTGCTCTCCATGCTGGCGGCGCTGATCTTCGCCCAGCTGGCGCGCGATGGGGCTACGCCGTCGGCGCGGGCAGATAGCTGACCTCGCAGGGGAGCTGCGCCAACACTTCGGCCAGATGCTCGGTCGCCAGCAGAAAGGTCTGCTCCGGGTGGCCCGGAGTCCAGGTGAAGGCGGTGTGGTTGAGCAGTTGCGGATCCACCAGTAGCGGAATATCGGCGCGGGGCAGGAAGGGGCAGACCGCTCCCGGCAGGCAGCCAATCTCCGCCTGCATCTCTTCGGCGGTGCAGATGGAGGGCTTGGCACCGAGTGCGGCCTTGACCGCCTTGTTGTCGAGCCGTCCGTCCCTGTGGGTCAGCAGCAGGGCGAAGCGGCCATCCTTGAACTTGAGAAACAGGGTCTTGCTGAACTCCGCCTGCCAGCCGAGGCGGGCCTTGACCTTTTCATCGGTGGCGTAGTCGAGGATGGGTTCATGCTCATAGCGCTGGTGGGGCAGTTCTGCCAGCAGTTGGCAGTTGAAATGGTGAATGGTATCGAGTGGCATGGGGTTCTCCTGTAGTGGGCGCTATCCTGCCAGCCTCGCAGGGTCAGGCCCAATGACACTTTCTTATCCGTGATAAGCAACCCTGTCTGTGCAAACAACAAGGGCGCCGTGAGGCGCCCTTGCGGATCAGTGATGCTGCAATTCGCACGCTTCCCAGTGAAAGGGAATAGGGCACAGCTGCTGGGAGGCCTTGTCATAGGCTTGCCACAGCTCGCCCATGGTGCGGCCATCGACGGGGTGGCGCAGTTTGGGGGCCAGCTCGGCCAGTGGCCAGAGCACGAAGGCGTTGGTGAGCACTTCACCGCGCGGCAGCACCAGCGGGGTGTCGCAGACCAGATCGCCATAGAGCAGCAGATCGAGATCCAGGGTGCGCGGGGCGAACTTCTTGGCATCCGGCTCGCGGCCGTGGGCGAACTCCATGGCCCGCAGTCGCTGGCAGACGGTGGTCAGCGGCAGATCGGTCTCGGCAGCCGCCACCAGGTTGTAGAAGGGGCGGCCGTTGAAGCCGACCGCCTCGCTCTCGAATACCCGGGAGACCCGCAGCTCGCCAAACTCGGCGTGCAGGGCATCGAGCCCGGCGCGAATATGGCGCTCTCGCTCGATGTTGGAGCCGAGGCTGATATAGATGGTGGTCATCAGTTGCTGCTCGCAGTTGGTGTGCGATGGCGCAGGATCTCGACGCCGACCCCGGCGGCATTGGGCACGGCGCCCGGCTTGGTGAGGGTCACCTTGACCCACTGTACCCGCTCGTCGGCGAGCACCAGCATTGCAACCTGCTCGGCCATGGTCTCGACCAGCTCAACGACTTTGCCGGTGACATGCTCGCAAATCTTGTTGGAGAGGTCGGCATAATCCAGTGCCAGATTGATGTCGTCGGTTGCTGCCGCGGGGCGGTTGTCGAACCCCATCTCGAGGTCAAAACGGAGCTTTTGGCGAATGCCCTTCTCCCACTCATATACACCTATGGTGGTCAAAACTTCGAGTCCGCGAATAAACACCTTGTCCATGACTGTACTTCTTCTTTACTCTTGATGGGCTGTGATGACAGCGCAGGGATGCTGGCCGGGCAACAGGCTTGCCGAGGCGCTCTGGGTGGGCATGGGCCCATGCCAGCGTATGTGGCCCGCATCATACCCCATTCATATCGTGGTAAAAACGACCAAGATGACGGCCCTGACGATTTTGATGATTATTCTGGCCTACCTGGGTGGTTCTCTATCCAGTGCAGTGCTGGTTTCCCGCATCACGGGTCTGCCGGATCCCCGTGACCACGGCTCCCACAATCCGGGGGCTACCAATGTGCTGCGCCTCGGCGGCCGGATGGCGGCACTGGTGGTGTTGCTGCTCGATGTGCTCAAAGGGACGGTTCCCGTCTATCTCGCCTGGTATCTGCAGATCAAACCCGTCTACCTCGGCTTTATCGGGGTCGCCGCCTGTCTCGGCCATATGTACCCCCTCTTCTTTCATTTTCGTGGCGGCAAGGGGGTGGCGACGGCGCTCGGTACCATGCTGCCCATCGGCTTTACCATGGGGGGCGCCGTGATTGGCACCTGGCTGCTGGTGCTGCTGGTGAGCGGCTACTCCTCGCTGGCCTCCATCATTACCGTGCTGCTGACGCCGCTCTTTACCTACCTGCTCAAACCCGAATATACCCTGCCAGTCTCGCTGCTCTCCTGCCTTATCCTGCTCCGCCATCACGAGAACATCTCCCGCCTGCTCAAGGGGGAAGAACCCAGAGTCTGGGGGCGAAAACGTGCGGCCTGTGCCGAGGAAGTGGCAGAAATGGACGATGCTGCGCAAAAAAGAGACGAACGAGACAAAAAGTGAAATTTCCCGTTGACCATCCGCCTTAAAATCCGTTTAATAGCGCCCACGCCCAGATAGCTCAGTCGGT
The DNA here is from genome assembly GCF_049171255.1 of Aeromonas sp. 603757. NCBI lineage: Bacteria > Pseudomonadati > Pseudomonadota > Gammaproteobacteria > Aeromonadales > Aeromonadaceae > Aeromonas > Aeromonas sp. 603757. The sequence continues at coordinate 55,389 of NZ_JAAKOE010000010.1, read as the reverse complement.
AGAGCAGGGGATTGAAAATCCCCGTGTCGGCGGTTCGATTCCGTCTCTGGGCACCAAAATTTGGTGCCATGAAATAAAAATTTGTTCATGCACAATGGTTTAAAGTGTGCCGGCTTAGCTCAGTAGGTAGAGCAACTGACTTGTAATCAGTAGGTCACCAGTTCGATTCCGGTAGCCGGCACCATTTGCCCAGATAGCTCAGTCGGTAGAGCAGGGGATTGAAAATCCCCGTGTCGGCGGTTCGATTCCGTCTCTGGGCACCAATTACAATTCCTCCTTAGTTCAGTCGGTAGAACGGCGGACTGTTAATCCGTATGTCACTGGTTCAAGTCCAGTAGGAGGAGCCAATTCAAAAAGCCCTTGTCGCAAGACAAGGGCTTTTTTCTATTTGGCGCAGCCATTTTTTAACCATAAAAACAACCACACACGCACAGATGAACCGCAGGATAGATATGGAAAATCATGTAGTTATAGAGTCAAAGGGGCGACTTGCCGCCATTCGAAACTGGATGGAACCCGTGCTGGTGCTGCTTATTCTTGGCAGCCTGTTCGGTTACCTCGGCAGCCAGATGGGCCTCTCTGCCATGGTCAACACCCTGTTCAATACCGCCCACCAGCTGCTGCTCAATACCGTGCTCTTTATCATGGGGATCACTGTGCTCTCCGGTGCCCTGAGCCAGCTCTTGAGCGAGTTCGGGGTGATCCGCCTGCTGGAGGTGCTGCTGGCCCCACTGATGAAGCCGGTGTTTCGTCTGCCCGGTCGCACCGCGCTGGCGGCGCTGATGACCTTCTTCTCCGACAACCCGGCGGTGATCAGCCTCGCCAAGGACAGCCGCTTTCGCAAAGGCTTCACTCCGTGGCAGCTGGTGTCGCTGACCAACTTCGGCACCGCCTTCGGCATGGGGCTGATCGTGGTGACCTTTATGGCCACCCTGCAACTGCCGAGCGGTGAATCCACCGCCAGCGCGGCGCTGATCGGGCTGCTGGGTGCTCTGGTGGGCTCGGTGGTCTCTACCCGATTGATGCAACGGATGATCCGCCCCTTGGTGGGGGAAGTGCTGAACGATGACGCTGTATCGTCCGACGGCCGCAAGGTCGGGGTGACCAAAGAGGCGGCTCCCGGCTGGCTGCGGATCCTCAACTCTCTGCTCGATGGCGGCAAATCCGGTGTGGAGCTGGGGATGGCGGTGATCCCGGGTGTGCTGATCATCAGCACCTTCGTGATGCTGCTCACCTTTGGCCCGGGCGACAAGGGCTATACCGGCGAAGCGTTTCAGGGGGTTGCCCTGCTGCCGGTGCTGGCCGCCAAGGTGAGCTGGCTGTTTGACCTGCTGTTCGGCTTCCAGCAGCCGGAGCTGGTCGCTTTCCCCGCCACCTCGCTTGGTGCGGTTGGTGCCGCCATGTCACTGGTGCCGCCTTTTATTGCCAAGGGGTGGATCACCGGTAACGAGGTCGCGGTGTTTACCGCCATGGGGATGTGCTGGAGTGGCTTCCTGAGCACCCACACCGCCATGCTCGATGCCCTCGGCTATCGCCACCTCACCTCCCGCGCCATCGTTGCCCACACCATCGGCGGCCTGTGCGCCGGTGTGGCCGCTCACCAGCTCTATCTGCTGCTGGGCTGAGTCGGGTTCAGACACGGATACAAAAAGAGGCTCTTCGGAGCCTCTTTTCATTTCTATTGGTCACGCCTTGTGGGCGGATCACCGCTCGATTAGTAAGCCCGCAGGTCGTTATTCGGTGCCTGATCGCTGCGGTGCTTTTGTCAGGTTTTACTCTGTTGGTGCCATCAGCAGCGCAAGTGGCTCAAAGAGTTGGCGATCAGGGTGTGAAAGGAAGGTGTCGCGGCTCGGGTGGGCGGCAAAACGCTTTGCCACCATATTGCCACTACCGCCCGTGGCGGCAGCTACTGGCCGCCTGACTCCCCTTTGCGCTCGGCTATCTCCTGCGTGCTGCTTGAACAAATAGATCAGCCATTCAAGGGATTAGCCGGTGCGGTACGTTTTATCGCCGTGCTGGCCCCGCTTATGCACATCTCTTGGCAACACCATCAAGGGTCGTTGTCGCGGAGAGTTATCATGATCAGCAGCCTGCTTCCCCTTGCCTCGATCGCCCTCAAGCTGGGCAGTCAGCTGCTTGTCAGCAGTAGCAAACCTGAGCCTGTGCAGCCTGCCGTACAGGAGGATCGCCTTGCCCCGACTGTCCAGAGCTTGTTCCAGCGACTCGGTATCAAGGATGCCGATAGCGAACAGAACCGCTCGGCCATCAACCACTTTATGGGGGAGCTGATGCAGACTCTGGGGCAGGAGAATGGCGGTCAATCCCTCCCAGCCGCCATCGATAGCGCCCGCAACCAGCTGGCGAGCGGCATCCAGAGTACCCGCCTCGATGCGTTGCAAAGTGAACTCGATACCCTCAAGGGCACCCTTGGTGCCAGCGATCTCAACCTCGATCAGCTGCTCGGCGCCTTTAAACAGACCCTGCCCAATGGCAAGGGGGAGGGGGTTGGCAAGCTGCTCAATGCCAGTGCGTAAAATATAAGGTAAGGAAATAAGGTATTATCACCTGTTAGATTGATCCAAAATACGATAGATTAGTATCGACTTTAATTTTAAAAAATCACAATTGCATTATAAATATACAGGTTATTTTTAATGATATCTTGTTGCTTATTTTGGAGGCAGGATGGTGGATTTATTACCTATTTTTATTAAGGTGACAGAAACTATAAAAAATAACATGCATGAATGGTTTGAAAAATATCCGGATGGAATGCCATGGACTGTTGTTTCAGATTATTGTGTGGGAGATAACGAGAAAAATAACGATGTGTTTTCTTTTGTGATTATAGCTAATCATGATAAAACTGAAAACATAATGGAATATATATCTAAAGTGGCGCCTCGAGATTTGAAAAAAGTCAGACGGGTTCCTCAAGGACTAATTGACTATTTGACATGTGAATATCCTATAACATTTAGCATATCATTTGTGATAAATAGAAAGTCGGCTTTGTTACGTGATTATTTGGGTGTGGCTGAAATGCGTGAATTTATCCCAGATGTATCTAATTTAATAAATTCGCTTAAGGATAGCTCTCTTAAAAGTGATACATTAGACCCTACTTATTTCACTGATACATTGAAAAGATTGGATGTATTTTTGAATGACTTAGGCCGAAAACAGCTGAATGTTAGTCTGGCCAGACAAATTCATCTTGCATCTTCATTTGCTGCAACAGTGTTCTATCTAGTTACAAAATCAACTGGTGCGGGTCATATCAGATGGGTCTCAGATAGAGATAAGTTAATTGAAAATAATGATACGGTTGTATATGACTTATCCTACATATACTTTATTTTAATGCTGTCGGCTTGTGATAATAACGAGACGAATGAATTGGGCAATGTAATATTAAACAACCCTAATGTCACTTTTGAAGTGCCAGACAAAGTAGGTAAAAATAGATTCGATGCACTGATAAGGTTGCCTGACTATTTAGCTGGTACATTAGCTGATATTAGTGAAAACCTAACCTTCTCAAAAGATAAGTTTGATGTTGTATTTCAAAGTGTTTATGTACACTCATCTAATAATTGTATTGTTCAGCTAGGATCTGATGGCGAAAATATTTTTGCTCGTTCGGTGTTATATCGCTAGTGGGCTAACAGTTAATTTAATTGAGATAAAATGAATTTGTAAGCAAAGCGGCAACCTCGGGTTGCCGTTTTGCTTTCAACTTTGGATCACAAGCCGGTTGGCTTAACCCACCCGCTTGGCCAGCCACTGCTCTGCGGCAGTAAGGGCTGCTTCTACTTGCTCGCGGGCGACGCCGCCTTTGGCGACCCGCTTGGCCAGGGTCGCTTCCAGCTCCAGATTGGGGTAGACGTCGAACTCGATCACCGGGCTGAAACGTTGGAATTCACCGATGGAGAGCTCCTCCAGCGGGCGGCCCACGCTGATGGCAAAGACCACGGTTTCACCGACGATATGGTGCGCTTCACGGAACGGAATCCCTTTGGCCACCAGATAGTCTGCCAGCTCGGTAGCGTTGGCATAGCCGCCCTGCGCCGCCGCCATGGTGCGCTCACCATTCACCTTCAGATCGATCAGCACCAGCGCCGCCATATCGAGGCAGTCGTGCCAGGTATCGAGGGCATCGAACAGCCCCTCCTTGTCTTCCTGCATGTCCTTGTTGTAGGCCAGCGGCAGCGCCTTGAGGCTCATCAGCATGCCCATCTGGGCGCCGACTACACGGCCGGTCTTGCCACGAATAAGCTCCAACGCATCCGGGTTCTTCTTCTGCGGCATCAGCGACGAGCCGGAGGTAACCGCGTCGGAGAGCTCGACAAAGCCCGCCTCGCCGGTGTTGTAGAAGATAAGGTCTTCGGCAAAGCGCGACAGGTGGGTCATGGAGAGGGACGCCACGTGCATCAGTTCCACCACGTGATCCCGATCGGAGACCGAATCCAGACTGTTGCGGGTGGCACCGGCAAAGCCCATGTCGAGCGCCAAGGCTTCGCGGTCGATGGCATAGGCGGTGCCCGCCAGCGCACCGCAGCCGAGCGGGCTGGTGTCGAGGCGCTTGAGGGCATCCTGCAGCCGGGAATAATCCCGCTCCAGCATCTCCACATAGGCCAGCGCCCAGTGGGCGTAAGTGACCGGCTGGGCCCGCTGCAGGTGGGTGTAGCCGGGCAGCACGGCGGCCTGATTGGCGCGGGCGGAGGCGACCAGCCCCTGTTGCAGGGCGGTGATGGAGCCGAGCAGCAGCTCGCCCTGCGCCTTGCACCAGAGTTTCAGGTCGGTGGCGACCTGATCGTTGCGCGAGCGGCCGGTGTGCAGTTTCTTGCCGAGATCGCCGACGGCGGCAATCAGTTGGCTCTCGACCCAGGAGTGGATATCTTCGGCGTCCGAGCTCAGGATCTGCTGGGGATCCTGCTGCACCGAGGCGAGCAGCACCTCCATCGCCTGTTGTAGTTTGCCCTGCTCATCGGCGGTCAATACGCCCACTTTCACCAGCGCGCGGGCCCAGGCCATGGATCCCTGAATATCCTGCTCCGCCAGCCGGTAATCAAACCGCAGCGAATCGTTGAACTGCTTGAACCGGCTATCGGCTCCCTGACTGAAGCGTCCACCCCAAAGTGCCATACTGCTCTCCTTGAATGCGTTGTCGGCGGCGCCTTGTGCCGTCGAGCTTGAAATCGTGCCCTGTTTTTCTGCGAGCCTGTTATCTCACAGAAGTGGCCCGGGCGCTGCCGCTCTTGTCACACCCGTCGATGATGGATCAGGGGGCTGTGCTCTCTGCCTGTAGAAGAGGGGGCCATGCCCCCTCAACGGAATCAACGGGTTATCGCGCTTGCTTAACCGTGGGTGTGGTCGCCACCGATAGCCTGATGTTGCTCCTTCATGGCGCGGATCCGGCTGGCCAGGGTGTAGAGACGAATAAAGCCTTCGGCATGGCTCTGGTCATACACTTCATCGGCCCCGAAAGTGGCGAAGTCTTCGGAGTAGAGGCTGTTCGGCGACTTCTTCTGCACCGCAGTGACCTGACCCTTGTACATCTTCAGCACCACTTCACCGTCGAGATCTTCGGCGATGGCGTTGGCAGAGGAAAGGATCGCCTTGCACAGCGGGGTGAACCAGCGGCCGTCATAAACCAGATGGGAGAACTCGGCACCCAGCTTCTCCCGCCAGGCGCGGGTCGGGCGATCCAAGACCAGCTCTTCCACGGCGCGCAGCGCGGCGACCATCACGGTACCGCCCGGGGTCTCGTAGCAGCCACGGGACTTCATCCCCACCATCCGGTTTTCGGTGATGTCGATGCGGCCCACGCCGTGCTTGCCAGCACGCTCGTTCAGGGTCATCAGGATCTGGTGCGGGCTGAGCGGCTGGTCGTCAACGGCCACCACTTCACCCTGCGCCACGGTCAGCTTGACGTACTCCGGCTGATCCGGAGCCTGCTCGGCCGGTACGGTCCACTGCCAGACCGCTTCGGACGGCTCGTTCCAGGTGCTCTCCAGCTCGCCACCTTCGGTGGAGATGTGCCAGGCGTTGGCATCGCGGCTGTAGATCTTCTTCAGGGTCGCCTTGCAGGGGATGTTGCGGGTCTCCAGATAGGAGAGCAGATCTTCCCGGGAGCGCATGTCCCAGATCCGCCACGGGGCGATCACTTTCAGCTGGGGCGCCAGCGCGGCAACCGCACCTTCGAAACGCACCTGATCGTTACCCTTGCCGGTGCAGCCGTGGGAGATGGCATCGGCCCCTTCCGCCAGCGCGGCCTCGACCATCGCCTTGGCGATCACCGGACGAGCCATGGAGGTACCCAGCAGATAGGTGCCTTCATAGACGGCGCCGGTCTTCAGGGTCGGATAGACGTACTCTTTGACGAACTCTTCCCGCAGATCCTTGACGATGCACTTGGTGGCGCCGGAGGCGATCGCCTTCTGCTCGATCCCTTCCAGATCGTCGCGCTCCTGACCGACGTCGGCCACGAAGGCGATGATTTCGGCGTCATAGTGCTCTTTGAGCCAGGGAATGATGGCCGAGGTATCCAGTCCACCCGAGTAAGCCAGTACGATCTTGTTGATTCCGCTCATTTTACTTCTCTCCATGATGATTCGATAAAGGGTCGTGATTCAGGTTGATTGCCGCGTTACTTGCCGCCGAGAAGGGTCAGCAACACGGCGTTCTGGATATGCATCCGGTTTTCGGCCTCGTCCATGATGAGGGAGGCGGGGCCATCCATCACCTGCGAGGTGATCTCCAGCTCCCGATGAGCCGGCTGGCAATGCAGCACGTGCTGGATGCCGGTGCGGTCGAGCAGGGCCTGGTTGATCTGGTAAGGCATAAAGAGGTCTTTGACCTGCTCCATCGGGGTGTTGTCGCCCATGGAGACCCAGGTATCTGTGTAGGCCACGTCGAACCCTTCGATATCTGCCACGTCATCGCTGATGTGGATGGTTGCCCCCGACTTGGCCGCCAGCGCCTGCGCTTGCAGGAAGATCTGGGTATCCGGGCCGTGGCCTTTCGGGCATATCAGGGTGACGTCGGTGCCCAGAGTCGCCCCCAGCAGCAGCAGAGAGTGGCTGACGTTGTTGCCATCACCGAGGTAGGCAAGCTTCACCTTCGACAGGTCGTCGTAGTGCTCGGCAATGGTCATAAAGTCGGCCAGCCCCTGACAGGGGTGGTAGAGGTTGCACAGGCTGTTCACCACCGGCACAGAGCCGTGTTCAGCAAGCTCGACCAGGGTCTGGTGATCGAACACCCGGGCGACGATGGCATCACACCAGCGGGACAGGTTGGCGGCGAAATCCTTCACAGACTCCCGCTTGCCCAGCGCGCCGTTCTGCTGATCCAGATAGACGCTGTGGCCGCCCAGTTTGGCGATGCCGATGTCGAAGGTGACCCGGGTGCGCAGGGAGGGTTTCTCGAACAGGGTGACCACGCTCTTGCCGGCCAGCGCCTGGCTGTACTTCTTCGGGTCGGCTTTCACTGCTTTGCCCAGCGCAATCAGTGCTTCAATCTGGGCTTTGTTCAGATCACTGTCTTTCAGAAGATGTTGCATCGGATGTTCCTTGTTCCGGTGGAGATCAAATGGCCACTTGGGTGCCGACCGCGCCGCCAGCCAGCAGCTTGAGCAGCTGGTCCGGGTAACGCCAGCTGGCGACACAGACCGGCTTGCCAAGGGTCTGGGCGGCGTGCAGGGCCGCTTCTACCTTGACAGCCATACCATCGCGGATCACCCCTTTCTCCATCAGGTCCAGTGCGGTCAGCTTGTCGAGCTGGGGCACCAGCTTGCCCTTGCCATCGAGGATGCCGCTCACGTCGGAGAGCATCACCAGATCGGCACCGAGCGCCTCGGCAATGGCGGTGGCCGCCTGATCCGCGTTGACGTTCATCAGCTGCCCCTCGGCGGTGATGCCGATGGAGCTCACCACCGGCAGGAAGCCCTGACCGAGGATGCCCGCCACCAGTGCCGGGTTGCCCGGCTTGCACTCGCCGACCGCGCCGAGATCCGGGTCGAGCTGGGTCACCTGACAGAGGCCGCCATCCGCCAGACAGAGCCCCACCGCCGGAATGCCGGTGGCGATCGCCTTGGCCATCATCTGCTTGTTGGCAGTGCCCGCCAGCGCCCCGGCAATAAAGGGGATCTGCTCGAACGGGGTCACCCGCAGGCCGTTCTTCTTGGTGGAGGTGAGACCCAGCCCCTTGAGCAGGTCATCCACCAGACAGCCACCGCCGTGCACCAGCACCAGCGGACGGTGCTGATCGTCGAGAAAGGTTTTGAGGGTGGCGAACAGGGCGGCCAGCGCCTCGTCGTTCTCGATAAGGGCGCCGCCCAGCTTGATTACCAACGTCTGTTTGTCCATGTTCGAGATCCTTCCTAAGTCCTTAAATCAGGCCGGTGGCCGGTTCAAAACCAAATTTGATATTTATGCACTGCATGGCTTGCGAGGCGGCGCCCTTGAGCAGGTTGTCGATGGCGGAGACCACCACCAGCATGTTGCCCTGCTGTTGCCAGGCGATGTCGCAGTAAGGGGTGTTTGCCACACCGCGAATAGAGGGCATCTGGCCGGTGAGGCGCACCAGCGGCTTGCCTTCGTAAGCCTTGAGGAAGGCCTGATCCACCTGGGTGGGGGTGACGCCGTCCGCCAGCTGCACATAGATGGTGGCCAGGATGCCGCGCACATAGTTGCCAAGGTGGGGCTGGAACAGCACCTCCTTGCCGAGGTGGTGGCTGATCTCCGGCTGGTGTCTGTGATTGAAGGTGCCGTAGGGATTGAGGCTCACTTCGCAGAAGCTGGTGTTGATGGCCGCCTTGCGACCGGCACCGGAAACCCCTGAGACGGCGTTGATGATGGGCTGCCACCCCTTGGCAATCAGGCCATCCTGCTGCAGCGGCTTGAGAGCACAGAGGGAGGCGGTCGGATAACAACCCGGCACCGCAATCAGCTGGGCGGTAGCGATGGCATCGGCATTCCACTCCGCCAGACCATAGACGGCCTGACCCAGCCACTGTTCGCTGTCGTGGGTGAAGCCGTAGAAGCTGTCGTAAAAGCCCTGATCCTTGACCCGGAAGGCGCCGGAGAGATCGAACACCGGCAGCCCCTTGGCGAGAAACTTGGGCGCAAGCTCGGCACTCACCTCGTGGGCGGTGGCCAGCAGCACCAGATCGGCCTGGGTCAGGATCCGGGTCATGCCGTCGTCGTCCAGCGGCAGCAGCGGCTGATCGAGGGCGCCGACCCACTGGGGATGCAGGGCAGAGAAGCGTTTGTGGGCATCCTGACTGCCGGCGGAGACATAGAGGCCGAACAGTTTGAGTTGTGGATGGTTCTGTACCAGTGCGGCCAGTTCGGCTCCCGCGTAGCCACTGGCACCGACGATAACGGTGTTAAGCATGTTGAATATTCCAAGTCAGAGTTCGAGATTCACAGCATGACGCTGCAGTGCACAAGGGTGTTCGAGCGCCCCTTTGCACAAGTGCGGAGGGGCAATTCAGGCGGGTGTGTGTCGTCGGTTATAGATCAGGTGACAGAACATTAACTTTCCCTTACAACTAGAAGCCTTTGTTGATGAGCCAGATATTCAGGTAAAATTAAAGAATATTCATGCACTCACTTTGCATTTGTATTTTCTAACAGAAACATTCCGGGGACGCAAGGAGGAGCTGATGGCCAATCTGGATTTTTTTTCACTTTATAAGAATATTATTGCGATTCCCTCTATCAGCAGCACGGATCCCAAGTGGGATCAGAGCAATGAGGCGGTGATCCGGCTGCTGGCCGACTGGTTCGGTCAGCTCGGTTTTCAGTGCGAGGTGACGGCGCTCCCCGATCTGCCGGGCAAGTTCAATCTGGTGGCGACGATCGGTCAGGGGGAGGGCGGTCTGCTGCTGGCGGGTCACACCGATACGGTACCGTTCGATGAGGGGGGCTGGAGCAAGGATCCCTTCAAGGTGACGGAAGAGGGCGATCGCCTCTATGGCCTCGGCACCATCGACATGAAAGGCTTCTTCGCCTTTATCGTCGAGGCGCTCAAAGAGATCGACCTCACCAAGCTGACCAAGCCGCTGCGCATTCTCGCCACTGCCGACGAAGAGACCACCATGGCGGGGGCCCGCGCCATCGCCGCGGCGGCGGAGCTCAAACCCGACTACGCCGTGATTGGCGAGCCGACCGGACTGGTGCCCGTGGTGGCCCACAAGGGGCATATGTCGGAGGCGATCCGCATTACCGGCAAGAGCGGTCACAGCTCGGATCCCGCCAACGGCGTCAACGCCATGGAGATCATGCACAAGGCGATGGGGCAGGTGCTGCGCTTGCAGCAGGATCTGAAAGATCGCTACGCCGACCACCGCTTTGCCGTGCCGCAGCCGACCCTTAACCTGGGTTACATCCAGGGCGGCGACAGCCCGAACCGCATCTGCGGCTGCTGCGAGCTACATATCGACCTGCGACCCACTCCGCAGGTGGGGCCGGATGAGCTGATGGGGATGCTCAAAGAGGCGCTCTCTCCCATCGAGATCCACCAGCCGGGCTGCCTGCATCTGCAGCATCTGCATGAGCCCATTCCCGCCTACGCCTGCGCCGACGACTCTGTGCTGGTGCGCGAAGCTGAGAAGGCGAGCGGTCGCGCCGCCGAGTCGGTCAACTACTGCACCGAGGCGCCGTTTATCCAGCAGCTTGGCTGCCAGACCATAGTGATGGGCCCCGGTCATATCACCCAGGCGCACCAGCCGGATGAGTATCTGGACCTGTCTTTCGTCAAGCCAACCACCTCAGTGTTGCAGCACCTGATCAGACGTTTTTGCCTGTAGCGGCAGCGGTGAAAGGGGCGTAAAAACTGTAAGTAAGTTACATAACAAGCCGGTTGTGGAGTGGTGATGGAAATACATGTTCTGAATCGGCCTGTTATTTGACCTTGCGCAGACAATCTGGGTAGATTGTCACCCTAAGATGACGGAGCATATGTTGTAATCGCACAACAATAAGTGAGGTCGTCTAGCACCCCGGATGGGTGTCAGGCACCAACAAGATAAGGATGTGGAATGAACGAAAAGTACGCCGCACTACGCGCCAACGTAGGTATGCTGGGTCAGCTGCTGGGTAAATCCATCAAGGATCATCAGGGTCAGGCCTTTCTCGACAAGATCGAAACCATTCGCCAATTGGCCAAGTCCTCCCGCAAGGGCAATGAATCAGACCGGGAACGTCTGCTCGATACCCTGCGCACCCTGAGCGATGATGAACTGCTGCCGGTGGCCCGCGCCTTCAGCCAGTTCCTCAATCTGGCCAACGTGGCGGAACAGTTCCACACCATCTCCCGTCGCTGCGAAGAGCAGGTCTGCACCCCGGATCCGCTGGAGCAGATGTTCGACAAGCTGAAAGCCTCCAACCTGTCGCAAGAGGCCATCATTCAGGCCGTGCGCGAGCTGGATATCGATCTGGTGCTGACCGCTCACCCCACCGAGGTGACCCGTCGCACCCTGATCCACAAGCACGTACAGCTCAACGACTGCCTCGAGGCGCTGGAGCTTTCCGACCTGCTGCCCCGCGAGCGGGACAAGATCCTCAATCGCATCGAACAGCTCATCAATCAGGCGTGGCACACCAACGAGATCCGCGAACAGCGCCCGACGCCGGTCGACGAGGCCAAGTGGGGTTTTGCGGTGGTGGAGAACAGCCTGTGGCCCGCCATTCCCGAATTCATGCGCAATCTGGACGAGCGTCTGCAACACCATCTGGGTGTGCGGCTGCCGCTGGATGCCGCGCCGGTCAAGTTCACCTCCTGGATGGGCGGTGACCGCGACGGCAACCCCTTCGTTACCGCCAAGGTGACTGCCGAAGTGCTGGAGCTGGGCCGCTGGATGGCGGTGAGCCTGTTCTACAAAGACATCAAGGAGCTCACCTCCGAGCTCTCCATGTCCGACTGTACCGACGCCGTGCGTGCTCGCGTTGGCGATCACCCCGAGCCCTACCGCGCGCTGGTGCGCGAGCTGCGTGAAGCGCTGCGCGAAACCAAGGAGCACCTCACCGCCAAGGTGCAAGGCCAGGCTAGCGAGAGCCAGGATCTGGTCAAGACTACCGCCCAGCTGCGCGAGCCGCTGGAGCTCTGCTACCACTCATTGCACGCCTGCGGCATGGGCAACATCGCCGATGGCATGCTGCTGGACGTGCTGCGCAAGGTCGCCTGTTTCGGCATCCATCTGGTCAAGCTGGATATCCGTCAGGATGGCGAACGTCACGGTCTGGTCTTCTCCGAGCTGACCCGTTATCTGGGTCTGGGTGACTACGCCGAGTGGAGCGAGGATGACAAGCAGGCCTTCCTGCTCAACGAACTGAACTCCCGCCGCCCGCTGATCCCCCACGACTGGGAGCCGAGCGCCGAGGTGCGCGAGACGCTGGATACCTGTCAGGTCATCGCCGAGCACGACCCCGATGCGTTTGGCATCTACATCATCTCCATGGCCGGTGCGCCGTCCGATGTGCTGTCGGTGCAACTGCTGCTCAAAGAGGCGGGCTGCAAGTTCCGCATGCCGGTCGCCCCGCTGTTTGAAACCCAGGATGACCTGATGGCAGGCACCGCCGTGATGGAGCGCCTGCTCTCGGTGGACTGGTATCGCGGCTACATTCAGGGCCGTCAGTACGTGATGATCGGTTACTCCGACTCTGCCAAGGATGCGGGCATGATGGCCGCTGGCTGGGCCCAGTACGCCGCCATGGAATCCCTGGTGGGGCTGGCCGAAGCCAACAACATCCGCCTCACCCTGTTCCATGGCCGTGGCGGTACCGTTGGCCGTGGCGGTGCGCCTGCCCATCAGGCCATCCTCTCCCAGCCGCCGGGATCCCTGCGCGGCGGTCTGCGTACCACCGAACAGGGGGAGATGATCCGCTTCAAGTTCGGTCTGCCGAAAGTGGCGATCAAGAGTCTGGAGCTCTACACCAGCGCCGTGCTGGAAGGGAACCTGCTGCCACCGCCCAAGCCGAAAGAGTGCTGGCGCGAGGTGATGGAACAGCTGGCCGCCGACTCCTGCGATCACTACCGAAGCATTGTGCGCGGTCATCCGGACTTCGTCCCTTACTTCCGTGCCGCTACCCCGGAGATGGAGCTCGGCAAGCTGCCGCTCGGCTCCCGTCCTTCCAAGCGCAAGCCCAACGGCGGCGTCGAGAGCCTGCGCGCCATTCCGTGGATCTTCGCCTGGACCCAGAACCGGCTGATGCTGCCGGCCTGGCTCGGTGCCCACAAGGCGCTGCAGCAGGCGATCGACGGCGGCAAGCTGGCGGTGCTGGAAGAGATGAGCGCCCAGTGGCCCTTCTTCCGCACTCGCCTCGAGATGCTGGAGATGGTGTTCCTCAAAGCGGACGTCTGGCTCGCCGAGTACTACGACACCCGTCTGGTGCCGCAGGAGCTGTGGGGCCTTGGCAAACAGCTGCGTCAGGAGCTCGCCGAATCCATCGAGGTGGTGCTGAAACTGAGCCCGCGCGGGGATCTGCTGGAGGATCAGCCGTGGATCAAGGAGTCCATCAAGCTGCGCAACCCCTACACAGACCCGCTCAACGTGCTGCAGGCCGAGCTGCTCAACCGCTCCCGCAACCACCCGGAGACCCTGCACCCCGAGCTGGACAAGGCGCTGATGGTCACCATCGCCGGCATTGCCGCAGGTATGCGCAATACGGGTTGATAGCCAGCCCAAGCAAGAGGCTTTAGTTATATCTATCAAGCCAAAGGGCGCCAATAAGGCGCCCTTTGTTTTTTTGTTGCCCGGCAGAATTCGGCTCGATGGGAGCCTCACCCATGTTTTGGGCGGTATTTTGTAGGGTGCAATAAGCACAGCGCATTGCACCGCTCGAAAATGCTCTTTGCCTAGTCTCGTCCTGTGTTTCATAGGGCAAGTGGCACAATTCACCTTGTTAATTGCACCCTACGTATTATCGGTGATGGGTACATATTTCCCCTCCGGCTTGCATCCCTCGCCACGCAGGCGCAGACTGTTTGGCCTTGTTTTTATGCGATTCGATTCAAGGCAACCATAATGACTCCTGCCATCAACCTGCTGAAGAAGCTCAAAATCCCCCACAAGCTCTACCCCTACGAATGCGAAGCCCACGACGATTTCGGCAAGCATGCCGCGACCCAGCTCGGGCTGCCGGAGGCACAGGTGTTCAAGACCCTGGTCGCCCATCACGACAAGCAGGCGGTGGTGGCCATCGTTCCCTCATCCGGCATGTGCAGTCTGAAGCAGCTGGCCAAGGCGACTGGTCTCAAGAAGGTGGAGATGATGAAACCGGCGGAAGCGGAGAAGCTGACCGGTTACAAGGTGGGTGGCATCAGCCCGCTGGCCCAGAAGAAATTGTTGCCCACTGTGCTCGACGAGTCGGCGCTGCAGTTTGACGAGATCCTGGTGAGCGGCGGCAAGCGCGGCCTCTCGGTCGGCGTGGCGCCGCAGGATATGCTGACGCTGATGAAGTGGATCGCCGCACCTATCGGCGAAGAGTAGTGCCGGGCACGGTGTGAACCTGCCCTCCGGGCCTGTGGCGGCCCGGATTGCCCTACCTGTGATCGGACGCGCAAGCCGTGATTGCCCCGTGCTCAACGGGGAGTGTGCCAGCCTATACTAGGTGAACCCCGTTGTATGAGTTCAGCCATGATGTACCGACTTCTGTTGCTTTGCCTCTGTTTATCCCTCCCCTCTGCCTTGCTGGCTGCCACCCGTTTTACCCTGCTCAGCCCTGAAAACAGTCAGGATATGCGGATGCGTTATTACCGTGAGGTGATGCAGCTGGCGTTGGAGAAGACTCGCCCCGAATATGGCGACTACGAGTTGCTGGACTCCCTGCCGATGAACAAGGCGCGGATGCGGATCGAGGTGCAGGAGCAGGGCAAAAACGCCCTCTTTATTCTCGACAGCTGGCCTTATCAGGGGGAGGCGGTGGCGGATCAGGTGGCATTGATCCCGTTCCCGATCGATATGGGGATCCTCGGCTATCGGGTCTGTTTTGTCGGCTCGGATCGTGCTGCCGAGCTGGCGCGGGTGAACACCCTGGATCAGTTGCGCCACTTCACTCAAGGGGTGGGCACCGGCTGGCAGGATGCGGTGATCCTGCGCAACGGCGGGCTGACGGTACATGAGGTGGATAACTACGAGTCGCTGTTTCGTATGGTGGCACGAGGGCGCATCGATCTCTTCTGTCGTGGGGCCAACGAGATCCTGCCGGAGTGGCAATCTCATCAGGGCAAGGTGGCCGGTTTGACGGTCGATCGCCATCTGGCCCTTTTCTATCCGCTGATCCACGTGTTCTACAGCAATGCCCGCTACGTTCAGGAGCGCGAGCGCCTTGAGCGCGGTCTGCAACTGGCCTGGCAGGATGGTTCGCTCAAACGGCTCTGGCGCCATCACTTCCAACCCTCGCTGGTGTTTGCCAATCTGGGGGCTCGCCAGATTGTCCGGCTCGGCAATCCGCAGTTACCCAAGGACGGTTTTGACTATCGCCCCTACCTTTACAACCCGCTGACGGATGATTTCGGTTCACAACCCTGAGCCGGGTTATCAGGTGCGCAGCTCTGATAGAGTAAGGGAGAGATCATTGCCGCAAAGGAGATGGCCCATGCACGCATCTGCCCTCTCCTTGCTCTTCATCGCGTTGCTGCTGCCTGCCACCGGCGGTGCAGCCCCGGTCTTTACGCTGCGTACCTGCCTCGAAAACAGTGACTCCTACCCCTGGCTGCTGCAATCGGGGGAGGGGATTGTCCAGTATCACCTAAAGGCGGTTGCTACCGCCCTCAATGCCGAGATCGTGCTGACGCCGCTGCCGTGGAAGCGCTGCCTCTCTCGGGTGAGCAGTGGCCAGATGGATGCGGTCATCAAGATGAGCTATAGCGTCGAGCGGGCGACCAGGGTGGGGGTCTATCCCATGCGTGAGGGCAAACCCGACCCCGCCAAGCGGCTGCTGACCGAGAGTTACAGTCTCTACCAGCTCAAGGGTGGCAAAAGCCAGTGGGATGGCTCCACCCTCAGGGTCAAGGGCGTAGTGGCGGCCCAGTCCGGATTTTCCATCGTCGACTTGTTGCAGGCTGCGGGAGCCGAGGTGGATGACTCCAGCCGTGACCCGCTGATCATGTTGAAAAAGCTGGTGATGGATCGGGCGCAGGCGACCGCCATCCAGACCGAGGTGGCCGACAGTATTCTGGTGGCTCATCCCGAGTTGCAGGCCCGCATCGAGCGGCTGTCGCCGGTGCTGGTGGAGAAGCCCTACTATCTGGTCTTCTCTAACCGCTTCTATCAGGCCCATCCCCGACAAAGCCGGCAGGTGTGGGATGCTATCGAGCAGGTGCGCGACTCTGCTGCCTATCAGCGTTATGCAACATCGCTCAGAAGCACACCTCCGGTGGGGGAGTAGGCTGATGGATGCGACTGGCCGAAAAGGGGAGGAGAGCGCGGGGTGGTGGCAGGGCCGAGCAGCCACGCTCAGGGGCTACACTGAAAGTACCCCTTCAGCCAAGGCGCGGTTTATGTCACCCCTGCATCTGCTGGCTGCCGCTCTGCTCTGCGTGTTGTCGGTGACCGGACAGGCGGCCACCCGGTTTACCTATATCAGCCCAGAGAGCGAGCGGGATCCGCGTACCACCTATGATCGGGAGCTGCTGCGGCTCGCCCTCGACAAGACCCGCGACCAGTCTGGCGACTATTTGCTGGAGCCTGCGCCGCCCATGACCAAGGCGCGCGAGCGGCTCAGCATGCAGCTCGACAACTATCCCAACTTCTTTGTAATGGACAGCTACAGCAGCACCCGCGAGGATCTGGGGCTCGCCTATGTCCGTTTTCCCATCCATCTGGGCATCGTCAGCTACCGCATCTGTTTTGTCAGCCCGCAGCAAAAGGCGGCGGTGAGCAAAGTGACCGACCTCAAGGGGCTGCGCCAGTTCACCTTCGGTCAGGGCAAGGGGTGGCTGGATGTGGATATCCTGCGCTACGCCGGGATGGAGGTGGTGGAGGTGGAGGGGTACGAAAAGCTGTTCAAAATGGTGGCGCGGGGCCGCTTCGATCTCTTCTGCCGCGGGGTGAGCGAGCTGCGCAGCGAGCAGCTGACCCACAAGGAGATGACGGATCTGTTGGTGGACGATGCGCTGTTGATCTACTACCCGCTGCCTCGGGTCTTCTACACCAATCCCAACAATCGCGAGGCGCTGCAGCGGGTCGAACGGGGGTTGCAGCTGGCGTGGCAGGATGGCTCGCTACAGGCGCTGTGGCGCAAGAGCTTTGGCCCGGCCATCGCCTTTGCCAAGTTCTCCCAGCGCCGAATGTTGCGACTGGATAATCCCTTCCTCGACGGGATCAGCTTCGATTACCGCCCCTACTTCTACAATCCGCAGACCGATCGCTTCGGCGATTACTGAGGTGCCTGCCGCTGGCGGCAGAGGGCCAACCAAGCCTCGGCGGTGCGCGACAGATAGCGCTCGCTCGGCCAGATCACCCCGAGTCGCCAGCTCAATTTGGGCTCCAGCGGCCGCAGCACCAGACCATCCGGGGTCAGCCGGTGGCAGACCGGCTCCGGCAAGAAGGCGACCCCCATGCCGCTGCGTACCATGGCGGTGAGAAAATCCCACTGGCTGCTGCGCGCCGCCACCTGCGGCACAAAGCCCGCCTCCTGACATGCCTGCTCCAACCGCTCGCTCAGGGTAAACGCCTGGGTATAGAGCAGGAAGGGCTCCTCCTGCAGGGACTCCAGCCGCAGCGGCGTCTCGCCATGCCAGCGGGGTTGATCAGGCAGCACTACCCGGATCGGGTATTGATCCAGCTCCAGCGCGCTGAGGGCGCCCCCCTCTTTGGTCGGCAGCATGGTGATGGCGAGATCCAGCTCCCCCTCCAGCACCGCCTGTTCGATGCGACGGCCGCCGTACTCCACCAGGGTCAGCTCCACCTTGGGATAGCGGGTGCGGTAGGCGCGGATCAGATCCGCATAGACGTGACCCACCATGGGGGGAATGCCGAGGGTGAGGCGACCATGTTGCAGGCTCTGCAGATCCGCCAGTTCGGCCTCCAGCTGCTGCATCTCAGCCAAGATGGTCTGGGCACGGTTGAACAGCACCTGGCCGCTGTCGGTCAGGGTGAAGCGGCGCCCTTCCCGGTTGAGCAGGGGTTGGCCCAGCTCCTCCTCGATATTGCGGATCATCTTGCTGATGGTGGGCTGGGTGACGAACAGCTTTTCAGAGGCGCGGGTGAAGCTTTTTTCCCGTACCAGTTCGACAAAATAGCGCAGGGCGCGAATATCCATGGACTCTCTCGACTCGTGTTGGCGGGTACGGGATGAAGTATGCCTATGTGGCATGAATTCGATAATTTTAATTCATTTCTGGCAGGTTTTGCTCAACTCTATACTGTGAGCCGGTTCACAGAAAGACGATGATCATGAAAGCCCTCTGCTTGCGCTGGTTACAGACTCCCTTCCAGATTGTGTTGCTGGCAGCCATCTGGCTGCTGGCCGATACCGCGGTGCGTACCCTCCATCTGCCGCTGCCCGCCAACCTTACCGGCATGCTGTTGCTGCTGGCCTGCATCCTGCTCGGGGTGGTCAAGGCGCAGTGGTTTGAGGCGGGTGCCCGCTGGCTGCTGGCGGAGATGCTGCTCTTCTTCGTCCCCGCCGTGGTGGCGGTGGTCAACTATCAGGATCTGCTGTTGCAGGAGGGGTGGCGCATCATGGTGGTGCTGCTGGTGAGCACCACCCTGGTACTCGGCACCACGGCGCTGGTGGTGGATCGGGTTTACCGCCTCGAACTGAAACTGGCCCGCCGGAGTCGCCGTCATGTCTGATACCCTGCTCGGGCTGATCTGCTTCGCTCTTACCCTGCTCTTCTACTACGCCAGCAAATGGCTCTACGGCAAAAAGCGCATCCTGCCGCTGATGCCGCTGCTGCTGGCGCCGACCCTGCTGGTGGCCGTGGTGCTGCTGTTCCACATCCCCTATCAGGATTACATGGCGGAATCCCACTGGCTGCTCTGGCTGCTGGGCCCCGCGACCGTTGCCTTCGCCGTGCCGGTCTACGAGAACCGCCAGCTCATTCGCCGCCACTGGCTATCGCTGTCGGTGGGGGTGGTCGCCTCGGTCATCATGGCGGTGGGGAGTACCGTGCTGCTGGCCCGCTGGCTGGATCTCTCTGACATGTTGCAACGCAGTCTGGCGATGCGTTCCATCACCACGCCATTTGCGGTGGAGGCGACCCGCGCCATCGGCGGTCAGAGCGATCTCACCGCGCTGTTTGTGGTGCTGACCGGGGTGATTGGTATGGCGGTGGGGGAGAGCGTGCTGACCGTGCTGGCCATTCGCAGTCGCCTCGGCAAGGGGGCGGGCTTTGGCGCCTCGGCCCACGGTGCCGGTACTGCCAGGGCTTATCAGATGGGTAATGAGGAGGGAGTGGTCTCCAGTATGGTGATGATGATCGCCGGCATGGTGACCGTGCTGCTGGCGCCCCTGCTGGGCCAGCTGTTCTGGTAGGCCGGACTTCCCTTTAGAAAGCGGCTCGTCCCGGCGCTACACTCTAGTGAGCCTGTATTTCCGGGATGAGCAGTATGACCTTTCATCGCCTCGCTTCCTGCTTGCTGCTGTGCAGTCTTTCCCTCCTTGCCAGTCCCCTAAGGGCGAGCGACGTCATCACTCATATCAGCCCCGAGAGCGATCGGGACTTGCGTACCCTCTATTTTCGCGATCTGTTGCAGCTGGCGCTGGAGAAGACCCGCGACAGCTTCGGTGGCTACGAGCTGCGGACCGCGCCGCCGATGAACCGTATCCGGATGCGACAGATTGTGCAGACTCAGCAATACCCCAATCTGTTTGTGGCCGACAGTCTGCGCCCGGCCGCAGAGAGCGGAGCGCTGGATTACGTTCGTTTTCCGGTGGAGCTGGGCATCCTCGGTTATCGCATCTGCTTTGTCAGTCCGCAGCAGGCCGATGCGGTGGCAAGGGTCAATACCCTGGCCGAGCTGCAGCAATTTCTACACGGGCAGGGGCGTGGCTGGCAGGATGCGGAGATCCTGCGTCAGGCCGGTTTCAAGGTACAGGAGATCGATGGTTACGAGCGGCTGTTCAAGCTGGTGGCTCGCGGTCGCATCGACCTCTTCTGCCGCGGTGCCAACGAGCTCTTTATCGAGCAGGAGCAGCACAGTGATCTGCCCGGCCTCACCGTGGATCGGCGAGTGGCGCTGCACTATCCCTTCCTCCACCTCTTCTACACCCACAAGGATAATCAGGCCGCCATCCGCCGCCTCTCGGTCGGGCTCAAGCTGGCGTGGCGGGATGGCTCGTTGCAACAGCTCTGGCTGCGCCACTTCAAACCTTCCCTCGAGCAGGCGCAGCTCCCCAGACGCCTGTTATTCGAGTTGGCCAATCCGCGCCTTGATAAGGTGGACTTTGATTATCGTGCGTACCACTACAACCCCGTCGACGGGACGTTCGGGCCCGGGCTGCCTTGATCCTGATGGTGCTGTTCCCGGATAAAGGGCCGTATCTGCCGATGTGCTCATACATGCCAAAAAGGCATGTTCTTTATTATTTAAATTCATTTTTTGAAGGTTGTTGCGCTGCATATACTGGGGGTCGCTTCACGGTTCAGGTTTGCTCCTGCCCGCTTCTGGCTTGTGCGAGTGAGCCTGAATCGTCCTGCTGCGGCGTCTTGATGTTCTGCATGAAGGCGTCCATCACTGGGCCGGGATCGATCCCGGCAGGTATTACAGCTGACGGAGCCTTGTTATGTTTAATCCCCACTCTTGCGCCCTGATTGTCGAAGGGGGTGCGATGCGCGGCATCTTTGCCAGCGGCGTGCTCGATGCGTTTGTCGAAAGTCACCACTACCCGTTTGATTTCGTCATGGGCGTCTCGGCCGGTGCCACCAATCTGGTCTCCTACCTGAGCGAGCAGCCGCGCCGCAGTCACCACATCATCACCGAGCTGGCTTGCAGCTCCCGGTTTCTCGATCCCCTGCGTTTCGTCAAAGGGGGCGATCTGGTGGACATCGGCTGGCTATGGCAGGCCAGTCGCCATCGCTTCCCGCTGGATCTCGACACCTTCTGTGCCCGCGACATTCCCTTCTATGCGGTGGCGACCGATGTGGCGAGCGGCAAGGCCATCTATCTGCCGGTGCGGCCCGACAACATGGATGAGGTGCTGACCGCCACCTGCGCCCTGCCGGTGGTGCAGCATGATACCCCCTGTGTCGATGGTCGCCCCATGGCCGATGGCGGCATCAGCGACTCCATTCCGGTGATCGAGGCCTATCGGCGCGGTGCACGGCGGATGACAGTGGTGCTGTCGGAACCCCGGGGCTATCGCAAGAAGCCGGCCCGTTTCTGCTGGATGGTCAAAGCCTTGCTGAAAACCCAGCCTGCACTGGCGCAAGCTATGCTGGAGCGGGATCGCGCCTACAACCGGGCGCTCGATTTCATCGCCAATCCCCCTGCCGATTGCGAAATCGAGGTGATCGCGCCACCGGCCGATTTCATGGTCTCCCGTTTTACTCAGGATCCGGTCAAGCTGGAGTCCGGCTATCTGCAGGGCTACTGGCAGGGGCGCCAGAGCGTGTTGCGAGCAGTCAGGACTGTACGTGCAGCCTAGTGGCAACCTGACGGTTTTACACAACTGGGACGGGGTTGCCACCCTCTGAGGCAGGTCACTGAATCGGGGGCGCTGGCGTGGTTAAATGGTCGGCTCACATCTTGCCGGATATTGCTGTGACCATGCCATCTGACCTTCAGCCGCTGCTCGCCTGGCCTGACTATCTGCAGGCATCCTGGCTGCGCTGCGCCCACCAGACCAGTGCCACCCTCTGGCATCCGCCCCACAGCGCCAAGGGGCAGACCTTGCAGAGCCTGCGCCAGCGCAAGCGGGATCTGCTCACCACCGGCGAGATGGCCCTCGAGGATCTCTACGAATTTATGGAGGGGCGCCCCTGCGCCCTGCTGCTCACCGACGAGAGTGGCTGCCTGCTGGCCCAAACCGGCCACCCGGATACCCTGCGCGAGCTGGCGGCGCTGGGGTTTGGCCCCGGCGCCTTTTTCAGCGAGGGGCGCATCGGCACCAATGCCATCAATCTGGCGGCGCTGGAGGGCGTGCCGCTCTGTGTCAGCGGCCCCCAGCACTTCAACCAGACCCTCCACCCGTGGCACAGCTGCGCCAGCCCGGTCTACAACAGCAATGGTCGTCAGGTCGCCATCATCGCCCAGATCTGCAAGGTGGAGGAGGCGAGCGCCGGCGATCTGGCGCTCACCGTCAGCGCCGGGCGCGAGCTGGCCCATCTGCTGCAGATGGAGACCCTGATGCAGGAGTCCCAGCACCACCTGAGCGAACTTTACGCCCTGCTCGACGGCATGGATGACGGCGTGCTGGCCTGGGATCCGCAGGGGCGGCTGCGCTACCTCAACGCGCTGGCAGCCCACCGGCTGCGGCTCGATCCCGCACTCTGTCTCGGCCAGCCGCTGGAGCAGCACCTGCTGTTGCCCCAGCGGTTGCAGCTGGCCATCAGGGGGCAAACGCCACTGAGTCATGTGGAGGTGACGCTGGAGCGGCTCGGCGCGCAGGAGGGGGAGTTTATCAATGCGCTGGTGAGCCTCAAGCCGCTGCCGGGGCCGGAAGGGGTCAGCTTTATCGCCCTGCTGCACCCGGTCGATCGGCTGCGGGCCATCCATCAGCTGCGCCAGACGGTGCCCGAGCTGTCGGCGCTGGTGGGGGAGTCGAGCGCCATGCGCAAGCTGCTGCGCTACGCCCGGCAGGCGGCCCAGAGTCAGGGGCCGATCCTGCTGCGCGGCGAGGAGGAGGTGGGCAAGGCCCAGCTGGCGGAGGCGATCCACTTTGGCAGCGAACGGGCCGCCGGGCCGCTTATTACCCTCAACTGCAAGGCGCTGCCGAGCGAGCGGATGGCGCTGGAGCTGATGGGTTCCGACGAGGCGGGGCAGGAGCGGGCGGGCAAGTTCGAGCTGGCCCACGGCGGCACTTTGGTACTGGAGCAGGTGGAGTGCCTCTCTGCCCCCATGCAGGCGGCGCTGCTGCAACTGCTCAAGACCGGTCGCATCCAGCGCTTCGATTCGGCCCGCATCCTGCCGCTCAAGGTGCGGATCATCGCCACCAGCAGCGCCCCGCTGGAGCAGCTGGTGCAGGAGGGGTTGTTTGGCCGCCAGCTGCTCTATGCCTTGCAGGCGTGCGAGCTGTGGCTGCCGGGATTGCGGGAGCGCGCGGCCGATCTGCCGGGCCTGATCAGCCAGCAGTTGGCAGCGCAGGGGCGCGAGCCGGTGCGCCAGTTCAGTCCGGCGGCCCTCGATTGTCTGCTCGCCTATCCCTGGCCCGGCAATCTGGGGGAGCTGCGCAGCGCCGTCGAGCATGCGCTGCTTCATGCCGGTCAGGGGCCGATCCCGCCCGAGGCGCTGCCCGCCGCCATTCGGCACGGCTATCAGCGGGTGGCCGACGAGGTGGTGGGGCAACCGCTGCTCACGCTGGCGGAGCTGGAGCGGCAAGCCATCTTGCGCTGCGCCCATGCCTGCAAGGGGCAGGTGAGCCAGATGGCCCAGCATCTGGGTATCAGTCGCACCACACTGTGGCGACGGCTCAAACTGCTCGAGATCGATCCCGCCGACTATCACGGCTGACGGCGAGCCATTGCGAACCGGCCAGCAGAAAATGACAAGGCCCCGCAGATGCGGGGCCGTCTTATATGGCTAGGTCCGTCGTGGCGTGGTTACAGCCCCAGCTGGTGGGCGGTGACGATGGCCGCCAGCACATCCTCGGCGGTGACCTTGAACGGCATATTGTGGATGGTTTCGCCCTCGGCGGTGGAGGCTTTGGCCACCTCCATCAGGCGCGCCATATCCAGCTCCTTGACCCCCATCATATGCAGGTTGGTCGGCAGGCCCACCGAGCGGCAGAAGCCCAGCACGGTTTCGATCTCCGCCATCGGCGCATTCTCCAGCACCAGCTGCACCAGGGTACCGAACGCCACTTTTTCACCGTGGTAGAGGTGGTGACACTCGGCCAGCTGGGTCAGGCCGTTGTGGATGGCGTGGGCGGCAGCCAGTCCGCTGCTCTCGAAGCCGATACCGCTCAGGTAGGTGTTGGCCTCGATGATGTTCTCCACTGCCTTGGTGCAGAGCCCCTGCTCCACCGCCAGCTTGGCCTTGTAGCCGTCGGCCAGCAGAGTCTTGTAGCAGAGCTCGGCGATGGCCTGCGCCGCCAGCGTGGAGGCGCCACCGGCCATGGTCTGGCAACCGGAGACCTTGTTGGCGCGCGCCTCGAAGTAGGTGGAGAGCGCATCCCCCATGCCGGAGACCAACAGCCGTACCGGGGCGCGGGAGACCACCCCGGTATCCATGATGACCATGTTGGGGTTGGTCGGGATCATCAGGTATTCGCTGAACTGCCCTTCCGGGGTATAGATGACCGCCAGCGCGCTGGTGGGGGCATCGGTGGAGGCGATGGTCGGCACTATGACCACCGGCACTTTCTGGTAGAAGGCGACCGACTTGGCGGTATCCAGCGTTTTGCCGCCGCCGATGCCGATGATGACGTCAAACGGGGTCTGCTGGCAGCGGGCCAGCAGACGGTCGATCTCGGGGCGGGAGCACTCGCCGTTGAAGCAGTCGAACTCGGGCTTGATACCGGCGCCGTGGAAGCTTGTAGCCACGGTATCGCCGACCAGCTTGGTGACGAAGGCGTCGGCCAGGATCAGCGGCTTGCTACCGAGCGCTTTGACGTAGTTGCCGATATTGGCGAGGGCCCCGTTGCCTTGTACGTATTTGCTGGGGCTGATGATAATGCGGTCCATATTTTATCCCTCTCTCTTTATGAATTAAGAATCGGGGCGAAGGGGCGGCTGTGCCGGGGACTCCTTCGTCTTGAATGAAGCTGCACAGGCTCAGCGAGCGAGTGCAGCCCCTTGAAACAATGGTGTGCGGCGTCAGTCGCCAAAGCGCTCGTCGGCCAGCTGCTGGAAGCAGGCCAAGGCGGCGCTGGCATCCTCGCCGCGTGCCAGCAGGGTGAGCTGGTCGCCCTGACGCACGTTGAGCATGGCGAGCCGGGTCAGGCTGCGGGGGTTGGCCTCTTTGTCCCCTTTTTGCAGCTTGAGCTCAGCGGCAAAGGGCTGGAGGGCGGCCACCAGTCGAGCGGCGGGGCGCACATGCAGACCGTGGGGGTTATCCACCACCACCTCACAGCGCAGCCAGCCATCGTCGACAACGGGGGCCGTCTCGGTGGCGGTCTGCGCTGCGCTGGCAGGCAGCATCGCCTGTTTCGGGCCAAGGGCACCGAGCGCCTCGGCGGCCACCTCGTCCAGCATCAGGCCGGAACCGGCCGCCACCACAGCGGCCAGAGTACCCTCGACCAGCGGTGCGGGGCAGAGCCGCACCCTCGCGCTCAGCTCCGGGGGCAGCAGTTCGAGGGCGGTCTCGGCACTCAGGAGGGCGCTGCCCAAGTCCATCAGCACCAGCACGCCGCTGCCGTCATCCGCTTCTTCAATCGCACTCATCACGGCGATGGCGTCGGTGCCGATGGGGTGGTCGGGGTCATCGACCCCGGCCGCCAGCAGCAGGCGGGCCGGGCTACCGAGCTGGTCGGCCAGCGCTTTCAATCCGGCCGCCAGCTGGGCGCTGTGAGAGACCACTACGATTCCGATCATGTCACAACCTCGCTCTGTCACGCAGGGCGGTCAGCAGCAGCAGGGTCGAGGTAGCCCCGGCATCCTGATGGCCGATGCTGCGCTCGCCAAGATAGCTGGCGCGCCCCTTGCGGGCCTGCATCTGGATGGTGGCCTCGGTACCGGCTGCGGCGGCTGCCACCGCCTTGTCCAGCGCTTCGTTGAGGGGCAGCTCTTGCTGCTGCGCATGTTGCAGGGCGGCCAGTGCCGGCCACCAGGCATCGCACATGGTCTTGTCGCCCGGCTCGGCACGGCCGCGGGAGACGATCCCCTCGACCCCGTCGCTCAGCATTTTGCACAGCTGGCTGAGGCTGAGGCTCTGGCAGGCGTCACTGCTGGCTGCGGCCCGGATAAAGAAGGTGCCGTAGAGCGGGCCGCTGGCGCCGCCGACCGAGGAGAGCAGGGTCATGCCGGTGGTTTTCAGTACCTGACCGATATCCTTGTCCGCCACCGCCGGCAGCTTCTCGGCTACCTTGGCGAAGCCGCGTTGCATGTTGAGGCCGTGGTCGCCGTCGCCGATGTCGGTATCCAGAGCGGTGAGGTAGTCACGCTGCTCGGTAAAGATGTGTTCGCAGTCGAGCAGCCAGTTGACGATTTGGTGTTTGCTTAGCATGGCTATCGGCACTCCTTAGCAGCCGCGACGCAGGGCGGGGGTGTGAACGGGGGCATCCCACAGGGTCATCAGTTCGTCATCCACCTTGAGCAGGGTGATGGAGATGCCGGTCATGTCGAGGGAGGTGCAGTAGGGGCCAATGAGGTTGCGCACCAGATGGATGCCCGCCTCCTCGCACAGGGTGGCGAGGCGACCATAGACGCCATAGAGCTCGGAGATGGGTGTGCCGCCGAGGCTGTTGACCAGCGCGATGACCCGATCGCCTTTGTTGAGCGGTTCGATAAAGGTGTGCTCCTCCTGCCAGCTGCCGCTGGTGCGATCCCAGTGGCGCAGGGTGCGCCCATAGGGGGTATTGTCCGCCAGCTCGCTGAACATGTCGTCCACCAGGGTATTGAGGTCGGTGAAGGGGCGGCGCTCGATGCCCGGCTCGCCGTGGATACCGACGCCGAACTCCATCTCGTTGTCCGCCAGGGTGAAGGAGGGCTTGCCAGCGGCCGGCACGGTGCAGGCATGCATGGCCACGCCTATGGTGCGGCTCTGGTTGTTGATGCGACGGGCCAGCGCCTCGCAACGCGCCAGATCGTAGCCCGCCTCGGCGGCGGCACCGACCAGCTTCTCGCACAGCACGGTCGTGGCGACGCCACGGCGACCGGCGGTGTAGAGGCTGTCTTTGACTGCCACGTCGTCATCGATGAGGGCAAAGCCCACCTTGACCCCGTCGCCGTGCAGCAGCTCGACCGCGGTCTCGAAGTTGAGTACGTCGCCGGTGTAGTTCTTCACCAGAAACAGCACGCCCGCGCCGCCATCAACGGCCTGACCGCACTCGTACATCTGATCCGGGGTCGGGGAGGTAAAAATCTCGCCGGGGCAGGCGCCATCCAGCATCCCTTTGCCCACCAGACCGCCGTGCATCGGCTCGTGGCCGCTGCCACCGCCGGAGACCAGCGCCACCTTGCCCATCACGGGGGAGTCGGCGCGGGTGATGTAGTGGGGTTCGATACGTACCTTGAGCTCGGGGTGGGCGGCTGCCATCCCCATCAGTTGTTCACGGACCACGGCATCGACGGCATTGATCAGTTTCTTCATGGCTCACTCCTTGGCTTGCCACCGCACGGGTGGGCAAATGGTTGATGGAGCCAGTCTAACGACAGAAAAAGGGATAAAAATGACGGGCGATTTGGTTCGGATTTGAAACAGCAGAAGGGGGATGAGTGTTTCAATCTGAAACAACGCAGGGCTAGCGAGCGGGAAACTGTTAGCTGACTCACAGCCATGAAAAAGGGCCCCGCAGGGCCCTTGGCTATAACCGGAATATGCGGACGGGTTAGATGGCCCAGCCACCGGCGTAGAAGACAACCAGCGCCACGGCGATGATAACGGTGCCGACGTTCAGCTTCTTCCACTCGGCAGCGAAGATGCGGCCAACGACCAGCGCCACGAAGCCCAGCATGATGCCGGTCACGATGTTGCAGGTGAGCACGATGAATACGGCGCACAGCATGCCGGAGAGCGCATCGACCGAGTCGCTGAAGTCCAGCTTGGTGACGTTGCCCAGCATCAGCAGACCGACATACATCAGCGCCGGTGCGGTGGCGTAGGCTGGTACTAGATAGCTCAGCGGGGAGAGGAAGATCATCAGCAGGAACAGCACGCCGACCAGCGCGGCGGTCAGACCGGTCTTGCCACCGGCCGCGGTGCCTGCGGCAGATTCGATGTAGACGGCAGCCGGAGCACCACCGACGGCGCCCGCCACCATGCTGCTGACGGAGTCGGCAGTCAGGGCCTTGCCGCCGCTGATGATGTGGCCACGTTCGTTGATAAGGCCTGCCTGACCGGCCACGGCACGGATGGTACCGGTGGCGTCAAACACGGCTGTCATCACCAGCGCCAGTACGGTCGGAATGACTACCGGATTGAGGGCGCCCAGCAGATCCATGCTGCCTACCAGCGAGCCTTTCTCGCCAGTCAGGCTCGGCATGGCGAAGAAGCCCTGCCAGGTCACTTTCGGGTCGAAGATAAGGCCGAGGATGGAGATGGCGATGATCACCATCAGGATGCCGCCCGGCACCTTGCGACGCTCCAGACCGAAGATGGCAGCCAGACCCAGCACCGTCATGATCACCGGGAAGGCGGTCACTTCACCGAGCTGTACCGGCAGACCGGCCCCTTCGTTCTTGATCACCATGCCAACGCCGTTGGTGGCGATCAGCAGCAGGAACAGACCGATACCGATGCCGGTACCGTGGGCGATGCCGGAGGGGAGGTTGTCCAGGATCCACTGGCGCACGCCGGTGACGCTGATCAGGGTAAACAGCACACCCATCAGGAAGATGGCGCCCAGGGCGACCGGAATGCTCAGCCCCTGACCCAGCACCAAGCTGAATGCGGTAAATGCGGTGAGAGAGATGGCGCAACCGATAGCCATCGGCAGCTTGGCCCACAGGCCCATCAGCAGGGAGCCGAAGGCGGCGATCAAACAGGTGGCCACAAACACCGGGCCCTGCTCAAAGCCGGCTGCGCCCAGCATGTTCGGCACCACTATGATGCTGTAGACCATCGCCAGGAAGGTGGTCAGCCCCGCGACCAGCTCCTGACGCACGCTGCTGCCGCGCGCAGAAATGGAAAAATAAGAGTCCAGAAAGCCGCCTGTCCCTGTTTGGGCGGCCATATCTTGCTTTGCCATAACTAATCCTGAAAGTGTGAAGGAAATCGTTTGCGTTGGTGGCGCGCAAAATAGCAAGAATTCGCGGCAAATACAGCGGATAACCTGACTTTTTCGTCACTATTTTACATTTTGAGTCCATTCGGAGCTCATTCTAAGACTCAAGCGGTGAGAGCATGTAAGGGAGGGATCAAGCTGTCGGGGGAGGGGAGAGCAGTGAGGAAAAAAGCGGGGAACAACAAAAAACCCGCCGAAGCGGGTTTTTTTTAATTCTTGCAGAGCTGTCAGCAGTTGGCATGAGCCATCAGCAGCATGCTCCGGCTTGAATTACAGACCAACTACGTTGGCAGCAGCCGGGCCTTTCTGGCCTTGCTCGATGGTGAACTCAACGCGCTGACCTTCGTCCAGGGTTTTGAAGCTGGTGGACTGGATAGCGGAGAAGTGTACGAACACGTCTTTGCTGCCGTCAGCCGGGGAGATGAAACCAAAACCTTTCTCAGCGTTGAAGAACTTAACGGTACCAGTCATTTTGTTAGACATAATAATTTCCTTAAATAGTGTTGAATGCCACCTAAATGGCAATTTTTGATTTTTCGTCAGCAATACGTATGGGGAGCACTAAAGAAGGAGAATTATTTGATAAGAATTATCCGAGGATAACGCTTATGCTAATCACTGCTTTACTAAAATGACTGCCTAACATAATCAGGTCTGAACTGCCGAACCATCGAGAAAGATTAAAACACGCTCTCATTTTTAAAGCAAACTTTATCTCGATATTAATGTTTTGTAACAGCCAAAAATATCATTTTTTATAGTAAACATGATGCATTTCAACGGCATAGAAAAATCAGTGAGGACTCATATCACCCTGTGGCAAGTCAGATTCGGCTTTTTTGTCCTGACTATGTAGCCAGTTCTGGCAAAAAATATGAGAAAAAATGAAAAGCTGGCGATAGATGGGGATTGTCAGTTGGCGTTTTCTCTAACGCGCAATGTAAATCACTTCTTTGCTGCTGCGATTAGCTTCTGAGCTGCAAATCAATGGCGGCGCCAAATTTGGCTCATCGAGCATTGCCCAGACATGCAAACGCCCGCTGGCACCAAGTGCCAGCGGGCGTTTTGCAAGAAGGGATCAGCGTTTGCTGCGAAACTTGTTGCTGACCGAATCAATCCAGCTGAAGGTTTCCGGCAGCACCTGGTTCTTGGCGCGCTCTTTGGCTTTCTCGCGAGCCAGCTTGGAGGCTGCCTTGGCCGCTTCGGCGCGGTCGGCCACAATTTTCAGGCGACCCTCTTCACGGATCTTGTTCCGCTCTCCGTTGGTCAGCTGGTGGTCTGCATTGGCTTGTGCCTTTTGCAATAACAAGGCTATCTCGGCTTTTTCGGCCTCGGTCAGATCTTTCATTTCCAGCTTTTTCACGGCGCGCTCCTGCGGCAGGGTGGTTAGACACCCTAACACAGTTGTGCCGATCACTTCTTATGCAATCGGCTTTCCGGCAGTAAAAATGCGGGTTTGTGCCAACTTTCCGTTATTTCGCTGCCACTTTCCCGCCTGTTTGCCACATTTCAATTTATGGCGAGCGGTGAGGGCAGCTCTTGCTCCTCCGGCTCGACGTGGATAAGCACAATGGCGTGGGGCAGTTGCTCCATGATGGCGTGTTCGATGCGATCACAGATATCGTGTGCTTCACCGATGCTCATCTCCGGGGGCAGTGTGAGATGGAAGTCAATATGGCGGCGACGACCGGCACGACGGCTGCGCAGATCGTGAAAACCGCTGGCGGCAGGGCAGCATTCGGTGATGATGCGGCTGGTCATCGCCAGCTCTTCCGGGCTCATACTCTGGTCGATCAGCGGCTGGAAGGCCTCGTTGAGCATGCTGATCGCCTCTCTGACAATAAAGATGGCGACCGCAATGGCGACCAGCGGGTCGAGGATGGCGAGGGAGTAGCCGAACAGACCGGCCAGCCAGATCCCGCCAAGACCGACGGCGACCCCGGCTGAAGTGAGCACATCCGCCTTGAGATGAAGCGCATCGGCAGCCAGCGCGACCGACTCCTCCTCTCGGGCCACCTTGTAGAGGTAGGCAGAGACGCCGCTGTTGACCAGCGCCGAGATCACCATCACCAGTACGCCCCAGCCAATGCTCTCGATGGAGCTGGGGGTGATCAGCTTGTCGACGGCTTCGAAGATGATCCAGCCCGCGGCCAGCAAGATAAGCAGTGCTTCGATGACGCCGGAGACATTTTCAATCTTGTCGTGACCATAGGGGTGGTGTTCATCGGGCGGGAGATCGGACTTTTTCACCGCGAACAGGGCGATCAGGGCCGCCACCAGATCCATGGCGGAGTGGATCGCCTCCGAGATGATACTGACCGAGCCGCTGGCGAACCCGGCCACCATTTTCATGATGATCAGACTTATATTGGAGCAGACCGACACCATGGCGGCTCTGGTTTTTCTGTTCATGTACAGCTTCCTGAATAAAAACGGATATTTCGGTGCGGCGCGCATTATATCCGGCTGACCGGAAATAACCTATTCGGTGTTGTAACCTGATGTTTCCGGTGATATTGCGAATGCTTATTAAAATGGTGGCCTCTTGCGCGGCAATAAATAATGAGAGGGATTTATATTTATCCGTGAAAATATCTAGCCTACGATGGCTTAATATAAGCGTGACAACATTTAATAATGCGAATTACTCTTTTTTGGTCTTTCCTGTCGAGGTCGTTTGGCCTCCCCGCTCAAGGGGCTGCGCGCGACATTTTTTGGACGAGAATGAGGCTGGATCCGGATGCCGCTGGAGGGTATGCTGGGTCTGGTGATGGTCTTGCACCATCCCACCAAGCGTACTGAAGTTGATGATTCGGATGGCATGCTGGCTCCCATGAGGAACCAACTGTCTGGGTAACATTTTTGGAGTTTGATGATGAGTAACAAAGAACATCACAACGGCAAAGATGCCAAGAAAAAACCGCAGATGTCACTGAAAGAGAAACGCGAAGCCAAACGTCAGAAAGCAGAACTGAAAAACGGCAGCGCAATGAAGTAACGCTCCCCTACTGCTGTTCCTTCGGAGCCAGTACAAAGCCAGCCCTTACCGGCTGGCTTTTATGTTTGTGGCTCACGGTGTGGCGCCGTAAGCTGCGAAAATCTGGTGATAACGACCATCCTGACGCATCGCCTCAAGGCGCTTATCAAACAGATTGCGGGCATCGGCCGTTCGGAAGGCAAAGTGATAGACGGTGGGCGGGAAGAGGTCTGCTTGCCTGACCTGATTGCGCTCGTAGTGCTCGCCTGCCTGGGCGGTGGCAATCAGCTGGTCGAGGTAGTAGTAGAACACCCGCTCCTCCAGTACGACGGCATCCACCCTGCCGCGCATCAGTTGGTGCACTTGTACCTGCTGCTTGGCTACCTCCTCATAGTGGGGATTCTGGTTGGCCATGGTGGCGAACGAGCCCCCCAAAATGGTTCTTGCCCGTTGAAAGGCGGTGACCCGTTTTGAATGCAGATCGTCCAAGGTACTGATGTGGGTGCTGCGCAGGGTGAAGATCCGGTTATGGAAGGTGATAACGGGCTGGGACAGAAAATGGGGATCAACCATACCGGGTCTGACGTTGATGATGGCATCCAGCTTTCCTGAATCGAACAGGCGGAAGGTACGCTCCAGTGGCAGAAATTCAAAGCTGGGCTCATAGCCGCTGCCAGCGAACGCCTCTTTCAGCAGATCCAGCTCGATGCCACTCTGATTACTTTCGATGACATAAGGGGGGATGGCAAAGCTGACCCCGACCTTGAGTGGCGTTGCCAGCAACTGACCGGGCAGCATGCTGGTCAGCAGGAACAATAAAGGGGTGAGCAGTTTCATTGCACTTTGCACAAAGCGCTCCTGTGGAGAATATCCATCACTGTAGGGGAAGCAACCATAAAGCGTTATATCCCTTTCGGGCTGAGTGGTTCAGCCTGAGTGCATAAAAAAAGACCCTGAGTTATCAGGGCCTTTTCAATATTCTGTTCTTAGAACGGGATATCGTCGTCGAAATCCATCGGTGGCTCGTTATATACCGGCGGCGCAGATTGCGGCTGCTGGGCAGGACGGCCATAACCGCCTTGCGGCTGCATGTTCTGCTGCGGAGCCGGTGCCGGACGCTGCTGATTCATCGGCTGCTGCATGGCTTGCTGCGGTTGACCCCAGCCACCTTGTTGGCCACCCATGTTCTGGCCCATGCCCTGACCACCTTGCGGACGGCCACCCAGCATCTGCATGACGCCGGTGAAGCTGTCGACCAGCACTTCAGTGGTGTAGCGCTCCTGGCCACTCTGATCCTGCCACTTGCGGGTCTGCAGTTTGCCTTCCACATAGACCTGGGAGCCTTTCTTCAGGTACTCGCCAGCCACTTCGGCCAGCTTGCCCATGAAGACGACACGGTGCCATTCGGTGCGCTCTTTCTGCTCACCGGTCTGCTTGTCGCGCCAGGTTTCAGAGGTGGCCAGAGTAATGTTGGTCACAGCACCGCCACTCGGCATGTAGCGTACTTCCGGGTCTTGCCCGAGGTTACCGATCAGAATGACTTTATTGATGCCTCGACTGGCCATAATCTCTCTTCCACCTTATTTACCGGCCAGGTCGAAACCTGGTCCAACACGACTAGATACCTGATTAGTTGCTGTGTGCGGGGCGCAATGTCCCGCAGACGCATGTGACGGTCATAGTAACAGTTGCGAAGCGGATTGGCAGCATCCTTAACCGGCTTGATGTGCCAAAGGCAACGGTTGGCTCCTGCTGTGGTGATGGTCGGGTTGCATCTTTTTTCGGCGCATCCTGCATCACATTTCTGCCATATATTCCTGTTATGCTGGCAGATTGGCGAATTGGGAACAGTTTTTAAATCGACTAAAAACATATGGTTACGATATTTATGAGATCCATTCTCATACTTTTTTAATATTGTGCTCCCATACCTCCTTGGTAGACTCAGTCGGCCAGATTAGGTGGTTTACAGGTTCAAGGAAGAGCACACAATGAAAGCCGCATGCCCGATCGCACTGGTCACTGAAAATAATGTGCAGGCCAGCACATTTGCTGCCTATCTCATCTCTCATTTGAGCCGTCCCGTCCAGCTAATCCACGAGATTAATCAGCTAGATAACCAGTGTGACGGCACGCTGTTTCTCATCGATCTCGACTATATCCGCTCTGGCCAGTCACTGGGCTGGAACCGGGCGATCTCCGAACGCTTTGGCATGGCGACCACCGTGCTGCTCAATGCTCCTACTGCGACGGATCGCGACCTGCTGCTTATGTGGCCGCAGATCTGTGGTCTGTTTTTCCGTCAGGATCCGCTCGACCGACTGGTTGCCGGGTTGCAGAAAATCCTGTTGGGCGAGTACTGGATGCCGCGTCACCTGCTGTGCGAGCTGGTCGAATACTATCGCCAGGGCAATAGCTACCTGCTGCGTAACGACACCCTGCTGACCGCCAGAGAGCAGGAGATCATCCGTTATCTGATGACGGGTGCCTCCAATGTCGAGATCGCCGACAGCCTGTTTGTCAGCGAGCACACCGTCAAATCCCACCTCTATAACGTCTTTAAAAAGCTGAATGTGAAGAACCGGATCCAGGCGGTGAGCTGGGCCAAAGAGTATCTCGATGCTCCGGACTCCCACTGATGAAAGCGTTCTCTCTGGCATGTTGCCTTGTGCTGCTCTGGGGCTTCACGACCGTTGTGGCGGCCGAGGCCGATGCTCCGCTGGAGTCGGTACAGCCGGAGCAGGAGAGTGATCGGCTGGATGTGGATGGTTTGGTGCTGGACCGCACTTTTACCCGCTTCGGTCAGGGCTTTTATAACGAATTTACCCGGTTGCGCAGTGATGAAGACCCGAATGCCAGAGAAAATCTGACGATTCATGAGCGCCCGACTGCTCGCTGGGGCAGCCTGATCTGGATCACCCATAACCGGAAGGTGATTTTTAAAACCGCGCTCTCTCCCGGCCGCAATCAGCAGGAGCAGAGCGCCAAACTGGCTTGGTCACAGGTCAGGCAGACCCTCGAACAGCAGAAGATCGCGACCCTGTTCATGGATACCTTCGATTTGGAACATGATGAACTATAAGGATATTTCTCATGCGTGCCCGGTTATTGCTAGTTGCAGCACTGATAGCGCCAGCGCTCCATGCGTCGGAGCTTGTCTATCGCCCCGTCAACCCCAGCTTTGGGGGTAACCCTCTCAACAGCAGTCATCTGCTTGGCACCGCCAATGCGCAGAATGATTACAAGGATCCCGCCAGTGGCAGCGGTAGCAGCGGTACCTCGGCGCTGGATCGCCTGACCTCCAACCTGCAATCCCGCTTGATCAGCCAGCTGCTGGCCGATATCGGCAAGGATGGCAGCCAGAGTGGCAGTCTGGTGACCGATGATTTTGCCATCAATGTGGTGGATGAAGATGGCACTCTGGTGGTTTCGATCACCGACCTGGTGACCAACCAGACCACCATGATCGAAGTGAATGGCCTGATTGCCGACTGAGGGCGCGATGAAACGACAACTGTTATTGATAGTGCCCCTGCTTGCGCTGGCTGGCTGTGCGACCCATATCGGCTCGCCCGTTGCCGATGAGAAGGCAACCCTGATGCCGCGATCCGTCTCTTACAAGGAGCTGATCAGTCTGCCCAAGCCAAAAGGGAAAATTGTCGCGGCCGTCTACGATTTTCGCGATCAGACCGGTCAGTATCTGCCAGCACCGGCATCCAACTTCTCCACGGCGGTCACCCAGGGCGGGGTCGCCATGCTGAGCACGGCTTTGTGGGATTCCCAATGGTTTGTGCCGCTGGAGCGGGAGGGGCTGCAGAACCTGCTGACCGAACGCAAGATTGTGCGGGCGGCCCAGAACAAGCCCAACGTTCCCGGCAACAATGCCAATCAACTGCCCTCGCTGGTCGCCGCCAACATCCTGATCGAGGGGGGGATCGTCGCCTATGACAGCAATGTGCGCACCGGCGGGGCGGGGGCCAAGTATTTTGGCATCGGTGCCAGCGGGGAGTACCGGGTCGATCAGGTGACGGTCAATCTGCGAGCCGTCGATATCCGTTCAGGCCGGATCCTGAACAGTGTCACCACCTCCAAGACAGTGCTGTCGCAACAGGTGCAGGCAGGGGTATTCCGCTTCGTCGAGTACAAGCGCCTGCTGGAGGCCGAGGCCGGTTTCAGCACCAATGAGCCGGTACAGATGTGTGTCATGTCGGCTATCGAGTCCGGGGTGATCCGGCTGATTGCCAATGGCGTGCGGGACAATCTGTGGCAACTGGCCGACCAGCGGGATATCGACAATCCGATCCTGCAGGAGTACCTGCAAGACAACGCCCCGCTGCTTTGAGTTTTCCCGCTCTCGCAATGCCCTCCCTGGTGGAGGGCATTTTTTTGGCCTCTATCGAATACGACTTAAGACTTTCTGCTCAACGACAGGGCGGCGCTTTTCATCCTCGAATCAGCGGAGTGCCTGATAGGCCGCCTCTTGTCTGACAGGGATACTGTGGGCGTTTTCCAACAAGGCGATGGCGCGATGAAACATCTGTTGAGTGCTCTCTTTTTTCTGCTGATATCGGGCGCCCCGCAACTCGCCGCAGAGCCTGCCGTCTTTGATGAGCTGGCGATGGCAAGCGAGCTGGATTCCGGTTTGCAGAACGACGGGAATCAGGCGCTGTTGTGGCAACTCGGTAGCGAGCAGCAACTGCACCTCACCCAGCAAGGGGAGCTGAATCAGGCGCGCCTGCTGCAACAGGGTTGGGCCAATGAGTTGGCGCTCTCCCAGGTAGGAGATGAGAACTGGGTCAATGGTGCGCAACTGGGTGAGGGCAATAGCGCCGAACTCTATCAGGCGGGCATCAATAACCGGATTTGGCTGCTGCAACAAGGCAGCGGCAATGAAGCCTGGATCAGTCAGCAAGGGGCAGACAATCAGGCCCGGGCGATCCAGCTGGGTGATGGCAATCAGGCCAGCATCGAGCAGAACGGAATCGGATTAACGGCCACCGTCATCCAGATGGGGGCCAATCAGCAAGTAAATGTCGTTCAAACCAACTGAGCCTAGGCTCAACCATTAGCACGAGAGGGAAATCATGTTTAAACGTACCATCATTGCCTCGGCAGTTCTTCTGGCGACCAGCACCGCTTGGGCGGCATCTACTGGCAACCAGGCTACGGTGAACCAGGCCCAGAGCGGCAATATCGCCACCATTAACCAGGTGGTGGGAAGCGTCGATAACAAGGCTAACATCGATCAAGCTGGTAACAACAACACAGCTGTTACCACTCAAAAGAATACCGGCCAGTCAGATGCCGATACTCGGCAGGTAGGTGACAGTAACGAGGGTTACATCTTGCAACAAGGTGACACTAACCTCTCCAAAGCCTCCATCGATACAAAGGGGAACGACAACTTTGCTGATGTGATTCAGCAATTTGAGAATGGCGGTGCGGTTGCCGGGGTTGTGCAGGATGGGGATCGCAACGACGCCAAGATCAAGCAAGATAATGGTGACTTAGCTGACTCCAGGATCACTCAAATCTCGGATGGTAATCGGGCTGTCATTAATAACCAGATATCCGATTTCGCTCGGGCGAGTGTACAGCAGCTAGAAGGGGGGGCTCACCAGGCTGACGTGACCCAGACAGCGGCTGATGGAGCCAACGCCGAAGTGGTACAACGTGGAGAGAGCAATATCACCAAGGTGCTGCAGGCAACCGGTAACTATGACTATGCACCGGCGGAAGGAACATCTGCAGTGGTGACTCAGAGTGGTTCTTTGAACAATGCAGACGTCACTCAATACGATAGTGCCAACGTAGCGACTGTTGAGCAAAGTGGAACCCGCGGTGAAGTGGTGACTCTGCAGCAAGGGTCTGATGCCGGGAATGGCAACGGCCTGTTGGCCAAACAGTCTGGAACCGGGGAGTTTGCTGACCTGACACAGGATGGTAATCGCAACCGGATTGAGACCGACCAGCAAGGTACTGGCAATGATGCCTTGGTCAACCAGACAGGTGATGACAACAAGGCCGTGGTCAACCAGTTAGCCAGCAGTACCGATGGTGCGGTCACCATTGATCAGGTAGGTAATGACAACTATGCCAATGCAGTGCAACAAGCAGGCAGCGGCAATACCATCGATATCGACCAGAACGGAACTGGTAACCAGGTTGCCTCTGCTCGTGATGGTGAAGGCAAAGGCGCCTGGACCTGGGGCTCGGACAACGAGCTGGTCGTTGCTCAGAAAGGCACTGACAACTGGGCCTATGCCGATGCGTCTCACTCTGAGTCTGTGGTCAAAGTGACCCAGGATGGTGAGTTGAACAATGCCAAGGTTGAGTCCTACTTGGGTAGCGAGAACAAGCTCACCGTAACCCAGAACGGCGCTGAGCACGAGGCCAATGTCTACGTCAATGCTGGGGTTGGTGGGGGGCGCAACACCGTTGATGTGGTGCAAAACGAAAGCTTTAATACTGCCAATGTGACCGTATTGGGCAGCGATAACCATGCCTATGTCTATCAAGGGGCTGGTAGCAACTGATGGTCATCTCCGGATTCAGGGGCCTGCGGGCCCCTCTTTTATTGGTGCTGCTCTGTGGGTTGATGCTGGTTCATCGCGTCGCTTCCCCAGCAAGCGCTAGGGGAAACGAGATGGAGCCCGATCCGTCGATCCGCTTGTCCCTCAATATTGCGCAGAACGAGCAGGGGCTGTCACTTGCGCCAACGCTGCTCAGCAAGCGCGACTTGACGGTGAGTGTCAGCTTGCTGGTGCATGGCGAAGGGGCGGCCGGGAGCACGACTCAGCGCCAGAGCCGTAATCTGTCGCTGCAGGCTGGAGTGGTCATGGCGGTTGGCAAAATAGGGCTGGGTTTGCGTTGTCCCTATCGGGTCGAGGTCACCGCTCTGATATGGCAAAACGAGCGGCTGCTGGTGGAGAAAAAAGAGCAGATGGCGTGCGCCGGATGATGCGCATTTCATCTCATGACTGTCTATTCATCCAGTAGTCTCTATGCCATACTGACTCGCTCAGGTTTCTGTATCGAGCGTGCAACAAGATGGAAAAGATCGTGGTCCGGGGTGCTCGCACCCACAACCTCAAGAACATCAATCTGACCCTGCCCCGCGACAAGCTGATCGTGGTCACCGGCCTCTCCGGCTCGGGCAAATCCTCTCTGGCGTTCGATACCCTCTATGCCGAGGGGCAGCGCCGCTATGTGGAGTCCCTCTCCGCCTATGCTCGCCAGTTCCTCTCCCTGATGGAGAAGCCGGACGTCGACCATATCGAGGGGCTTTCGCCCGCCATTTCCATCGAGCAGAAGTCCACTTCCCATAACCCGCGCTCGACCGTCGGCACCATCACCGAAATCTACGACTACCTGCGTCTGCTGTTCGCCCGGGTCGGTGAGCCGCGCTGCCCGACCCATGCCATTCCGCTTGCCGCCCAGACCATCAGCCAGATGGTGGATCAGGTACTGGCCCAGCCGGAGGGGAGCAAGCTGATGCTGCTGGCCCCGGTGGTGCGTGACCGCAAGGGGGAACACACCAAGCTGCTGGAGAATCTGGCGGCGCAGGGTTATATCCGTGCCCGTATCGACGGCGAGGTGTGCGATCTATCCGACCCTCCCGCGCTGGAGCTGCACAAGAAGCACACCATCGAGGTGGTGGTGGACCGCTTCAAGGTGCGCGATGACCTTGCCTTGCGTCTGGCCGAGTCGTTCGAGACGGCGCTGACCCTATCCGGTGGTATCGTGTTGGTGGTGCCGATGGACGGGGAGGAGGGGGTTGCTCCCATGACCTTCTCCGCCAACTTCGCCTGCCCGGAGTGCGGCTACTCCATGTCGGAGCTGGAGCCGCGCATCTTCTCTTTCAACAACCCGGCCGGTGCCTGTCCCACCTGTGATGGTTTGGGCGTGCAGCAATATTTCGACCCGGCCAAGGTGATCGGCGATCCGGCCATCAGCCTGGCCAACGGCGCCATCCGTGGCTGGGACAAGCGCAGCTTCTACTACTTCCAGATGCTGAAATCTCTCTCCGAGCACTACAAATTCGATCTGGAGACGCCGTGGGAGGATCTGCCGCTCAAGACCCAGGAGGTGATCCTGCGTGGCTCCGGTCGCACCGAGATCGAGTTCCGCTACATGAACGACCGCGGCGACGTGGTGGTGCGCAAGCACCCGTTCGAGGGGATCCTGCACAACATGGAGCGGCGCTACCGGGAAACCGAGTCCAATTCGGTGCGTGAAGAGCTCTCCAAATACATCGCCAACAAGTCTTGCTCAAGCTGCGGTGGCAGCCGGCTGCGGGAGGAGGCGCGCCACGTCTTTGTCGACAACCGCAACCTGCCGGCCATTGCCGAGCAGTCCATCGGCGATGCACTGGCCTTCTTCGAGGGGCTGAACCTCACCGGCCAGCGTGCCCAGATTGCCGAGAAGATATTGAAAGAGATCGTCGAGCGGCTCGGCTTCCTGGTGAACGTCGGTCTCAACTACCTGAGCCTGTCGCGCAGTGCCGAGACCCTCTCCGGTGGGGAAGCGCAGCGCATTCGACTGGCCAGCCAGATCGGTGCCGGTCTGGTGGGGGTGATGTATGTACTCGACGAGCCCTCCATCGGCCTGCACCAACGCGACAATGAACGGCTACTCAAAACCCTCACTCATCTGCGTGATCTCGGCAACACGGTGATCGTGGTGGAGCACGACGAGGACGCTATCCGCCTTGCGGACCATGTGCTCGATATCGGCCCGGGAGCCGGGGTACACGGCGGGGCCATCGTCGCGCAGGGTACGCCGGAGGAGATCATTGCCAATCCCGAGTCACTCACCGGTGACTACCTCTCCGGTCGCAAGCAGATCGCCATTCCTGCCGAGCGCACGCCGCTCATCGGCAAGTGGTTGAAGCTCAAGGGGGCGAGCGGCAACAACCTGCGCAACGTCAACCTGGATCTGCCGATCGGAGTGATGACCTGCGTCACCGGCGTCTCCGGCTCCGGCAAGTCGACCCTGATTAACGATACCCTGTTCCGCATTGCTCACCGCGAGTTGAACAAGGCCACCGAATCCACCCCGGCACCCTATCGCAGTGTCGAGGGGCTGGAACATCTGGACAAGGTGGTGGATATCGACCAGAGCCCCATCGGTCGTACCCCACGCTCCAACCCGGCCACCTACACCGGCCTGTTTACCCCGATCCGCGAGCTGCTCTCCGGCACTCAGGAGGCGCGTTCCCGAGGCTACCAGCCGGGCCGCTTCTCCTTCAACGTGAAAGGGGGCCGCTGCGAGGCGTGCCAAGGGGATGGAGTCATCAAGGTGGAGATGCACTTCCTGCCGGACGTCTACGTACCGTGCGACGTCTGCAAGGGCAAGCGCTACAACCGCGAGACGCTGGAGGTGAAGTACAAGGGCAAGAACATCCACGAAATCCTCGAGATGACGGTGGAAGATGCCCGCGAGTTCTTCGATCCGGTACCGGCAGTGGCGCGCAAGCTGCAGACCCTGATGGATGTGGGCCTCTCCTATATCCGTCTCGGCCAGTCGGCCACCACGCTGTCGGGCGGCGAGGCGCAGCGGGTCAAGCTGGCGCGTGAGCTCTCCAAGCGGGACACCGGTCAGACTCTCTACATTCTGGATGAGCCGACCACCGGGCTGCACTTCCACGACATCCAGCAGCTACTCAAGGTGCTGCACCAGTTGCGGGATCGCGGCAACACCATCGTCATCATCGAGCACAACCTTGATGTGGTAAAAACTGCCGACTGGATCGTCGATTTGGGACCGGAGGGAGGCGCCGGTGGTGGCCGCATTCTGGTGACGGGGACGCCGGAAGAGATTTGCACCAATAAAGAGTCTCATACAGCTCGTTTTTTGCGGCCACTATTGGCGCGATAAGCCGTTATAATCGAGGGGCCTTTGGCCCCTTTTTGTTATAAAAATCGGGAGCATAGGGGGAAGCTCGTCAAGTGTGGGCAGGCTTGGCATCTCAGCATCATGGTAATGGATATATCGGGTTATGGCTCAGGCTCCGCGCACGATTGATCATCAGTTGGCTTACTCCATGTTCCCCATCTGGCTGGGGGCGATCCTGCTATTGCTGGTCCTGCTGGCGTGGGCCCAGATCCCGGCTGCCAGCCGGATTGAAGAGCAGCGAATGAAGGAGCATCTGCTGCGCGTGACCAAGGCGGTGCAGGCGGATGTGGCCGCTCTGGATGCATTCAGTCGGGATTGGGGCATCTGGGATGACAGTCACCGTTTTATGGACAACAAAAGCAGGGCGTACATCGAATCCAACCTGTTCAGTGATATGCCGATGCGGGATTTTAGTCTCAACCTGATGAGCTTCATGGATCTCGCCGGTTACGAAATCTGGACGCGAACCCTGCTACCCGATGCGCCGGGGATCAATCCGGACCAGTTTCCCTACTTCCTTGATGAACTGAAAAAGCAGTTAAGGGCGCGCTCGGTGGCGCAAGGGGGCATCAATCTGCATGGGATCCGTGCTTCCCAGTGGGGGCCGCTGATGTACTCGTGGCAGCCGATCAGA
Organism: Aeromonas sp. 603757; assembly: GCF_049171255.1. NCBI lineage: Bacteria > Pseudomonadati > Pseudomonadota > Gammaproteobacteria > Aeromonadales > Aeromonadaceae > Aeromonas > Aeromonas sp. 603757. The sequence continues at coordinate 12,884 of NZ_JAAKOE010000010.1, read as the reverse complement.
AACAGTGACGAGTCGGCACCGTTCAACGGTTTCTTGCTGGTTGTACGTTGGCTCGACAAGGCCTATCTCGAGCAGGTATCGGAGCGTACCGCGCTGCCACTGGCGATCTCCCACGCCAATCTGGATGTCACCGCTACCTTCAAACCACTGAAACCGCAAATAACGTATCGCCTGATCGACCTTGGGCTCACCCGGCTCAGGGGAGAGGTGCGACTGCTCAACAGCGATAACCAGCCGGTGCTGACTCTGGTGATTGAGGAGGAGAGAAAGATCTTGAGTGGCGTCATGGAGGGGGCGCTCTGGACCTTTATCGGCATGCTGTTTATCAGTTTTATCTGCGTCATGATCGCCATGTACCGGCTCAACAGCATTGTGCTTACCCCGTTGCAGCAGCTGGTGTCGGCGCTGCAACGCTTTGGCGATCGGCCAGATGCCACCTTGATCCCCTATATCGACAGCAGCGCCGAGATGGCGACCTTGAGCGGCAAGTTCAAGGAGATGGCCAGCAAGGTCAGTCAGCAACACGATGATTTGTTGGAAAAATCCAGCCAGATGGAGATGGCGGCATTCACCGACCCCTTGACCCGTTGTTTCAATCGTCGCTATCTGGATAGCTGGTTGCAAGACAATTGGGCCCGCCCTTGTCAGCTGTTGCTGCTCGATCTCGATCATTTCAAACGGATCAACGACCGATTTGGTCATGATATGGGTGATCTGGTGTTGCAGCAGCTGGCAGAACTGCTGCACAAGCTGGTGGTGAGTGACGCCGAGCCCGTTATCCGGTTGGGAGGGGAGGAGTTTTTACTCCTGTTGCAGGTGGATAATGAGCAAGAGTTGGTACAGCGTGCCGATTATCTGAGGCTTCGTGTTGTTCAGCACCGTTTCGGTTCGGAGGAGAGGCCGCTATGGTTAACGGTTTCATCGGGATATTGTCGGTATCCTCTGCATCCGGCGTGCCCCGATACCTTCTGGAGCCACAGTTTCAAGCTGGCCGACCTGGCGCTCTATCAGGCAAAACTGAGGGGCCGTAATCGATGCTGTGGCTATTCGGGCACTCTGTCTGTTCGGGAGGTGATGGAACAGACCCCGGAGCAACTTGTCGAAGGGAATAGTCTTGCGTTGCAACATACTGTCAGCCCGGATTAGCCCTGCCGGACCAATACCAGATAGGCTAGGGCGACAATAAAACCGAGCAGGATAAAGAGAAAGGATCCGATCCCCCAAACGGCCGCGAGAAAGGCCCCCACCTTTTGCCATTTCGACTCATTTTTCATAAATAAACCATTACTTCCCAGTAACTTGCATGGCGCAAAAAATACGCTGGTTTGCCCATATTAACAACAATTAATAGCCACTCTGCCGAGCGATAAGGTGTGGTTTGCTTGCTTGTTTTGGCGCTGAATGGGGTTAGTTACAACCTGTCGCAACAGGTATTCCGGCTTGTTGTCTGGGGGCTCAAGGAGATTGGGATGGCGCGCAAAGATGTCACACCAATCGATTTATTTCCGCGCAACCTTTGCTTCAAGTCAATAACTTTGCATTTACAAGGGCATATAGTCAGCGGGCTTACAGCATCAAATGAAAACAAAAAAAGGGATTACGTGATGAAAAAATTACTTCCTCTGATGATTGCCGCTGCAGTGGCCTCTCCTTTCGCCATGGCCCATCAGGCTGGCGACATTCTGGTTCGTGGTGGTTTGGCATTTGTATCGCCGCAGGAAAGCAGCACGCCTGTAGAGCTGGAAATTAATGACAACATGCAATTGGGATTGACTCTCTCTTACATGATTACTGATAACTGGGGTGTCGAATTGCTGGCTGCAACCCCCTTCTCTCATTCAGTCAAACTGGGTGGCGCTGAAGTTGCCAAGATCAAGCATTTGCCGCCGACTCTGATGGGTCAGTACTATTTTGGCGATGCTCAAAGCAAGGTTCGCCCGTATGTCGGTATTGGCGTGAACTACACCACCTTCTTTGATGAAGAGGGTCGTGGTGCACTGTCAGGAACCGATGTCAAAGTCGATGACTCCTGGGGTGTTGCCGGACAAGTTGGTATCGATATGGCGATCACTGACCGCTGGTTTGTCAACGGTTCAGCCTGGATCATGGATATCGATACCGATGTGCATACTGCGATTGGCACCATTAATACCAAGGTCGACCCGATGGCCTTTATGGTGGGTGTTGGCTACCGCTTCTAATGATTCTGACTGCGGCTCTGATCGGACCGCGGAAGATAGCAAAGTACGTCTCTTTCAGCCCGGCTTGTGCCGGGCTTTTTTCGTATGGCTGATTTTGTCTGGACTGTGATCCAACCCGATACAAATCAATTAAATACCTGCCGCTTTATTTCAGTTATTCGCCACCCCTGCCGATAGTGACTATGTTCACTTTACCTTCCCCCAATGAGTGAGGATGTCTCCATGGGCTTATCTATCGTGCAGCGGATCATCGCCGGATTCGTGTTGATGCTGCTGTTGCTGATCCTGCTTGGTGTGATCAGTACCTTTAAAATCAAGGGTATAAATGACGGCCTCTCTGCCGTATCTGACCGCGCAACCCCGCTGGTGGTGGCTGTCGCAGGTCTAAAGGGGGCACTGCAGGATAGTAACCGCTGGGTGTTGGTCTACCGCACCAGTGAAGATGCTGCCCAGTTGCCGCAGCTGGCCAATCAGTTCAAGGAGCAACAGAACCGCTTCGCCCAGCTGAGTCAGGAGATGGGTAAATTTACCGATGTAGCGGATGCTCGTGCCCGCTTCCAGCAGGTCGAGAGTGCTACCACCCAATTTTATGGCTTGGCGGATCAGGTGTTGGCCCAGCATCGGCAGTGGGTCAGTGCGCTGGAGCAGCGCCACAAGCTGGAGATGGAATTTATCCGTCTTGAGGATACCTACCAGTGGGCGGCGGATCTGCTGCTGCAACAGGCCGCCAGCAAGCGCTCCATGCGCAACAAGGCGGAGCTTATTACCTCGGGTATCGCCCGCGATCTGAAGAATATCCGCCGTGCCGATGCCAAAACCGACCTGAATGAGCTGGAAAAGGTGTTGAGCAAGGACATCGAAATGGCCCGCAAGCGGTTGGAGCGGGTAGTGGTGCCCGATGATGTAAAAGCGCGCTTTGTCTCCAATCTGGATCGGATGCAGGAGTTGGCGCTCGGCGCTCAGGGCTTGCTGGCGACCATGCGTCAGGCTCAGCAACTGGAGCTGTCGCTGGCCACGCAAAATCAGCAGCTGGATGCCAGTCTGGTCAACAGCCTCAATTTGCTCGATGAGATGGGCAAGTCCGCCGGTGCCATCGCTAGCGATAGTCGGATCAACGCCGATGCCGCGGTCAGCAGTGCCAGCTTCTGGATCCTGGTGGTTGCCGCGATGTCGGCCGCTGCCGCACTGGTGATCGGCTATACCACGGCGCGCAGCATTCAGCGCCCGTTGCAGATGATCAACAAGGAGCTCGATTGCATGGCGGCCGGCGACATGACCCGCCGCATCAACTACCGCAGCAGTTGCGAATTTGGCAGCCTCTCTCGCTCCATCGATACGCTGGCGGGCAAGACCGGCGAGCTGCTCTCTCAAATCAATGCGGGCTCCCGTCATCTGGTGGATGAAGCGAGCCGCGCCGCCGAGATCAGCGAACGGGCCATGTCCCGGGTACAGGAGCAGAAGAGCCAGACCGATCAGGTGGCCGCCGCCATTACCGAGCTGGAAGTGAGCGCCACCGAGGTGGCCCGCTCTACCGATGGCACCAAGCGGGAAGTGGATCTGGCCGATGAAGAGGCGCGCAATGGTCGCCAGAAAGTGGCCACCACTCGCCGGATCACCGAGCAGCTGGCTGGCGCCATGGAGGAGGCGGTCGGCATCACCTACAAGCTGGGCGAATTCAGCAACAACATCGGCAGCATTCTCGATGTGATCCGCAGTATTGCCGAGCAGACCAACCTGCTGGCCTTGAACGCTGCCATCGAAGCTGCCCGTGCCGGCGATGCCGGCCGCGGTTTCGCTGTGGTGGCCGATGAGGTGCGGGCGCTGGCCAATCGCACCCAGACTTCGACCGAAGAGATCCAGGGGATGATTGAGAACCTGCAGAGCTCCAGCAAGCATGTGGTTGAAGTGATGGGGCGCAGCCAGGAGCAGACCCAGAGCTGTGTCGAGCAGACCCGCGAGATGGATGTGGCGTTGCAATCCATTGCCGATCGGATGGGAGCCATCAAGTCGATGGCGGATCAGGTGGCCCATGCCGCACAGGAGCAGATCTCCGTCAGTCAGGGGGTCGCTCGTCATATCGCCGGTATTGCCGATGTGGCATACGAGACAGAGCGGGAGGCGCGTGAATCTGCCAGCAGCAGCGAAGTACTGGCCGACCTGGTCGCCAAACAGCAGCAATTGATCGCACATTTCAAGGTCTAGGAGGGCTTATGTCTAAAAAGTGGATTGGAGCCCTGAGTCTCCTGTTGTGTGGCCAGCTGATGGCCAGCGAGCTGGTGATTGAAAGCTGGCGAACCGATGACAAGGCGTTGTGGGAGCAGAAAATCATCCCGGCGTTTGAAGCGGCGCATCCCGGCATCAAGGTGAGTTTTCATCCGGTGCAGAACGTTAACTACATGCCTACCTTGCTGGAGAACCTGAAGGCCGGCAAGGCTGGGGATCTCATTACCTGTCGTCCGTTTGATGATTCGCTTGCCCTGTTCAAGGCGGGCCATCTGGCCGAGCTGACCGAGATGGCGGGGATGGAGAACTTCCCGAGTTTTGCCCAGTCACCCTGGCAGACGGATTCCGGAGCCCAGACCTTCTGCGTACCCATGGCCTCGGTGATCCATGGCTTCTTCTATAACAAGAAGATTTTCAGTGAGTTGGGGCTCACCTTGCCGCAAACCCGCGATCAGTTCTTCGCCGTGCTGGACAAGATCAAGGCCGACGGTCGCTATGTGCCGCTGGCCATGAGTGGTTCCGAGAGCTGGGTTGCCTCCGAACTGGGGTTCCAGAACATTGGCCCCAACTACTGGAAGGGGGAGGACGGCCGTCTGGCACTGATCGGCGGGCAGGAGCGGTTGGACAACCCCCAATATGTGAAGGTGTTCGACGAGCTGGCCCGCTGGCGTTCCTACCTCGGTGAAGGTGGCGAGAGCCGCGATTATGCGACCAGCAACGAGCTGTTTACCTCGGGCAAGGCCGCCTTCTACGTGGCGGGCTCCTGGGAGATTGCTCCCTTCACCGGCAAGGTCGATTTTGGCGTCATGCGCCCGCCGGTGGCCAAACAGGGTGATGGCTGTTTCTTTACCGACCACACCGATATCGGTATGGGGATGAACCCGGCCAGCAAGAACAAAGAGGGGGCGATGGCTTTCCTGCAGTGGCTGACGACGCCGCAATTTGCCGATCTCTATACCAACTCGCTGCCGGGATTCTTCTCCCTCTCCAACCACTTCTTCGATGTCACCAATCCGGCGGCCAAAGAGATGATGGAGTGGCGCGATCAGTGTGACTCGACCATTCGGGTGGCGACCCAGATCCTCTCCCGTGGTACGCCCAAGTTGGGGGATGAACTGGCCGAGGTGAGTCAGGCTGTGTTGCTTGGCAAGATGGAGCCCAAAGCTGCCGCAAATCGACTGGAAGGTGGCTTGAAGGGCTGGTATGCCCCTCATCAGGGCAACAAGGCCAAGAGCGCGGATTGTCAGTGTGATACGGTTGCCCCTGCCCCTGCCCCTGCCCCTGCCCCTGCCCCTGCCCCTGCTCCTGCTCCTGCTCCAGTTTCAGCGCCGACGACTGAGGTGTCCGCAGCTCCCGCGACCAGTGAAACATCGGCCGTGGTGGCACCAGCTGTGACTCCCGCAGAACCCGCATCAGCGGCCGCTGCCCCATTACCGGCGCCGTCGGATGAGGTGGAACAGGCGCTCTCCAACGAGCTGGAGGCGCCACAGCAGCCACAGCAATAGGTCATCTGCATCAATAAAAACGGGAGGCATCAGCCTCCCGTTTTTTTATGGCTCGCGGCCAGCATGTATCGCTTTATTGTGCTTCGTGGGGCCAGCGGCAGAGGCTGCCGATGCGGGCAACCGGGGCAAACCCCAGAGAGCGGTAAATGCGCTGGGCATGGTAATGCTCGTCAGCCACTATGATCAGCTGTTTGGCACGGGATAATCCTGCGCGAGCCACTTGACTCAGCAGCTGGCGGCATAACCCCTGATTGCGCCACGCATGGTGCGTGCGTACCAACTGGAAGCGCCCAAGTGTGCCGCAAAAGAAGAGGCCACAGCTGGCGACCAGTTGTTCCTCTTTCCAGATCCCCCACCAGTCCCCGAGACCATCGGCAATCATGGCCTGATAGAGCGCCTGGCGGGATCGCAGATAGGGAAGATAGCTCTGTTCCGAGTGTCCCTCATCCCGTTCATTGAGTTCGAAGTCGAGCCACTCAGGCCAATCAGCAGTAGTGAAGGTGCGTGCCTCAACCTTGTTCATGTCGTCGTGAGGAGGTGGGCAGCTCTGTTCATCCAGCGCCAGTACCACGCACTCCATATATTGGTAACCTGTTGCGACAAAACCGGCGATCCGGCTGTTTTGTCCGGCCGCCAGTGGCCATTGGAAGGTGCGGTGGCGCACTCGAGGATCCTGGCCGATCAGTTGATCAAATGTGGCTTCCAGCCAGCCTTTGTCACGGTCGCTGGGTGGGTTGGGGAGCAGCAGGTAGTTGCCGAAGTAATAGCCGGGAGCATCCGGCGTGCGAACCGCCCAGAACTGATCGTGCTGAACAACCTCGCCCTGATAGCGATCGAACAGCAAGTCGGTGGCAAAGCCGGGGTGGGTATCCATGATGGTGCTCCTGCAAAGACTCATTCTGTTATCGGCAGGAGTGGGAAATAGATGAAAAGGGGCCGGAGAAACCTCCGGCCAAACAATCACACGCAGATTCAGAACGTCCAGGACGATCTGCCTCCATCATAACTCGACTGGGGCGATTTTGGGATGGGCACTTTTCGGTTACGTACCGTTAATTTTGTAAATATGAAGTTCGTCAGATCGGATGTGAGGTAAATCCCTGTTGACTTTGTGTCGTTTTGCTCATAAATATAAAGACGTTTAGACGTCCAAACATCCGTTTTGACGTAGGCAGATGGATTGCAGGACAGGGAGAAGAGCAGATGGGATTTCACAGTGCACGTCAGGTTGAGGCGCTCAACCAGAGCTTGGCAGATTTGAATGGCGATATATCGGTCAGTTTCGAGTTTTTTCCGCCCAACAGTGAAGGGATGGAGAATACCCTCTGGCAGTCCATCGAACGGCTGAAAGTGCTGGAACCCAAGTTCGTCTCTGTTACTTATGGCGCCAACTCCGGTACCCGTGATCGCACCCACAAGGTGATCAAGGACATCAAGGAGCGGACAGGCCTGATTGCGGCGCCGCACCTGACCTGTATCGATGCCAGCCGCGACGAATTGCGCACCATCGCTCGCGATTACTGGAACAGCGGTATTCGTCATATAGTGGCTCTGCGCGGTGATTTGCCGCAGGGGCTGGAGAAACCGGATATGTATGCCACCGACCTGGTTGCCCTGCTCAAGTCGGAGGCTGACTTCGATATCTCGGTTGCCGCCTATCCGGAAGGGCACCCGGAGGCCAAGAGTGCGCAATCCGACCTGCTCAACCTCAAGCGCAAGATTGATGCCGGTGCCAACCGCGCCATCACTCAGTTCTTCTTCGATGTGGAAACGTATTTGCGCTTTCGGGATCGCTGCGCCGCCATCGGCATCGATGCTGAAATCGTGCCGGGGATCCTGCCGGTCTCCAACTATCAGACCCTGGCCAAGTTTGCCGGTTTTACCAACGTGAAGATCCCGCGCTGGATGCATCAGCGTTTCGAGGGACTGGATAACGATCAGATGACCCGCAATCTGGTGGGGGCGAGCATCGCCATCGATCAGGTGCGCGTGCTGAGCCAGGAAGGAGTGAAGGATTTCCACTTCTATACCCTGAACCGCTCCGAGCTGACCTATGCCATCTGCCATACTCTGGGGGTTCGTCCCAAGGGTTGACCGGTGGTCACCGCGATAAAAGCAAAAAGCCAATGAGTTGCTCATTGGCTTTTTCGTTATGGCCGATTATCAAGGTCTGGTCGGGGCGATCTCTTTTGGCTCAAGATCGATGACCGCATTACCGGCAGCCCCCGGATACTGGTGATAGACCTGATCCTGCTCCAGTGTGTAGAAGGTATCCAGATAGTCGTCGTTGTTGGTCATCCAGGAGTCGGGCAGCGCCTTGACGATGCGACCGCCGAGATCGAGGAAGGGCAGGGCTTCCGGCACGCCACCCGCAGTAAAGCCGAGTTTGAGAGCTTCAATCAGCAGGGCGCTCAGCTCCTTGTAGTTGACGTTGTCATCCTGCTCCATCATCACCACATCGACGGCACCCCAGCGATAGCGATCCCAGTAAACCAGGATCTGGTTGGGGGTGTAGTCTGTGTTGTCATAGTCGAGGTAGGGCATGTCGACAATATCGACCACAGGCTCATCCCGGCTGGGATTGACCCCTGCTACCACCGCATACACTTCGGCTGCGCCGAGCAGCCAGGGCTCCTGATCATCCTTCAATCTGATCTTTTTCAGGATACTGGTCTTGAGTGGCGCCGTGCTGGCCGCCACTCGCGGAGCGCTTTGCAGATCCGCATCGGCCAGCGCCTTGCGCATCACCTTCAAGCCTGCGTTCTTGGCTTTGACGGGATCGGCTTCGACTACCAGAACCGGCCGGGCCGGTGCCTTGTCCACATCCAGATAGACGGGATTGCCAGCGCTGTCGAACGCTTCAATGGCGCTCCAGCTCTTCTCATCTCCACTTGGAACATAGGCGACCAGCGGTTCGACGCCCTGTTGCAGTGCGGCGGCCTGATCGGTGTTGGCCAGTCGCAACTGCATCAGTTGCTTGACCTCGCCATCCAGTCCTTGTCGGCTGATGGCCGCCTGGTTGGCCTCGCTCGCCTGCCGTTTAAGCCGTGGGCTGGCCTTCTGCAGCAGGTTGGGAAGCGGGCTCTGGTATTGCTGATTGCTCAGCAGGGGCAGCAGGTTTTTCTGCTGAAGTGCGAGCTGGCGAGCCAGCTCTCGATCCGTATCGGCAGCCTGGACGCTCGTAGCACCCAGTATGGCCAGTAGTAACAAGACAGCCTGATTTTTCATTTTTATTCTCCGTTGCATGGAACCTGACAGGGCACCATGTCCGGGAAGATTGGTGCCCTGGCACCACTAGAAGGAAATTAGTTTCACTTGTGAATCATTTTATCTGGATAGTGTGCAGAGGTTCACGGTTTGAGGTTCAATTGATTCCTTTGTCGATATGATTGGAACTGATAGATCGCCAGACCAATCAGCAGACCCCAGCAGGCTGCCGCGATGCCGAGCAGGCTGATCCCGGACGCGGTAATGATAAAGGTGAGCAGCGCAGCTTCTCGCGTTTCATCCTGGTGCAAGGCAGAGTGCAGGCTGCTGCCGATGGTACCTAACAGGGCCAAACCAGCGACGCAGGTGACAAGGGCTGCCGGAAAGGCGCTAAACAGGGTCGCGACGGTCGCACCGAAGCAGCCGGTCAGGAGATAAAAGCAACCCGCCCATACCGCAGCTGGCCAGCGGCGCTTGGTATCCGGGTCGACCTCTTTGCCCATGCAGATGGCGGCAGTGATGGCGGCCAGATTGAAGGCATAGCCGCCAAAAGGGGCGAGCAGCAGGCCAGTCAGGCCAGTCCAGCTGATCAGCGAGGAGGTGGAAGGCTGATAGCCGTGGGCCCGCAAGATGGCAATTCCCGGCATGTTTTGCGATGTCATGGTGACAATGAACAGCGGCAGCGCGATACCAAACAGAGCATCAAGGGAGAAGGCTGGCCATGTCCAGACCGGGCTGGCGAGTTGCCAGTGAAGGGTGCCCATTTGCAAATCCCCCCGCACGCTGCAGATCAGCATCCCCACTCCCAGTACTAGCACCATGGTATAGCGGGGCCAGAGATGACGACCCAGCAGGAAGGCCAGCAGCAGGGTGCCAAGCAGCAAGGGATCTTGCGGGGCGACCTTGAATAGATCCAATCCGAATCTGAGCAGCACGCCAGCGAGCATGGCGGCGGCCAGTGGAGCCGGAATATGTTTCATCAAACGGTCGAACCAGCCGCTGATGCCACACAGCGTGATCAGCAGGGACGAGATCACAAAGGCGCCGATGGCTTCCGCCAGAGTGAAGTTGCCCAGCGTGGTGATCAGCAGTGCCGCGCCCGGTGTGGACCAGGCGGTTAGTATGGGTATGCGGTAATAGAGAGAGAGGCCGATGCAGCTCACCCCCATGCCGATCCCCAGCGTCCAGAGCCAGGAGGCAACTTGGGCAGTATCAGCATCCGCTGCCGTGGCGGCCTGGATGATCAGGATGACGGAGCTGGTGTAGCCGACCATCACGGCGATAAAGCCGGCGACCAGATGGGGGAGGGCGAAGGGCATGAGACTTCCTTTTGGCGTTGTGACGCGCTGTGCGTTATTACGTACAATACAGCTTTGACTATATCTATGTGCGCTATAGCGCACAAGTCGCATCATGCAAGAGTAATAAAGAGGCAGTTATGCAAGAGATGAGTCAGCATCTGGCTGCTCGACTGAAGGGGTTGCGCAGCGAGCGCGGCTGGAGCTTGGATGCCGCCGCGCGCGAAACGGGTGTCAGCAAGGCGATGCTGGGGCAGATTGAGCGGGGAGAGTCCAGCCCAACGGTGGCGACGCTGTGGAAGATAGCCACCGGTTTTCGAGTCTCATTTTCCAGTTTCATTGAGCCCACACCAGCCGTGCAGGAGGAGGTGCTCTATCGCACCGCCGATGCCATTCGCCAGCAGCCTGCGGGAGAGGGCATGCAAGTTGCGCCGCTCTTTCCTTATGAAAACCGGTTTGGTTTCGAGTTGCTTGAGCTGACCCTGTTGCCGGGTTACCAGCGTGAATCCGAGCCCCATGAGACGGGAGTGACTGAGCATGTCATCGTCATCAGCGGCATGATGGAGGTGCTGGTGGAAGGGGAGTGGCGCTCACTGGTGCAAGGGGAGGCGGTGCGTTTTGCTGCCGATCGTCCCCACGGTTATCGGAATCTCGGCATAGCCCCGGCGATCTTCCACAACCTGATCCACTATCCGCTGGCAACACCCTGAACATGTTCCGCAGTCATCAACCCGGTCGACCATCTGCTCTGGGGCGGATTAGTATCGGGGTATAGACCCAGACAAACAGACCATAGGCAGCGATCCAGGCAAGCGCGCTGAGGTTCCAGCCATGCAGTGTATAAGCAGGCCAGAACAGCGGAATCGCTACCCGCATTGTGGCGGCAGCGATAACCAGGGCGAATGCGCCAGTGATCCTGCGTCCTACCTGCAAGGCCCGACCGCTATGGCCGAGGGAGACTCGCGCAATCATGCCCAGGATCATGGTGCCCATACAGCCTGCGCTGAGCAGGTGACTGGCCATCGACAACGTGATGGGCAGACCCGCGCTATGTGCCGCAAGGGAGAGCAGGCCAAGAGGGATAAACAGATAGGCGATATGGAGTGACCACAGCAGGGGATGCGCAAGGGTCGATGGCAGATGCCAACGTAGTTGCCGCCACAGATGCAAACTCGCCGCCACTATATAGAGAGGCACTATATATATGCTGGTGACCCATTGGGTGGGGAGCAGCAACCAGCAGAGCAAGATAAGCCACTGTGTCGCGAGCGCAGTCCGTTCTAGCCAGAGTCGAGGTGCAGCTTTCTCCTGACCGGTTGTTCGGGCGGTGAAGAACGGAATCACCCTTCCACCCATCACGGCGATCAGGGTGGTAAACAACAGCACAGTGGTGATCAATAGGTGCTCAACGGTGGTCCAATCGGCCTGCCATAACCAGCTGGCACCATTGAGCAAGGTCAGTATCAGCAACAGGGGCACGAAGAAGAGGTTGCGCCATTGCCGGGTTATCAAGATAGGCTTGGCAAGGAACCAAGCGCAAAGCTGCAACCAGAGCAGGTCTGCCAACATCAGAAGCATATTATCTTCACCCAGCCAGGGTAACAAGGTCCTTGGCAACATCCACACCCCCACCACCATTACCAATGGCCAGCTCCGAACACCGGGATGGGCCGTCCAGTTCTGCACCGCGGTGAGCAGAAAACCCGCGACGATGGCAGTCCCGAAACCAAACAGCATCTCATGACCATGCCACCAGATTGGGTTGGCAATCCCTGGCAAGGTTAGCCAACCGTTGAGCTGCCCCAGCCAGAGCAACATGGCGACGGCAGCAAACAGAGCCCCGAACAAGAAGAAGGGTCGGAACCCCAAGCGGAACAGCGGGACGATTTGCTCTTCCTTATGGCTATCGAGGATTTGATGCATGAGGGCATTCCAATTGAACATTTGAGATGGCAATTATAAATTGGCTTTTCAAATGTTCAATTTAAATCCGGCAATAGTCAGGATTGATGTCATTTTGAGCAAGAAAAGAGGCGGTTGCTTGATATCTGAGCGAACGAACTTTTTTGCTGAAAAAGCCCTTGTCATCCCGGCGCGGCTCCCTATAATGCGCCCCTACCAGCACGGCGGAACACGCCTACCTGATGAGCCAGCTTCCTAGTGAAGTGGGCGCCGAAAGAAAAGCGAAAACAATCGCTTGACTTTCGAAATGAGAGGCGTATTATGCGCATCCTCAACGCGACAAGCGTGACGCTCTTTAACAATTTGAATCAAGCAATCTGTGTGGGCACTCACAGCATCGAGCATCAAAAACAATTTTTGATTTTCAATGTCTGACGAAGTGACCAAAGCAACGAAAGTTGCAGCAGTTAATTCAGCAATTCATTGAGCCGCTTTTCGAAGCAACCAAACTTAAATTGAAGAGTTTGATCATGGCTCAGATTGAACGC
>NZ_JAAKOE010000009.1:0-164290 GCF_049171255.1 Aeromonas sp. 603757 | reverse complement strand
TCAGAAGTGAAACGCGGTAGCGCCGATGGTAGTGTGGCATTCGCCATGCGAGAGTAGGACACTGCCAGGCACCCAATACAAGAAACCCTGCTCAATGAGCGGGGTTTTTTATTGCCTGAAAATCAGCAAATCGTCTGATTATTGACCTTTTATTACCTCTTCTTTTGCTGTTTAGTCTGTTTTCACTCCTCAATTTTCTCCGCAACTGCCATCGCCGCTGGCGGTGGTTGTCGCTATAATGGCCGCCCTCAAGCAAGGTGGTGGTATGAAAGCAGAATATTTACAGCGATTCGGGGGCATTGCCCGTCTTTATGGTCAGAACGCCCTGCGTTCCTTTAGCCAGGCCAAGGTCTGTGTGGTGGGGATCGGCGGTGTGGGCTCTTGGGCGGCCGAGGCGCTGGCCCGTGCCGGTATCAACCAGATCACCCTGATCGACATGGACGATATCTGCATCACCAACATCAATCGCCAGATCCACGCTATGCAGGGTACGGTCGGTCGCCTCAAGACCGAGGTGATGGCCGAGCGTATTCGCGCCATCAACCCGGATTGCGAGGTGATCGAGGTGGATGATTTCGTCACCGCCGATAACCTGGCCGAGCATATCAAGCGGGAGTTTGACTATGTGGTGGACGCCATCGACTCGGTCAAGGCCAAGGTGGCGCTGATTGCCTTCTGCAAGCGCAACAAGATCCCGGTGATCGTCGCGGGTGGTGCCGGCGGGCAGATGGATCCGACCCAAATCACCGTGGCCGATCTGGCCAAGACCATTCAGGATCCGCTCGCTGCGAAGGTTCGCTCCGACCTGCGCCGGTTGCACAACTTCAGCAAGAATCCGGCGCGCAAATTCGGGGTGGAGTGTGTCTTCTCAACCGAGCAGCTGAGTTATCCGGATGGCAATGGCGGTACCTGTCAGGCCAAAGCGGCCAGCGATGGCACCATGAAGATGGATTGCGCCTCCGGTTTTGGCGCCGTGACGCCGGTGACGGCAACCTTCGGGATGGTTGCCGCGTCCCGGGTATTGAAGAAGATTGCCGAGCGGGGCGCCCGCGCCGAGAAAGATAGCGGGAATGAAGAAGCTTGATCGATTGGCGAAGCCTAATCGACCGCTGAACAGAGCGGGTTAGACAGCCTGTTCCCGGATCGCCAGCACGATCGCTCTGAGCCCGTTACCCCGTGACGGGCTCAAGTGCTTCTCCAGCCCCAGTTCGGTGAAATACCCTTCCATATCAAAAACCTGGATCGCCGCAGATGATTGGTGGTTGAGCGCTGCCAGTACGATGACGATAAGGCCCCGCACGATGCGGGCATCGGAATCACAGGCAAAGTGCCAGCAGCCATCCTCGCTTTGTTCTCCCTTCAGCCAGGCCTGGCTTTCACAACCCTTGAGGCGGAATTCTTCCTGCTGCCATTTGCTGGGTAGAACCGGCAACTGCTTGCCGAGCTGGATGATGAGCCGATACTGGTTCTCCCAGCCGTGAGCGGCGGCAAACAGCTGGCGGATGGTGTCGGCGTTGGGCTCAAGGCCAATCTGGGTATAGCTTGTGAGGTCACTCATTCGGTTGTCTGCCTTAGAAGAAGTCACTGAGTTTGTGCAGGGCGGCCAGCAGGGCGTCGACATCATCCCGATTGTTGTAGCAGGCCAATGAGGCGCGCATGGTGCCGCCGATCCCGAGCGATTCCATCAGTGGCATGGCGCAGTGATGGCCGACTCGCAGGGCGATCCCCTGCATATCGAGCAGGGTGGCGGCATCTTGCGGGTGGATGTCGTCGAGCAAGAAAGAGACCGCACCGGCGCGTTGGCTGGGTTCGCCGACCAGACGCAACCCCGGCACCTGTTGCAGGCCCGCGACCAGATAGTCGGTCAGTGCCTGCTCATGTTGGGCGAGCCATTGCCGATCTTGCCCCATCACAAAGTCGATGGCGGCGGCGAGGCCGATAGCGCCAGCGATATGGGGGGTGCCCGCCTCGAATTTGAAGGGCAGGACATTGAAGGTGGTACCGCTGAAACTGACCCGATCGATCATCTCGCCACCTGCTTGCCAAGGCGGCATCCGCTCCAATAGCTCGGTGCGACCCCACAACACACCGATGCCGGTCGGGCCATAGAGCTTGTGACCGGAGAAGGCGTAGAAGTCGCAACCGATGGCCTGCACATCCACCTCGAGATGAGCCACCGCCTGGGCGCCGTCGATCAGTGTCACGGCGCCAACCGCTTTGGCGGCCGCCACCATCCGGGCGACCGGATTGATGGTGCCGAGGGCATTGGAGACGTGGGCCACGCTTACCAGTCGGGTGCGTGGCCCCAGCATGGCGTGATAGGCGGCCATATCGAGATCGCCCCGCTCATCAAGCGGGATAACCCGGATGACTGCGCCGGTGCGCTGGGCGACCAGCTGCCACGGGACGATATTGGCGTGATGCTCCAGCGTGCTGAGGATGATTTCGTCCCCCGCCTTGAGCTCGCTCATCCCCCAGCTATGGGCTACCAGATTGATCGCTTCTGTGGTACCACGGGTCCAGATAACTTCGTGGCTGCGGGGCGCATTGATAAAGCGGGCGACCGTCTTGCGGGCATCTTCGAAGGCGCGGGTTGCGCGACCACTCAGGGCGTGGGCGGCGCGGTGCACGTTGGCGTTGTCGACCCCATAGTAGTGAGCGATGGCATCCAGTACCGCTTGCGGTTTCTGGGTGGTGGCGGCGTTGTCCAGATAGACCAGAGGGTGGCCGTTTACCTCCTGCGCCAAGGCCGGAAACTGGCTGCGCAGTTGGTTGTGCTGTTGCTGATTCATGCTCCTCTCACTATCTGGAAAAAGTCATCATTTCGAAGGTCGGCCATGATCCTGAAAATAGCGCCCGAACACAAGGCGCGATAAGCCGGAATGGCGGTTGCCTGCCGTGCAGCAGGTACGGCTCATCGGGTGATTTCTGGTACAATGCCGCCCCTCATCATAAGCCAAGAGATCCGGCCCATGAAGCTCAACCCCAATCAGAACGAAGCGGTCAAGTATGTTTCCGGCCCTTGCCTGGTGCTGGCGGGTGCCGGATCGGGCAAGACCCGCGTCATCACCAACAAGATTGCCTATCTGGTGCAGCAGTGCGGCTACAGCTCCCGCAACATCGCTGCGGTCACCTTTACCAACAAGGCGGCGCGGGAGATGAAGGAGCGGGTCGGCCAGACCCTGGGTCGCAAGGAGGCGCGGGGGCTGATGGTCTCCACCTTCCATACCCTGGGTCTCGATATCATTCGTCGTGAGCACAAGAGCCTGAATCTCAAGGCGAACTTCTCCCTGTTCGATGACACCGACCAGCTGGCGCTGCTGAAAGAATTGACTGAAGACGAGCTCGACAACGACAAGGACAAGCTCTCGGCCCTTATCAGCCAAATCTCCAACTGGAAGAACGATCTTATCCTGCCCGCCCGCGCCATGCGCATCGCCCGCGGGCCGGAAGAGGTGCTGATGGCCCAGCTCTATGAGCGCTATCACCGCCAGATGGTGGCCTATAACGCGCTGGATTTTGACGACCTTATCGTGATGCCCACCCTGCTGCTCAAGAGCAATCAGGAGGTGCGTGAGCGCTGGCAGAACAAGATCCGCTATCTGCTGGTCGATGAGTACCAAGACACCAACACCAGCCAATACGAGCTGGTGAAGCAGATCGTCGGCGAGCGGGCCCGTTTTACCGTGGTGGGGGACGATGACCAGTCCATCTACTCCTGGCGCGGTGCCAAGCCGCAGAACCTGGTGCTGCTGAGCGAAGATTTCCCCAGCCTCAAGCTGATCAAGCTGGAGCAGAACTACCGCTCCAAGCGGCGGATCCTCAAGTGCGCCAACATCCTGATCGCCAACAACCCGCACGTCTATGACAAGGCGCTCTTCTCCGAGTTGGATGAAGGGGTGAAGCTCAAGGTACTGTTCGCCAAGAACGAGGAGCACGAAGCGGAGCGGATCGCCGCCGAGATGATGGGTCACAAGTTTATGAACCGCACCCGGTTCAAGGATTACGCCATCCTCTATCGGGGCAACCATCAGTCGCGCATCTTCGAGAAGGCGCTGATGACCAACCGGATTCCTTACCGTATCTCCGGCGGCACCTCGTTTTTCTCCCGCACCGAGATCAAGGACATCATGGCCTACCTCAAGCTGCTGGTGAATCCGGATGAGGACACCGCCTTCCTGCGGGTGGTCAACCTGCCGCGCCGCGAGATTGGCCCCACCACCCTCGAAAAACTGGGTCAGTATGCCAATCAGCGTGGCAAGAGCCTGTTTGCCGCCAGCTTCGAGCTGGGGCTGGAGCAACACCTCTCCGGTCGTGGCCTTGCGGCCCTGCAGGCATTTACCAACTGGCTGGTTCGCCTTGGCGATCAGGCGCTGCGTGGCAATCCGGTGGAGGCGGTGCGGGATATGATCAAGGAGATCCACTACGAAGAGTGGCTCTACGAGACCTCCCCCAGCCCGAAAGCGGCCGAGATGCGGATGCAGAACGTTTCTACTCTCTATCGCTGGATCACCGAGATGCTGGAAGGGGATGAGCTTGAGGAGTCGATGACGCTGGCACAGGTGGTCACTCGCCTCACCCTGCGCGATATGATGGAGCGCAACGAGGGGGAGGATGATGCCGATCAGGTGCAGTTGATGACCCTGCACGCCTCCAAGGGGTTGGAGTTCCCCTATGTCTACATGGTGGGGATGGAGGAGGGCTTGCTCCCCCACCAGACCAGCATCGATGAGGACAATGTGGAGGAGGAGCGGCGTCTCGCCTACGTGGGCATCACCCGGGCCCAGACCGAGCTGACCTTTACCCTCTGCAAGGAGCGGCGCCAGTTTGGCGAGTCGGTACGGCCAGAGCCGAGCCGCTTCCTGCTGGAGCTGCCGCAGGATGACCTTGAATGGGAAAACCAGAAGAAGGTGACTGCCGAGGAGCGCCAGCAGAAGGGGCAGATGGCGGTGGCCAATCTGCGCGCCATGTTCAAGAAAGATTAGGAGGTTGCGTTGCCGGGGGATAGCAGTGGAATGATGTCTGCTCCCGGCATGGGGGGAGATATATAGCGTCCTTGCCCCATCCGGCAGCCGATATCTATCAGCTTCTGTAACTGCTGCTGGTTCTCAATGCCTTCAACCACAAGGGTGTAATCGAGATCCTGACAGATATCCCGCATGGCGCGGATCAGCGCCAGATCTTTGGGGGACTGCAGCATCCGCTGGGTAAAGCTGTCATCCACCTTGATGTAATCTACCGGGAAATGGAACAGGGCGTTGAGGGAGGAGAAGCCGGTACCAAAGTCGTCCAGGCTGATCTGAATGCCCTTGGCACGCAGTTCATGCAGGGAGGCCAGCGCATCGGAATCCTGCCGCGACAGCTCCCGCTCGTTGAATTCAAAGATCAGATAGCCTGGTGCTATCCCCTCCTCATCGATAATGTCCACCAACCGCATGATGTGATCATGGTTGACCAGATGTTTGCCGGAGAGGTTGATGGCGACCTTGAACTTGCTCTGGCCCGAGATCGGAAGCCACACTTTCAGTTGCTGGCAGGTGTGGCGCAGGATCTGATAATCCAGCTCCAGAATCAGGCCACATTGCTCCGCCAGCGGAATAAAGTCGAATGCATCCTTCAGAATTCCCTCTTCGGTCAGCCAGCGCGCCATCACCTCCAGACCGGTCAGGCGGCTATCCTGTAGCCGGATCACCGGTTGGTAGTAGGGGACGATACGCCCTTCCCGCAGGGCCCGAGCCAGCATCTCTTCCGGCGAATTCCAGTTCTGGTTGATGCAATCATCCGAGTAGCTGACGATGCGGCTGCGGCCATTGCGTTTGGCCTGGTACATGGCCAGATCGGCCTGGTGGAGTAACTGGCTGATATCCGATGTCTGTTCGGACACACTCGATACCCCCAGGCTGACGGTAATACTCAGCTCATTGCCAAGCAGCCGGAACGGATAGGAGAGGCGGCTGATGATACGGTTGAGCACCGGGCTGATGTCATCTTCATGTTTGCTGCTATCGAGATAGATGACGAACTCGTCGCCCCCCAATCTGGCCACCATATCGTTTTGCCGGATGCAGGTCTGGAGGCGGCGGCTTACCTCCTTGAGCAGCTGATCACCAGCACTGTGGCCCAGGGTGTCATTGATCTGCTTGAAGTGATCCACATCGATGAAGATCACCGCAAACCCCGGTGACTTGTAGCGGTTGTAGTGGGTCATGGCTTGATTGAGGTGGTTCATCAACAGTGCCCGGTTCGGTAGCTGGGTCAGCGGGTCGTGAAGCGCATCGAATTGCAGCCGCCGTTCCAGCTCCTGATGCTGCTTGAGCTGCTTTTGCAGCCTGAGGTTGGTCTGACGCAGCTGTTGCAGCCGCTGGTTGATGGAGTCTTCACTATTGATGTCGTTAAGCTGCTGGCGGATCCGCTTCAGCTCCAACAGCAGGGTGAGCTGACCACGCAGGAAGTCGAGAAACAGCTTGTCGTCTGTCTCCAGCGGTTGCGCGGTGCTGATGATGAAGTGGGCGAAGTACTGTTGTTGCAGCCGTAGCGGCATGCTGTGCCAGTAGGTTGCCTCCCTGTTGACCTCGATATTGCTGGTGCTGTGGCACAAACCGCTGATGAATTCGTCGCTTTGACGAGGATGTGCGGGATAAATCTTCTCAAGCGTATGGCTGTGGAGCCTGACCAGCAGCATATCCTCAATGGCGAGCATCTGGCGCAGCACCGCCTCCAGCTGGGAGAAGAGCGCCTGACCGGGCAGGGTGTTGGCCAGTCGCATGATGCGGCTGATGCTCTCGATTTTCTTTTTCCAGTTCGGGTCTTTGCGGATCAGCGGAGAAGGCAGCTCGGTGAGATGGGAGCCCGCTTGGGTTTCGGTCAGCCGTTTGGATAGACACTCCAGCAGCAGGCGTAATGTGGGCAGGTCGGATGGTTCGCCGCGAGCCAGCAGCCACTGCACCTGACCATGTTCGATAGGAAAGACGCACCACCCTTCGGCCTCATCGAGCTGGGTGAGCTGATCGGTGATGCGGGACTGCTCCCGCCCCAGTTGTTGCTTGAAGGTATCGCTGATTTTGTAGGCGTAGAGCCAGTTCAGACCACTGTCGGAGAGGCCCAGCATGCCGAAATGCTGCAACGGGCAGAGCTGGTTTATCTGCTTTATCAGATCATCATAATCGCTGCTCTGCGCTGTAGGGGGAGCCGGAAAATCCATAATGGCAGAGACCAACGCCAGCAGAGGAGTTGAGTAGTGGGATTCGGTGGAATGGGGCGACATGAGCAACTCCCGACTATGCCTACCCTACAAGAGTAGTCGGAAGCCGATAGATTGAAAGGGCCGCAATTGCGGCCCTTTCAAATACTTAGAGGTTGTCAGTCATGTAGTGAATGGCGTTTTCAATCTCTTCGTCGCTGCAGCTCGCACAAGTGCCGCGTGGAGGCATCATGCCGGACTTGCCGGTGAAGCCTTCGATGGCATGTTTCTTGAGAGTATCAATGCCCTGAGCGATGCGAGGATCCCAGGCGGCCTTGTCACCCCGTTTGGGGGCACCGGCGGCGCCGGTGTCGTGACAGGCAAAGCAGGCGCCCTTGTATACCGTTTCGCCATCGCGGGGACCGGAAGAGGCGGCCGCCGTCGGTGCAGCACTCGCGCCGGCAATACCTTCCAGATCCTTGGCGGTATAGACCTGACCGATTGGTTTGATCCGCTCGGCAATGGCCTCCGGTGACATCTCATCGGCAGCAAGCACTGCCCCAGACAAGCTGGCGGCCGTCATCCCGACAGCCAGCAAATAGCTCAGTTTTTTCAACACGCTCATATACTCCCAGCAGTCTTTTATTATCCATGTAAACGACGGGATTATAACCGAATAGTTACAGCCATTTAAACGCTTGTGTGTGAAGTGTTAAACACTCTGCGTACAAAGTTTTGGCCGATATCACGGCAATTCGGGCGGTGGAGATAAAAAGAAACCCGGCATTCGCCGGGTTTCGGTTAACCAAGGGGTGAAACGGCCTATTTATCCCAGCTCAGGATCACCTTGCCGGAGTGGCCGGAGCGCATCGCATCGAACCCCTGCTGGAATTCGTCGATGTGGAATCTGTGGGTGATGATGGGGGAGAGATCCAGCCCGGACTGGATCAGGCTGGCCATTTTGTACCAGGTCTCGAACATCTCGCGGCCATAGATCCCTTTGATAAACAGCCCCTTGAAGATCACCTTGTTCCAGTCGATGGCCATGGTGGAGGGGGGAATGCCGAGCATGGCGATCTTGCCGCCATGGTTCATCTTGTCGAGCATCTCCTGGAAGGCGCTCGGGACGCCGGACATCTCCAGCCCCACATCGAACCCTTCGGTCATGCCCAGCTCGCTCATCACGTCGGCCAGCTTCTCCTTGGCCACGTTGACCGCGCGGGTGGCGCCCATCTTGCGGGCCAGCTCCAGCCGGTATTCGTTGACGTCGGTGATCACCACGTGGCGCGCACCCACATGGCGGCAGACGGCGGCGGCCATGATGCCGATGGGGCCCGCCCCGGTGATGAGCACATCCTCACCCACCAGATCGAAGGAGAGGGCGGTGTGCACCGCATTGCCAAACGGGTCGAAGATGGCGGCCAGCTCGTCCGGGATGTTGTCCGGCAGCTTGAAGGCGTTGAATGCGGGGATCACCAGATATTCGGCGAAGGCCCCCGGCCGGTTGACGCCCACACCTGTGGTGTTGCGACAGAGGTGGGTGCGGCCAGCGCGGCAGTTGCGGCAGTGGCCACAGGTGATGTGGCCTTCACCGGAGACGCGATCGCCGATGGCGAAGCCGCGCACCTCCTGACCGATGGCGACCACTTCGCCGACATATTCGTGGCCGACCACCATGGGTACCGGAATGGTCTTCTGGGACCACTCGTCCCAGTTGTAGATATGGATATCGGTGCCGCAGATGGCGGTTTTGCGGATCTTGATCAGCAGGTCGTTGTGGCCGAGCTCGGGGGCCGGCACATCCGTCATCCAGATGCCGACCTCTTTGTGCAGTTTGGAGAGTGCTTTCATGGCTGTTCCTTCAATATGAATGCAGAAAAAAGGGGCTGCAGCCCCTTGATTCAAATCAGATAACGCCGAGTTCACGGCCGATGCGGATAAAGGCGTCGATCGCCTTGTCCAGTTGTTCGCGGGTATGGGCGGCAGACATCTGGGTGCGAATGCGTGCCTGACCCTTAGGTACGACCGGGAAGGAGAAACCCACCACATAGATGCCAGCTGCCAGCATGCGGCTTGCCATTTCGGAGGCCAGTTTGGCATCCCCCAGCATCACCGGAATGATGGCGTGGTCGGCGCCTGCCAGAGTGAAGCCAGCGGCGCTCATCCGCTCGCGGAAGTAACGGCTGTTCTCTTTCAGACGTGCGCGCAGGTCGTGACCTTCCGCCAGCATGTCGATCACCTTGATAGTTGCGGCAACGATGGAGGGGGCCAGCGAGTTGGAGAAGAGGTAAGGGCGGGAGCGCTGACGCAGCCAGTCGATCACCTCTTTCTTACCGGAGGTATAGCCGCCGGATGCGCCGCCGAGCGCCTTGCCCAGGGTGCCGGTGATGATGTCGACCCGATCCATCACGCCGCAATATTCGTGGGTGCCACGACCATTCTCGCCGATAAAGCCAACGGCGTGGGAGTCATCCACCATCACCAGCGCATCGTATTTGTCCGCCAGATCGCAGATGGATTTGAGGTCGGCGATGACCCCATCCATGGAGAAGACGCCGTCGGTGGCGATCAGCTTGAAGCGGGCGCCATCGGCGTCAGCCTGCTTGAGCTGGGCTTCCAGCTCGGCCATGTCGTTGTTGGCGTAGCGATAACGCTTGGCCTTGCACAGCCGCACGCCGTCGATGATGGAGGCGTGGTTGAGGGCATCGGAGATGATGGCATCTTCGGCGCCGAACAGGGTCTCGAACAGACCGCCATTGGCATCGAAACAGGAGGAGTAGAGGATGGTGTCTTCGGTGCAGAGGAAGGCAGACATCTTCTGCTCCAGCGCTTTATGCTGGTCCTGGGTGCCACAGATGAAGCGCACCGAGGCCATGCCGAAGCCGTGGCTGTCGAGTCCCTGATGGGCGGCAGCGATCAGATCCGGGTGGTTGGCCAGCCCCAGATAGTTGTTGGCACAGAAGTTCAGTACCTGCTCACCGCCGACGGCGATGCTGGCCTGCTGGGCGGAGGTGATGATGCGCTCCTGCTTGTACAACCCTTCAGCTTGCACCTGGTTCAGTTGCTCGGTCAGGTGACGATAGAATCCGTTAGACATCCTCGATCCTTAGTGGCTATTTCAGCTGCGTATCAACAGAGGGCGACATTTTACTGCAATCTGTTGCGGTAAATTCAAATGATTGTGCTGATATTCAACAAATGTGAAACAGATCTCACCCAGCTGGTTGGGCCAGCAGGCGGTAGTGCTGCTCCAGCTGCTGGATCTGTCCGGCCACCTGGGGTTGCACATAGGGGCGCAGCAGGAACAGCACCTTCAACACGCCCTGATAGAGCAACGGTTTGGTGATGCGGGTGTTGGGGGCCTGGGCAATCTGGAACGGGATCCAGCAGGTCACCACCATCTTGATGGTCTGGCCCAGATCCGGCAGGTCTTCATCGCTGACATCGATAATGCCGCCTTCGCGCAGGCTTCTGAGCAGCGCGACCACGGAAGAACGCATCTGCTCCTGGGCCTTGAGGTACTTCTGTTGCAGCGGTTCGTCACGGCTCAGGATGTCCGGCAGGTTGGCGTAGAAGAAGCGGAACTGCCACATCAGATAGAAGATGGCATCGAGATAGCCCATCAGATCCTGCAGGATGATTTCACGGTTGCGGGTCGGCACGAAGCTCTCGCTCAGGTGACGAGCATACTGGTCGAAGATGGAGTGGATGATGTCTTCTTTATTGCGGAAGTGGTAGTAGAGGTTGCCCGGGCTGATACCCATGTGCGCCGCAATATGGTTGGTGGTGATGTTGCGTTCACCCTGATCGTTGAACAGCTCGGTCGCGCTGTGAATGATCCTGTCTCTGGTTTTCATCACTCATTCCTCCAACAGGTTCCGCTCGGGGCAGTTTTGAACAAGGTCGAATCCCCGGACGGCCCGTGATAAACTTTTCGGCAATTTCAAATTGGCTCACTATACACAGCTTTAACAAGCAGTCACATGTAGCCATCAACGTACGAGAGGCAAACTCCATGATCGTAGTAACTGGCGGTGCTGGCTTTATCGGCAGCAATCTGGTCAAGCAGCTGAACGCTCAAGGACGGACCGATATCGTGGTCATTGATGACCTGACCGACGGCACCAAGTTCGTCAACCTGGTCGATCTGACCATCGCTGACTACATGGACAAGGACGAGTTTCAGGCGCGCATCGTCTCCGGCGACGAGTTTGAAGAGTGGGACAACGGTATCGAGGTGATCTTCCACGAAGGCGCCTGCTCTGCCACCACCGAGTGGAACGGCAAGTTCATCATGGAGGTCAACTACGAGTACTCCAAGGATCTGTTCCACTACTGCATCGAGCGTGAAATCCCGTTCATTTACGCCTCTTCTGCCGCGACCTACGGTGGCCGCAACGACAACTTCATCGAAGATCCCAAGTTCGAACAGCCGCTCAACGTCTACGGCTACTCCAAGCAGCTGTTTGACCAGTACGTGCGCCGCTGGATGCCGGAGATCAACTCTCAGGTTGTTGGCCTCAAGTACTTCAACGTCTACGGCCCGCGCGAGCAGCACAAAGGCTCCATGGCTTCCGTTGCCTTCCACCTCAATACCCAGGTGAAGAAGGGCGAGAATCCCAAGCTGTTCGAAGGTTGCGATGGCTTCCCGAACGGTGGTCAGATGCGTGACTTCATCTATATCGACGACGTCTGCAAGGTAAACCTCTGGTTCTGGCAGCACCCGCAGCACTCCGGCATCTTCAACTGCGGTACCGGCCGTGCCGAGCCATTCCAGAACGTGGCCGAAGCGGTGATCAAGCATCATCAGAAGGGTTCTATCGAATACATCCCCTTCCCGGATCACCTCAAGGGTCGCTACCAGAGCTTCACCCAGGCTGACATGACCAAGCTGCGCAGCGTGGGTTATGACGCCGAGTTCAAAACCGTTGCCGAAGGGGTAGCGGATTACATGGCCTGGCTCAACCGCTAACGGGTGAGCACAACGCGGCAGTTTGAGCGCAAAACCGGAAGTGGGCACTCGCCTGCTTCCGGTTTCTGGTCTCTGTGGCTGCTTGCCGTTCCTCTCTTCTCTACCGGGTAACCGCGCGATGAATATATTGATGGCACTCTCCCAGCTCGAGGTAACGGGAGCTGAGGTCTATGCCACTACGGTCGGTAACGAACTGACCCGGCGTGGTCACAACGTCTTTTATGTGTCGGATACGCTGACCAAGCCAACCCTTGGTCCCGTCTTCAAGCTTCGATTCAACAAGCGCAGTATCCTGCGCCGTTTCTGGCACGTCTTTTACCTCATCTATCTCATCAAGAAGCATCATATTCAGTTGGTGCATGCTCACTCCCGCGCCTCCGGCTGGAGCAGCTATGTGGCTTGCAAGCTGACTGGCACCCCGATGATCACCACGGTTCATGGTCGCCAGCCGGTGCACGCATCCCGCAAAGCCTTCCATGCCCTTGGGCTTAGGGCGGTTGCCGTTTGTGAGGATATTGCCCATCAGATTGTCGACAATCTGGGGGTCGATCCTGCGATCGTACAGGTGCTGCGCAACGGTATCGAAACCGACAAATTCCAGCCTGTGCCTGCGCCGGACAACCCAAAGCCGGTGATTGCCATCATTGGCCGTTTGAGCGGCCCCAAAGGTGAGCTTTGTTACCGTCTGCTCGATGAAGTGCTCGATCTGGATGCCTGCAAGGTGCGGATTGTCAGCGGTACCAAGGTACCGGAGCGTTTTGCCCGTTTCGAAGGACGCGCCGAGTTTGTTGGCTATGTCGATGATGTACCCGCTCTGCTGGCGAGTTGCGATCTGGTGATCGGCGCCGGTCGGGTAGCGATGGAAGCACTGCTCTGTGGTCGGCCCGCCTTTGCCATTGGTGAAGCCAGGGCCATTGGTCTGGTGACCGAACAGAATCTGGATGATGCTCTGGCGAGTAATTTTGGTGATATCGGCCCCAAGGATCTGGCTATCGATTTTGCTGCCCTGAAGGGAGAAATCGAGACCGCCTTGGCCAGCAAGACGGTGCCGGAAGCCATTCGCCAACGCATTCAGGATGAGTATGGCTTGCAGGGGGTAGTATCTGGCCTCGAAACCATCTATCAGGATGCCGTAGTCGAAACCCTGCGCCGCGAGATGCCCGTCATCATGTACCACCGCTTTATCGAACAGGATAGCGAGAAAGGGGTGCACGGTACCTGGATGCCGATCACCATGTTCGAGAAGCATCTGCGCCTGATGAAGTGGCTCGGCTACGAAACCCTGACGTTCCGCGATCTGGCGGACAAAGGCTTTATCCACCGTCTGCAATACGGCAAGAAGTACCTGATGATCACTGCCGATGACGGCTATCAGGACAATCTGACCCGCATGCTGCCACTGCTGGAAAAATATGGTTACAAAGCCGTGGTGTACGTGGTCACCGGTGAAGGCTATAACCGTTGGGATGTGGAGCATCCGACCAATCCGGACACCAAGGTCTCATTGATGAGTGGTGAGCAGGTCAAGGCGCTGGCCGCCAGCGGTCATGTGGAAATTGGTGGTCATACCCTGACTCACCCCCGCTTGAGCAAGCTCACACCCGAAC
The DNA here is from genome assembly GCF_049171255.1 of Aeromonas sp. 603757. NCBI lineage: Bacteria > Pseudomonadati > Pseudomonadota > Gammaproteobacteria > Aeromonadales > Aeromonadaceae > Aeromonas > Aeromonas sp. 603757. Next base: position 150,531 of record NZ_JAAKOE010000009.1, on the reverse strand, counting down.
AACAAGCCCATGAAATTCAGGAGAATAAACGCCAACTGGAGGCCCTGCTTGGCCATCCGCTGCTCTCGTTTGCCTACCCTTACGGAGACATGAACGAGAGTGCCAAGGAGCAGGCTATCGCCGCCGGGTATCGTTTTGCCGTCGCTACCAATAGCGGCCCCAAAGCAATGCACCAGGACCCTTTCCAGATCCGCCGGATTGCCATCTTCCCCCGTACCGATGTATTCGGGCTGTGGCGAAAAATTCGTGGGAATTATGTGTTCAGGAAATAACTTGTGAATTTAGATAAAAATTGCCTACGACTAAATATTATTGTGCAATTTGCAGCTTTTTTATTTGGCGCAATAGTTTTAACGGTCCCCAGTGGCTATGGATATGGGCCCAGCATTTTAGTTTTGGCAAGTGTTTTTGTCTTTTGGCGTAAAAAATATTATTTGGTAATGAGTTCAGAGGTGAAAATATTATCATATATATTCATCTCTTTTTTTGTCATCCAAGCAGTGTCAATCTGGATTGATGGTGGCGCACTCAAAGAGTTAGATCGACCAAGTCGTTTGTTAATGGCTGCAATGACCTTACCTTTATTAAGTGTGTTCCCCATTAACATAAACGTTCTTATTGCTGGCCTCTCTATAGGAGCAGTGAGCTCAGGTCTAATCGCAATATATGAAAAGTTTTATCTTGGAATGCCTCGAGCTTTTGATGAAAGCATGCCAATTCAGTCAGGAAACATCAGCATGACATTGGCATTGTTATGTCTGTGTGCTTTTTTCTGGTTCCGCCATTTAGGGAAGAAAAACATTGCTGCCTTTATGCTTCTTTCATTTTTAATGGGGGGGATAGGCAGTTTTCTCTCCGGGACCAGAGGTGGCTGGGTTTTACTTCCAATCGTCTTGTTTACAATAGTTTTTTATTTTAGAAAACAGCTATCCCTCAAAGATGGTCTCTATGCAAGCACTGTATGTGCCTTGTTGCTTTTCTTGGCTATGCTTCCGCAAAGTGGCGTAATGGATAGGATATATAATGCAAAAGCGGATGTTGTTCATTATTTTGATGGTGTGAATCCGGATACATCTCTAGGCATTCGATTGCAGTTGTGGGAAAGTGCATATAACTCTTTTTTGGAAAAACCAATTTTTGGTTGGGGAAATAACGGAATTCGCTTATCACAATTAAACCAATATAATAATGGTTCTATATCCGAGTTCATTTATAATTTTAACTCACATGCACATAATCAATTTTTAGATGAATTGGCTAAACGCGGCATTATAGGCTTCTTGATGTTAGCTCTGCTGTACTTTTATCCACTTTGGGTTGCGAGTAAAAATAGAGATAACTTATTGGTCAGTAGTATGTTGGCGGTTTCATCATTAACTCTTGTTGATTATAGCTTGAGTCAAGCATTTATAAGTCATAACTCCGGGATGATATTCTTCATGTTTTTATTTTCGGCTTTAATTACCACAATAAAGGTATCGCCTTTGGAGGGAAGAAAATGATTAAGAAATTGCAATCATGGCGCGATATCATTCGTCGTAAAATAGGGATTGTGCTTTTTGACCGATCTTTGAAATCAGCTTCAAGTAAAGATGGTGCTATAGTCTTTGTTCGTTGGGATGCCAAATTGGGGGATGCCATAGTATCATCTTGGGTCGCTCGTGAAATAAAAAAGAAGTTTCCAGGCAAAAAAGTAGTTGCAATTACAACCCCTGAGATGAGGTCTTTATTTAAAAACCAATTTCTTTTTGATGAAGTTTATTCTATTCCGAAAAGACCAAGTTATGCAGCACTCGCCTCATTGGCTAGAGATATAGGAGATATTGAATATCTTGTTCATCTTACTAATGAAATGAAGATGAAAGATATTTTCTTTATCTCAAAATTATCTGTAAAAAATGTTATTGGTATAGATGACAAAATAAAATGTGTGAATATTAAAATTGGTCATTTAACCAAGAATATTCACTTCTCACAGAAGTTTGCCTTGGCCGTTAATAAAATGGGGGTTGATAACCCCGATACAGATTATATTGTTCCAGAATATCTTGAAGATGAGTCAAGCGTTAAATCTAGCTGGCCTGATAATCCCACAATCTGTTTTAATCCTTACGGTAGTGGCAGCTCACGAACATTTAATGATGAAAAAGTTATCGAGATCCTGAAGGTTATGTTGAGCAAGCCTGGATATAATGTATGTTTGCTCTATCCACCGATAAAGAAAATTGAAACAGAACACAATATCAAGAGAATGCCTGATATCTTAAGGGAAAGAGTTATCACACATGACTCATCCCATTCTTTAGGTGTTCTATTCGCTCAAATAAGAAATAGTATCGGTATCGTGTCTGTAGATACGGCGACAGTACACATTGCCGCAGGGCTGAAAAAACCTATATTTGGAATATATAATGATAATTTTGGTAAAGGTGAAAACCGGGAGTGGTTACCAAATTTTGAGAAAGCCATGGTAATGTATGTTGATGCCAAAAAAGAACAAAATGTAAACTACATTAATATGGAGGAGTTTGAGAATCAATTTAATGATTGGTATGTTCAGTACATAGCACAATAATTTAGATTTCTGCACCATAGCCTGGTGCAGAATAAAAATTAAAGCATCGCCTTTATGTATTTATTTACCCATATATCTAGTCTGTATTGATTTTTTATCTCGTCAGATATGTGATGATAAGGGATCGTTAAAAAGTCAGGTGAGACTTTTAGATCTGTATCTGTTATGCAAAATATATTGTTGGGATGAAAGAACGGAAATGTCTCTGCGGTATTGTTATTTGATATTATTTTTTGTTCATAGGCAAGAGACTCAAAGAATCTAAAAGACAAGCCTTTTTGTGACTGGTATCCTATATCAAGAATACAGTGATAAGCCGATGAGATTGCCAATAGTTCATCACCAGTAATTGGCTTGGTAATTATTTCGATTCTCTTGTCTCTTATTTTTTTGATCTTTCGGTGGTGATCAACATAAATCATGATTTTAATTTTTAAGTCTGGGTTGGCATCCAGAAATGCAGTCATAAAGGCGTAGCGTTCACGATCAAAGCTAAAAATACCAAACACATCACCATCATAGTTTCTGTTTGGTTGGAGTGGGGTTAAATTCTTTTTATAGTAGTTAGTTACTGGTGTAAAGCCATATTTTTTAACATCTTGCGGATCAAAGCTCAAAACTTTATCAAAAAGTGAAATGTTTTTGATATTATTTGGCATTCTGAGAGTACTGTCCCACAGGTGGCAAATCATCCTGTTGGTGCATTTTTTGAGCTGTGTCAGATGTTCTGCCGTGTAAATATCAGGATTAGTGAGGATGGTGATATCAAAGTGGCGGTTTTTTGTAAAACCATTCAAAAACTGGGTGGTCGACAGCCAGCTTCTTTCTTGTTTTAAATTTCTTTTAAACAGAGCCTTTGAAATTAAGTTTGATATTCTCTCTACTGGGTGCAGGTAATCATATCTAGATATTTCTCCATTCTCAATAAATGTAACCACGTGTCCTTGTTGTCGCATCTCTTCAACTATCGGGGTAATGAGCCCTGCGTTATCGATACCTATTAATAGGATATTCATTGGATTAGCTCTCAAAATGACATTTCAATGTTATTTCATTAAATTTAATAAACTAAAGTGACATAAATGATTTTATGGTCTCTGTACTAGAGAATGGGCTGTAAAAATGATCTGGTATATGCATTTTATCAATATCCATACGAGATATTTTTTGCGCTATTTTGGGAATGTCAAAAAGGGAGCAAAGGTTATCTTGCAGTGGCCCAGTAAGAATTTCTGCCGGCCCAGACGGGCAATCCACGCTGATCACCGGGGTATGGCAGATGAGTGCTTCAATAAGCACTGTTGGCAGCCCTTCAGCATCGGATGTCAGGATGAGCGCCTGAGCGGCTTTGATATAGGGGTAGGGGTTCTTCTGAAAGTCGATGATCTTCACCTTGCTGGCAAGGTTCATCTCCTCGATCATGGCTTCAATGTGAGGGCGTCGCTCCCCTTTGCCCATCAGAACGAGTGGCGTAGCAACGCCGCTTAGCTGATATGCCTGCAAGAGACGATCGTGGCGTTTTCGTTCTTCGAAAGTGCCGACATGGATGAAATACTTTTCAAATGGCTTGTTGAAAGGCTCATCGGCCAACGCCTGAATTTTCTCGATATCAAACGGATTGTAGATAACCTGACACGATTTTGGTGTGGCTCTTACATTGTGCAAAATGTCGTCCGCGATGCCACGAGATACGCAGATCAGTTTCTTGCCATTATAGAAGCGCTTGAATTTTTCATATCCTTTGGCATTGTCTTTGGCAAAGCCGGTGACATTTCCGTGGATCCAGTAATAAATATTCAGTGTATCAGGCAGGTGTCTGGTAATTTTGTCACATGAGCATGAGATAATTACGTCAGGCGAGATCTCTTTGACTTTTTTCAAGATCAGAGATGCTTGTATATTTTCAACCGCAACATTGGATATGGCTTTAGTCAGCTTTGTGACAATGCCAAGATTAATCGGGTGAATGTTGTCAGGTAGCGTATGGTCTATTTTTTCCCGCAAGGTAAACAAGGTAACATCGACACCTGCATCTTTTAGCAAGGATGCGGTATTGAGCAGAACCTTTTCCGCACCACCACCATACAAGTCTTCAACAATGAATAAAAACTTTTTAACTGGTGGGGTCATAACTGCTCCGCGGGTCTCATAACTGACTGGTAAATCTACTAAAAATGTGAATCGTAAACGAGCAAAATCAGGTGGCAACTGTTAAAGTCGTTAGCAATTTTTTCAATAGGTGTGGATCAATGATTGGTCTTAGTGGGCGCTACCATAACGCATTATTCGCGGCCTGTATATTTGCCGGGCTGCTGCTCTCCTGGTTGTTTTCTGTTAATCAGCTCCTCACCGGCGACCAGACCCAGATGCTCTACAAGGGTTACCTTGGAGCCTATGAGGGGGTCTGGCTCAGCTATGGCAATGCGGCGAGTGCGGTGGGCAATGTGCCGGGGAGCTTGTCGGCCTGGCTGATTGGTGGGCCGCTGCTACTGTGGGATTCTCCCTATGCCCCCATGGTGTTGCTGCTGGTGATGCGGTTGGTCGGTTTTCTGCTATTTGATGCGGTTATCCGCCAGGTGTTTGTTGACCCCGTATCGAAGGGCAATGCGCGGTTGCTGTTTCTGGTTCTCTGCTGGCTCAACCCCTGGTTCCAATACGAGAGTCTGCTCTACAACCCCTCTTATCTGTTCCTCTTCTCGGCCATGCACTGCTGGTCTGCCTGGCATATGCGCGAGCGTGCCTCCTTCTGGCACACGATAGTGCACCTGCTGGCGATCGGTATGGCCATGCAACTGCACTACTCCTGGCCGCTGCTGGCTGTGATCTCCACCTACCTCTTCTGGCGCCGCATCCTCAAGGTGAGCTGGAGCGGGGTGGTGGTCGCTGCCCTGCTGATCGGTGCATCTCTGATCCCCTACGCCATGGAAGTGATGAGCAACAGCCATATCACCCAGAACGTCGATCCCGAAGCGCGTCAGCGCTATATCGGATGGGGGCTGGTGCATGTCTATCCGGTGCTGAAATCGGTGATCTACTGGCTGCGTTACGGCTCCTGGCTGTTTGCCAGCAAGCTGGTCAACGACACCCAGTTCATCTGGCTGGCGGGTCATGAATATTTGCAGATGACAGCAGTCTGGCTGTGGCGGGTGGTGATCTACGGGGTGGGCTCTGCCACCGTGTTGCTGGCGGCCAAGGCCAACTGGCAACTGTGGCGGGATCTCAAGCCGCGTCTGCTGCGCAGCGACCGTGCATCAGTGGACGGCACGAGCTGGCTCGGCCTCTATGCGCTGGCGGCCGTATTGGCTGTGCTGGTGAGTGCGGCGCTCTCGCCCATCATCTTTAACTATTGGCACCTGATGCTGATATTCCCCTATGCCCTGTTCCCGATCCTGCTGTTGCTGGTTAGCTGGAGCCGCAACCATCCTCAGTGGGTTGGCAAGGGGCTGCTGGCAGCCACCCTGTTCTGCACCGCTGTGAACCTGATTGCGGCGAGCGACAGCACCAAGTTCTCCTATCAGGCGGACTACAAGCAGCAGGTGCAGGAGTATTTGCAGGAGATGAAGCTGCAACCCAAGTAACTGGGTTGTGTGATCAGTCGAAGGGAGGCGTAATGCCTCCCTTTGCTTTTTCCGTAGCTCAATAAGCGGGTTGTGGTTGCCGGTTATCGCTGGTGGCGTAGCCGACCTGCTTTGGTGGCCATTGCACCAGCTGCAAGGACATAGCCGGAATGCAATAATCTACAAGCTTTCAGCTTGTTTGCGGTGTATCTATAACCCATGAATACCACCGATTCCCTCATCCGCTACTGGCAATCCCCGCACCTGCCGGGGGTCGAGCTGTCACACTCCCACCACAGGGCGTTCAGCTACGGCCGCCATGTCCATCTCGACTACCATATCGGGCTGGTGCAGCGGGGTGGCCAGAAGTTTATCCACAAGGGAAATAGCCACCATCTGGTGCGCGGGGTGCTCTCTACCGTTAACCCGGACGAGGTGCACGACGGCCTCAGCCTGTTGCCGGAAGGGTATGAGGTGCGGGTCTTTGCCATCGATCCGCAGCAGCTGGCGCTCTGGCTGCCGGAGCAGCCGGAACCCTTCTTCGACAAGGGATTGCAGAGCCGCCCCGACCTCTATCAGGGCTTTGCCCAGCTGCACGGCTATCTCGACAACCCCAAGGCCGATGGCCTGCTGATCGAGAGCCAGCTGCTCGCCCTGCTGGGGGAGCTGCTGCATCTGGCTCCCGAGGTGCACCAGCTGGCCGATCCCCAGTTGCGATTTCTGCGCGACTACCTGATGGCCGCCCTCGACGAGCCCCACTCGCTGGAAGAGCTGGCGGGGCTGCTCGGGCTCGATCGCTTCGCCTTCCTGCGCCAGTTCAAGAAGCGCAGCGGCATGACCCCCTACGCCTGGCTGAAACGGCTGCGGCTGGAGCAGGGCAAGCGGCTGCTGGCGAGCGGCATGGCGGTGAGCGAGGTGGCGCTGGCGGTCGGCTTCTTCGATCAGAGTCACTTCCACCACGGCTTTCGCCAGGCATTCGGTCTGACACCCGCCGAATTTCGTGCCCAGATGCAATCTTTTACAAGCCGCGCCCCCCGCTGATCCGCCATGCTGGCTCTCCGTCGTTAAAGCGAGAGTTGTTATGCTGACCAGTCTGTTCGTTACCCTCGGCCTGATGCACCTGATTGCACTGGCCAGCCCCGGCCCCGATTTCGCCCTGATCCTGCGTACCAGCCTGCACCGGCCGACCGCCCTTGGCGCGGCGCTGGGCATCTCGCTGGCGATCATGGTACACGCCACCCTTAGCCTGACCGGGATCAGCATGCTGATCGCCAGCCACCCGCTGCTTTTTATGGTGATTAAGTGCTGCGGTGCCCTCTATCTGGGCTGGTTGGGGTGGGGCGCCCTGATGGCGGCTCGGCAGCAGAGCAGCACCGTGATGCAGAGCGCCGCCAACGAGCTGCGCGGCTGGGGCAGGGGCGTGCGCACTGGCCTTGCCACCAACCTGCTTAACCCCAAGGCGCTGGTCTTCTTTATCGGTCTGCTGGCCGCCATGGTGACGCCAGAGGTGGATGGAATGACCCGTAGCCTGCTGGTGGGCGAGCTCTTCATTATTTCCCTCTGCTGGTTCGGGCTGCTGGCGTGGAGCCTCTCCACCGATCGTGCCCAGCGCCTGCTGCTGCGGGTGCAGCGGCCACTCAATCTGGTGACCGGCGTGCTGTTTGCGGTGGTCAGCCTCTCCATTCTGGCGAGCATGGGCGCCGAGCTGATGGTCTGACGAGTCGGCGCATGGGCCTATACTCCAACAAGGTTTACCTGTCAGGAGTACCCGGCCATGCGTCTACTGCCTCTTTGCTGGTTGTTGGGGATGACCCCGGCGCTGGCGGCCCCGGTTCAGCTCAAATTGCTGGAGTGGGGCTATCTGCCAGCGGGTTATGAACAACAGTTTGCCGACTACGCCAAAACCCATGGGGTGGAGGCGACGGTCAGCCGGCTCGAGCCGCTGCTGACTGATTTCGACAGCGTCTACCGCGCCCTGCGCACCCGCAGCGCCGATGTGGTGCTGCCGACCAGCTACTTTTACAAGGCCCATCACCAGCCGCTGTTCAAGCTGCTGCTCCCCATCGATTTCAGCCGCCTGCAGCACTACCCCGAGGTGAAGCCCGCCCTCAAGAACACCGAGTATGACAAGCAGGGGGAGCGCAACTACTCGGTGCCCTTCTCCTACGCCATGTTCAGCCTCGCCTACGACAGCAAGCAGGTGCCGCAAGCGCCCACCAGTTGGCAGGTGCTCGCCAACAGCTCGCCGCCGGGTCAGTTTGCCGAGTTCTGCGACCAGTTCGAGCCGCTGCTCTTTTCGGTGCTGCTCTCGCTGGGCAAGTCGCCCGCCCTGTTTGCCAGCGGCGAGATGCTGGCCGACAAGACCTTGCAGCAAGAGGTGGAGCAGCAGCTCTCGCAGCGGCTGCAAGCCAGTCGCGGCTTCTGGTTCAATCAGGCCAACCGCTGCGAGGATCTGCGCCAGCAGACCTTTGCCACCACCTGGGGGCTGGAGCTGGTGGAGTGCAACAAGCAGAACGAGCAGCAGTGGCGGATCGCCATGGTGCAGGAGGGGGCCATCTATGCCCTCGATGCGATCTCTATCGCCCGTCATGTTGGCGATGATCCCGCACGGCTCAAGGCCGCCTACCTGCTGGTGGATTTTCTGCTGAGTGCGCCGCTGCAACGCCAGATGCTGGTGGGCACGCCCACCATTTCGGCCAGCAATATGGCCTCCCGGCCGCCCCTCAGCCCGCAGGAGCAGGCGGTGCTGCCGGATCGCCCGCTGCCGGAGTTTGACGAGCGGCTGCTGGTGCCCGCGCTGCCCGCCCATATCAAGAATCGCTACAAACGGATGGTGCAGCAGGCGATCGTCGCCAGCGGCAAAGAGGGGCTGGTCAAGCAGTGCCCCTGGGATCTCGATAACTGATGAATGAGCCTGCCGCTTCTCCGGCGGCAGGCAAGTTTGCGCAAGATGGCTGATGATCGGTCATCGCCAGTTCCAGGGTATTCCCCCGTTCAACTCACGCCGCTCGCGGGCTCACATCGTTTGAAAAAACTGAGCGCTTACCGCAGCCCCATTTAGCCGGATTAAACAACCGAACCCTCGCCAGATTGCCGTTCATACCCTGGCTGACCCTGTACAAAAGTGCCTCAATTGTGACAACTTGGATGTGAGCTGAACAATCCTGATCTGTCCCTTGTGGGAAGGTGATGAATAGGTTATTTCTCTGTGACATTGGCGGCATCCGGCACGGGTTCTCCAGCCATGTGGTGCGAAATCCACAGCAAAAACAAACAGTAAAATGCAGGAGCAAATATGAAAAAGGTCGTGATGGTTGCCGTGGCTGCAGCCCTTCTGGGTGGCTGCGCCGTCAAGAATCAGGTATCCCACAGCTTGCAGGCGATCCCGCTGACAGCCTTCCAGCAGAGCGAGAGCAACCCCAATCAGCGCGTTTACAAGGAGCCGGGCGTTGACCTGCGCCAATACAATGAAGTGCTGCTCGATCCGCTGCAGTTTATCCGGCAGGAGAATGGTCAGTGGTATCTGCTGACCGCCAACGAACAGAACCAGATTGGCCGCTACTACCACGACAAGTTCCAGAGCGAGCTGATCAAGCAGGGCGTCAAGATCGCCACCGCCCCCGGCCCGAAAGTGATGCGGATCCAGGCCGCCGTCACCAACTTCGACCTGACCCGCCCCGACCCCAAGCTGCGTGACCTGCTGCCAGCCAAGATCGCCATCAACGTCACCCGCGAAGTGATCGGCAAGGAGCCTTACCTGCTCAAGGTGGGCAGCATGGCCCAGCTGCTCGACTCCCGGAGCGGCAAGCTGCTGGTGCGGGTGATGGATGCCCGCGAGAGTACGGACAGCACCCACAAGGATGAGCCCATCACCGCCGAGGAGATGGAGAAGATGATCGACCAGTGGGCGGCCAGCCGCGCCAAACAGCTGGCGGACAATCTGGGGCGCTGATCGATTGGTGCGTCCAGGCGGGGCGCAGCGGGAGCCTTTTGGGCTGCAATAACGGCAAGATGTTGATAAGGTGGTCATTTTGCAGGCAGGAGAAAATGATATGAAACGCGTGTTGTTACCCATCCTTGTTGCTGGCCTGTTGAGTGCCTGCAGCACCTCGTCACCCACGCCTGAGTGTGCGCCGATGGCGGGTGGCTGGCAGAGTCAGGCGTTGCCCAATGCGGAAGGGGAGGCTGCGCTGGCCAGCGTGCTGGCTCGCATGAACACGGCCGCCAAACTGCAGAGCATCCGCGAGGTGCGCAGCCAGGTGGTCTCCGGGGTTAACTACGACATCGAGTTCCAGCTCGACAACGGAGAGGTGTGGAACACCCGTGTCTATCGGGATCTTGCCGGCAACTACCAGATGACCCGCACGGCTGCACAGGGCGAGCTTCCTCCCTTGCCTTGCGTCAAGGCCAAGTAATTCCTGCTTGTTGAGCCCCTCGTCAGAGGGGCTCATCTGACCAGAAAATTTCTGCTTTTCTCCCCGCATTCTGACAGTCAGGATGACCCTTCCCGTGACTGCATCCTCATGGAAAAGGAACCGCTATGAATCGCCACCCCTGCATCAAACACTGGCGCGAGCTGCAAGAGCAGACGCCGCGCTACTACTCCGGCAGTCAGGAGCCCCTTTCCCGCGGCTGTGCCCTCGGCAAACACTTCGGCTTTAGCCGCATCGGCATTCACCACGAGATTGTCGAGCCCGGCCATCGCACCAGCTGGCCCCATGCCGAAAAGACCGAGGACGAGTTCGTTCATGTGCTGGAAGGGACGCCGGATGTCTGGCTCGATGGCGTGCTCTATCGCCTGCAACCGGGTGACTCGGTGGGCTTCAAGGCCGGTGACGGGCTGGCCCACGCCTTTATCAACAACACCGAAGAGACTGTCCGCCTGCTCTGCATTGGCGATACGGATCGGGAGGACAACCGCATCCACTACGCCGTGCATCCCGAGCGCAATATCACCCTCGGCAAGCTGCACTGGGATGACGTACCCGAGCGTGAGTTGGGTGATCACGACGGCCTGCCCGACAAGCTGCGCGAGCGCAACGGCCCCTTCTAGGGCGGAGCCTTTCTGCGCACCAGCCCAGCACCACCCGATATGAAAAAGCCTGCCGTGTGGCAGGCTTTTGCTATTTCTTGGCCACCTGTGGCGAGCAGCGCTTATTGCAGGTTGAGCCCGCCCAGATAGTCGCGCTTGCCGAGATCGACCCCGGCGCGGCGCAGCAGGGCGTAGGCCATGGTGAGGTGGAAGTAGAAGTTGGGAATGCCGTACTCATGGACGCAGGTATGGCCATCCATCCCCTTGCCACCCGCCCAGTGGGGCACGTAGCGACCGCTGGCATACTGGCTGTAGTCCGCGTCCAGCTTGCCTTGCAGATAGCTGATGGTCTTGCCGATATGGGTGCGCAGATCCGCCATGGTTTTGGGGTCATCGCCCATGGCTGGCAGCTCGCTGTGGCTGGCGGTGGCGACCACGGCGCGGGCCGAATCGCAGCAGATTAGCACCTGCTTGGACAGCGGCAGCATATCGACGATCAAGCGCTCGCCGAAGAAGTTCTCCACGTTGAACTGCTTCGCCGCGGCGTGGGCCTCGGCCTTGGCCAGACAGTGGTCGAGGTTGGTCAGCATCTTGATGAACTGGGCGGTGATATCGCGATTCATGAGCACTCTCCATCTTGTTGAAACAGCGGCCCGCTTGCGCGGCCACAGTGAATGAGATTGGCTAATCGGCCACCAATATACCCCAACCGCTGCCGGGTTCGAGCCCGCCGCGATGAAAAGGGCAGGACAGCGCCACTGCGCGCGACAGCCGTTGGCCAAGGGGGCATGCTCGCTTTTTGAGCCTGCGAGTCCCTTATCGCCCCTTTTTTGATCTGTGACATAAATCACCTTTTTTCAGGGGCGTAGGCTGAATGCCGTTGTCCTGGACAGACGCCTGCGCATCCGCCAGGACACAAGAAAAGGAGAATGAGATGAAGATCTATGACCGTAACCGCAATGTGCTGAACCTGGGGCAGCGCGTGATGATTGCCGCCACTGGCGCAGTCGATTTTCTGAAAGAGGCCCACACCGACAATATGACCCCCTATCAGGCGGAGCATGAGAAGTGCGTGCTGCTGGCAAACTCCGGTGAGCGCTACGCCCCCATCGAGTTGATTAGACTAGGCTGATCCCTTTCCCTGTCACCCTACTCTTTACAATTCACCCGACCGCCGCGCCCCATCTGGCGGCCGGGTTTCTGAGTTCCCCCCTTCATCCCACCAAATGCTGAAAAATTGAACCGGGTCACACCCCGACCGATTTGAGCGATTGTCAGCCAGTGAAGGCTCATGCGAACCTTGATTTCCCGTTAACTCACTAAAAAATAACGACTATGTTCAGGCAAATAATGATGAGTGCCGCCTTGCTATCGGCGGCGCTGCTTTCCGGTTGTGCTTCCGTACCCATGGCCGATGCCACCGCAGATGTGCAGGCCAAGCAGTTTGTGGCGCCCAAGGATGCGGCCAACCTCTATATCTATCGCAACGAGACCTTCGGTGCGGCGGTGAAAATGCCGCTGCTGGTGGATGGTATGGCGGTCGGCGATACCGTGGCCCACACCTACATCCTCAAGCAGGTGACACCGGGCAGCCACACCATCACCTCCAAGTCGGAGAACGATGCCACCCTGACCCTCAGCACCGAGGCGGGTAAAAACTACTACGTCTGGCAAGAGGTCAAGATGGGCCTGCTGATGGCCCGCTCCAAGCTGAGCCAGGTCAGTGAGGAGGAAGGCAAGCAAGGGGTGATGGAGAGCAAGTTGGTTAAGTGACCAGAGGTTTCCACCAAAAACAAGGCGTAGCTCCACCAGTTACGCCTTTGCCCGAAAGTGGGTGTTCCAGATTTCCTGTCCATGTAGGTTCGATTAGCGAAACGTAATCGGACGATCGCGTCAGGAATATCCGCGCCATCACAGCCCGCAAGCAGATCGACGTGAGGCAAGACTATGCTTGGCTTTTCGGTCTCGATGAGGGGAAAGGGATGGCCAACTGGCGGCGGGCATGGTGGCCCGGAGGAACCTGGTTCTTTACCGTCAACCTGCTGGAGCGGCGCAACAACCGGTTGCTGGTGGAGCAGATCGACCTGCTGCGTCAAAGCGTTGCCAAGGTGCAACAGGCTCACCCCTTCGCCATTCACGCATGGGTGGTGTTGCCAGACCATCTCCACTGCATTCTCTCATTGCCGGAAGGGGACACCGATTTCCCCCTGCGGTGGCGGCTGATCAAAAGCCACTTTTCCCGTGCCTTGCCGCTGAACGAGCGGCGCAGCCAGACCCGGTTACGCCACGGGGAGCGGGGCATCTGGCAACGCCATTATTGGGAACACCTGATCCGGGATGAGCAGGATTACCGCCACCATATGGATTACGTCCATATCAACCCGCTCAAGCATGGTCATGTCACGCGGGTGGCCGATTGGCCGTATTCCACCTTCCATCGTTACGTGGCGAGCGGCGTCTATCCGCAGGATTGGTGCGGGTCGGGGGCTGGGGTGTTGGGGGGATTGGAGTAAACCCCTAAAGGGTTGTTCCGTTGTAAGCGTTCGATTACGCGAACGTCTGATTACTCGATCGTCCGATTACGCTTCGCTAATCGAACCTACGGTCCTGCGTCATTTAACAATATGAATATATTGTGGTTTTGTGCTTCTCTGAACGTTGGTGTATCACAAATAGTGATATTTTTTCATTGACGGCTAGGTCACGATTGTCCATGATTCCGGTTACACATTTGACTCACAAATTGTAAGTTAAGGGTGTAAAAAAGGGCCCGAAGGCCCCTGGTTAGATCTGGTAGTACTGCACTTTGATTGCCTCTGGACTGGTACTCCAAGAGTAATCGTTGTAATCGTGCGGGACTGCACTAAGCAGAAGTAAAAACACAAATCCTACAAGCTTTTGCCTTAAAGCGTCTAGGAACCCTGATATGAGCCACCTGATCCACTTTGGAAGGGTGGCTTTATCATTTGTAGCCTTTGGTGTTGAACGACGTGAACGTCGTGGTCTTTTTGGCATGGATAACCTCCATCATTTGCCATGGGATGGACATAGTTTTGCCCGGGAAGGGTTTTGATACTTCGTTTATCACCATGAGTTGCTCCTCATTTGATGTAAAACCACTATATGTGGTGCTCCTGCCGCTTCGTAACACAAGATAATGGTGCAGAGACATAGTTGCAATGTGTGGATAACTGGCGTGCTGTGGATAAATTGTGAGTCCCACTCTGTCTGTGAGTATCCACTCACACTGAGCGGGTTTTCATCCGTCCGCTCCGCTAAATACAAGTCTCCCGATCAAGGATGGAAAATTTAAATAACTTTTTTTGCTTGCGAAAAGGGTGCTTTTTTAATAGCAAACTTAAGTTGAATATACCTTGTCCAATATGGGACAAATATTGTTCTTCCACAGCTTAAACACAGCTGTAGGTTCGAATAGCGAAGCGTATTCGGACGATCGCGTATTTAAAGTTGTCGCGATGGGTCATATAAAAATCAACCCGGCCTAAGCCGGGTTGGTTATTTCAAAAGGCAGGAAAAATCAGAGCGCTTCCAATCTGGCATACGCCGTCACCAGCCACTTGGCGCCGACGTCGTCGAACTGGATCTGCACCCGGCTCTGCTGGCCGACCCCTTCGAAGTTGAGTACCACCCCTTCGCCGAATTTCGGATGGAGCACCCGCTGGCCGAGCTTGATGCCGCTGGCGTCGAAGCTCTGCTGCACCTCGTTCTGGCTAAAGCGGCCGTACTGGGTGGGGCGGCTGACCTGAGTGCGCAGCCGGATCTCTTCCAGACACTCGGCGGGCATCTCGCGGATAAAGCGGCTCGGCTTGTGGAACATCTCGCGGCCGTAGATGCGGCGGCTCTCGGCATAACAGATGTAGAGCTTCTCCATGGCGCGGGTCATGCCGACGTAACAGAGGCGGCGCTCCTCTTCTAGCCGGCCCGACTCTTCGGTGGATTGCTGGCTGGGGAACATCCCTTCTTCGACACCGACCAGCAGCACCAGCGGGAACTCCAACCCCTTGGCGCTGTGCAGGGTCATCAGCTGTACCGCGTCGGCATATTCGTCGGCCTGATTCTCGCCGGATTCCAGCGCCGCGTGGGCGAGGAAGGCGGAGAGATCGCTCATATCCTCCAGCTCGTCCGGGCGCTGGTACTGGCGGCAGGCGGTGACCAGTTCGTCCAGGTTCTCTACCCGCGCCTGGGATTTCTCGCCTTTTTCCGCCAGATACATCGTCTTGAGGCCGGAGTTCTGGATGGCGATATCCGCCTGCTGGTGCAGCGGCAGCATGGAGACCTGCTCCTCCAGCGCGTCGATCAGCTCGACAAAGCCGCGCACCGCGTTGCCGGCGCGACCGGTCAGCACCTTGTCATTGAGCAGGGCCTTGGCCGATTGCCACAGGTTGAGCCCCTGATCGCGGGCGTTGCCGCGCAGGATCTCGAGGGTGCGATCGCCGATGCCGCGGGTCGGGGTGTTGACCACCCGCTCGAAGCTGGCGTCGTCGCCACGGTTGTTGATAAGCCGCAGGTAGGCCATGGCGTCCTTGATCTCTTGCCGCTCAAAGAAGCGCAGGCCGCCGTAGATGCGGTACGGCATGGCGTCCTGCATCAGCGCCTCTTCCAGCACCCGAGACTGGGCGTTGGAGCGATAGAGGATGGCGCAGTCGGCCAACAGGCCACCTTTCTCTTTCCAGTCCTTGAGACGGCCGACCACAAAGCGCGCTTCGTCCACCTCGTTGAAGGCGGCGTAGAGGGAGATGGGCTCGCCCTCGGCCCCTTCGGTCCACAGCTCCTTGCCAAGGCGCTCGGCGTTGTTGGCGATAACGCTGTTGGCGGCTTTGAGGATATTGGCGGTGGAGCGGTAGTTCTGCTCGAGGCGGATGGTCTCGGCCCCCTGATAGTCGGTCAGGAAGCGCTGGATGTTCTCGATCTTGGCGCCGCGCCAGCCGTAGATGGACTGGTCATCGTCGCCGACGATCATCACCTTGCCGCTGTTGCCCGCCAGCATCCGCAGCCAGGCGTACTGGATGCCGTTGGTATCCTGAAACTCGTCCACCAGAATGTTCTGGAAGCGGTCGCGGTAGTGCTCGAGGATGTGCGGCTTGTTGAGCCACAGCTCGTGGGCGCGCAGCAAGAGTTCTGCGAAGTCCACCAGACCGGAGCGATCGCAGGTCTCCTGATAGGTCTTGTAGATCTGCTGATAGGTGCGGGTGACGGGGTCGCCGTAGAGGTCGATGTCGCCGGGGCGCAGCCCCTCATCCTTCTTGCCGTTGATGTAGCCCATCACGGCGCGCGGGGCCCAGTGCTTCTCGTCGAGGTTGAGCACCTTGAGCACCCGGCGAATGAGACGGTACTGGTCGTCGGAGTCGAGGATCTGGAAATCCTGCGGCAAGCCCGCATCCAGATGGTGGGCCCGCAGCAAGCGGTGGGCGATACCGTGGAAGGTGCCGATCCACATGCCGCGTACGCCGTCGCCGATCACTTTTTCGACCCGGCCGCGCATCTCGGCCGCCGCCTTGTTGGTAAAGGTGACCGCGATGATGGAGAAGGGTGAACAGCGTTCCACCTGCATCAGCCAGGCGATACGGTGCACCAGCACCCGGGTCTTGCCCGAACCGGCACCGGCCAGCACCAGCAGGTTGCTACGGGGTGCCGCAACGGCATCTCTTTGCTTGTCGTTGAGCCCGTCGAGCAGGGTTGAAACGTCCATCACCACTCCTGTTTATTTATACAGGCGGGGATTATACGGCCATCCCCCTGCCAGACCAAATCCAAACTCGGGGGAGGGGGCGAGATGGGGGCTTGCAGGGGAGTCGGTGCGGCCATTTTTGGCTGGCGCAAAGAGAACGGGACGGGGAGGTTTCCAGCTGTAGCCAACTCTTGCTCGCGCGGTTTGTGGGGATTTTGCGAGCCGGATCACGGGCTTGCCGGGGGGCTGGATGAATAACAGGGGAAAACGGTTTACAGTAACTTGCTGAACAATAAGAGAAATGTCGTTTGGGTCTTTTGGTTGTTAGCATAAAAAACTGAAAAGTAGCTAAAAAACAACTGCTTATAAGGTTATTTGCTTAGAATTCAAACCGTTAACGCAAACGTTTTTCCCTTATCATTTGCTTGACCCGCATCGGGGCTGACTTAGAGTAAGCCTGCGTGCTAGATAGCCTGCTCTGACAGGCAAGCAAGTTCCCTCACTTAATAACAATCAAGGATACGATCGTGACTAAAGTGCTCAAGCTGGCCACTGTGGCCTCCCTCACTCTCGCTGCTCTCTCTGCTCAGGCTGCTTCCGAGCCAGCCGTCATTTATGACACCGCGGGCAAGTATGACAAATCATTCAACGAAGCCGTGTTCCGTAACGGCGTCGAGCTCTACAACAAGGACAAGGGCGTCAAGGTCAAAGAGTTTGAACCCCAGAACGAAGCCCAGCGCGAGCAGGGTCTGCGTCGTCTGGCCAGCCGTGGCAACGGCCCGATCGTGGCGGTCGGTTTCAACATGGGTTCTGCGGTAGAGAAGGTTGCGACCGAATTCCCGAAAACCCAGTTCACCATCATCGACATGGTGGTCGACAAGCCGAACGTCCAGTCCGTCATCTTCAAGGAGCATGAAGGTTCCTTCCTGGTGGGCGCGCTGGCTGCCATCGCTTCCAAGAGCGGCAAGGTCGGCTTCGTGGGCGGCATGGATATCCCGCTGATCCGCAAATTCCAGTGCGGTTACGAGCAGGGTGCCAAGTTCGTCAACCCGAAGATCGAAGTGTTCCAGAACATGGCGGGCTCTACCCCGGCCGCGTTTGCTGACCCGGCCAAAGGTGCCGAGCTGGCCAAGTCCCAGTTCGCCAAGGGCGCTGACGTGGTTTACGCCGCAGCCGGCGGTACCGGTATCGGTGTCTATCAGGCAGCCAAGGACAGCGGCAAGTTTGCCATCGGGGTGGACTCCAACCAGAACCACCTGCAACCGGGCACCATGCTGACCTCCATGGTCAAGTCTGTGGGTCTGGCCGCATACCAGACCTGGGATGACGCTGCCAAAGGCGAGTGGAAGCCGGGTATCAAGAACCTGGGTCTGGCCGAAGGCGGTGTGGATTGGGCGCTCGACAAGGACAACGAGAAGCTGATCACCCCGGAAATGAAAGCCAAGGTGGATGCCATCAAGGCTGAAATCATCGCTGGCAAGGTCAAGGTTCATGACTACATGAGCGATAACACCTGCAAATACTAATTAGATAGTTGCTACGACTCTCAACGCACCACCGGCCCGCACGGGCCGGTTTTTAGTCTTATTTCATGAAACGCAGGGCTGCATCATGGACCAGACAGATCGCTATGCCATCGAATTAAGAGGTATCGATAAGCGGTTCGGCGAAGTGTACGCCAACAAGCTGATCGACCTTAAGGTTCGCAAAGGCAGTATCCACGGCATTGTCGGCGAAAATGGCGCCGGTAAGTCCACCCTGATGAGCATCATTTATGGTTTCTACCATGCCGACAAAGGCGAGATGCTGATCGACGGGAATCCTTTCAAACCCCATGGTTCACAAGATGCGATTGCCGCAGGGGTGGGCATGGTTCACCAGCACTTCATGCTGGTCAATAACTTCACCGTATTGGAAAACGTCATCCTCGGCGCTGAGAACGGCTGGCACCTTCAGCAGAGCGTGGCGTCAGCCGAAAAGCTGCTTGGCGAACTGGCGCGGGATTATGGCCTCGACGTGCCGTTGCACGAGAAGGTTGAAGATCTGCCGGTTGGCTTGCAACAGCGGGTTGAAATTCTCAAGGCGCTCTATCGCGGTGCCCGCATCCTGATCCTCGACGAGCCGACCGGGGTACTGACCCCGCAAGAGGCGGATCACCTGTTCGAGGTGCTGAAAAAGCTGCGGGATCAGGGGGCGACCATCATCCTCATCACCCACAAGCTGCGGGAGATCCTGGCCATTACCGATCAGGTTTCCATCATGCGCCGTGGCGAGATGGTGGCGCACGTCGCCACCAAGGATACCGACAAGGAGCAGCTGGCCGAACTGATGGTGGGCCGCAAGGTGCGCCTCAAGGTCGACAAGGGGCCAACCCAGCCCGGTGAAGCCAAGCTGAAGATCGAAGGGCTCAGCTATTTCGACGCCAGCAAGGTGGAGCGGGTCAAATCGGTCAGCTTCGAGGTGCGGGCCGGTGAAGTGGTCGGCATCGCCGGGGTCTCCGGCAACGGTCAGTCCGAACTGCTCAGCCTGCTTGGCGGCATTCTCAAACCGAGCAAGGGCTGCTTCACCATCAGCAGCCGCAGCGGCGTGCACAAGGTGAGCGCGGAGCACCCGGCCGATCCCGAACTGGTGCGCAACTACGGCCTCGGCCATGTGCCGGAAGACAGGCACAAGATGGGGCTGATCAACCGCTTCGAGGCGAAAGAGGCCTTTATCCTCGGTTATCACCGCCGTCCGCAATACAACAAGGGGTGGCTGCAGAACAAGGAGGCGATCCAGCAGGATTGTCAGGCCAAGATGGAGAAGTGGGACGTGCGCCCGCCCCATCCCGATCACAAGACCGCCAACTTCTCCGGTGGCAACCAGCAGAAGCTGGTGATCGCCCGTGAAGTTGAGCAGGACCCGGATGTGCTGTTGATCGGCCAGCCGACCCGCGGGGTCGATATCGGCGCCATCGAGTATATCCACCAGCAGATCATCGCCATGCGTGACAAGGGCAAGGCGGTGCTGCTGGTCTCGGTGGAGCTGGACGAGATCATGAGCCTCGCTGACCGGATTCTGGTGATTGCCGATGGTCGCATCGTCGGCGAGCTGGATGGTGCCAAGGCGGATGAGCGCACCATTGGTCTGATGATGGCGAACATAGTGCCGGACGAAGTTGCCAAGGAGGCCCACTGATGAGCCAAGTACGTATTCCTGCCTGGGTCTCCGTAGGCGTCTTGTCTGCGGTCAACATCCTGCTGGCCTTCCTGGTGTCGGCCATTCTGTTCTACTACCTCGACATCAACCCGGTCGATGCCGCCAAGATCATGTGGTACGGCGCGTTTGGCTCTGGTGAAGGGGTCGGCTTCACCCTCTACTACGCAACCGGCTTTATCTTTACCGGTCTGTCGGTGGCGGTCGCCTTCCACGCCGGTCTGTTCAACATCGGTGGCGAAGGTCAGGCCTATATCGGCGGTCTCGGTGTCGGTCTGGTCTGTCTGATGCTCGGCGATGTGCTGCCGTTTGCCCTGCTGTTGCCGCTCTCCATCATTGCCGGTGGTCTGTTTGGTGCGGCCTGGGCCTTTATTCCGGCCTGGCTGCAAGCCAAGCGCGGCAGCCATATCGTGATCACCACCATCATGTTCAACTTCATCGCCGCCTCGCTGATGGCCTATCTGCTGGTGGAGGTGTTCAAGCCGCCCGGCTCGATGGCGACCGAGAGCAAGGTGTTTGCCGAGGCAAGCTGGCTGCCCAAGATGAGCGGGCTGGCGAGCCTGTTCGGGATGGAGATCCCCAACAGCCCCCTTAACATCAGCTTCTTCTGGGCGCTGATCTGTGCGGCGCTGGTGTGGGTCTTTATCTGGCACACCCGCTGGGGCTACGAGATCCGCTCGGTCGGGGCCAGCCAAAGCGCCTCCGCCTACGCCGGTATCTCCTATCCCAAGGTGGTGATCCTGGCGATGGTCATCTCCGGCATGCTGTCGGGCTTCTTTGCCCTCAACGTGCTGCAGGGTGAGCTGCACCAGATCAAGCTCAACTTCGTGGAAGGGTTCGGCTTCACCGGTATCGCGGTGGCGCTGATGGGGCGCAACCATCCGGTCGGCGTCATCATCGCCAGCCTGCTGTTCGGTTTCCTCTATCAAGGGGGCGCCGAGCTCAGCTTCGAGTTCGGTGTCGACCGCAACATCGTGGTGGTGTTGCAGGGTCTGGTGATCCTGTTCTGTGGCGCCCTTGAGCACATGATGCGTCCGCGCATCGAGCAGCTCTATCTGGCGTTTGCCAACCGCTCAGCCGCACAAGCTAAAGGAGTCTGATCATGTTTGAAATTCTGATCCTGATGCTGGATGCGACCATTCGAACTGCGCCGCCGCTTATTCTCGCCGCCATGGCGGGCATGTTTTGCGAGCGCTCCGGGGTGGTCAATATCGCGCTGGAAGGCAAACTGCTGGCGGCAGCGTTCGCCAGTGGCGCGGCGGCGGCGGTCTCCGGTTCTGCCTGGATAGGTCTGGGTGCTGGGGTGGGTGTCTCCATCCTGTTTGCCTTGATGCACGGCTTTGCCACCATCACCCACCGCGGTGATCAGGTGGTGAGCGGTATGGCCATCAACATTCTGGCGGCCGGTCTGACCGTAACCCTGGGCCGTTACTGGTTCGATCAGGGTGGCCAGACCCCGGCGCTCTCCGGTGATGCCCGTTTCGCCCCCATCGATCTGCCCTATGCCAAGGAGTTGTGGGATGTGCCGGTGATCGGCCAGCTCTACAGCGAGCTGTTGAGCGGCCACTCCCTGCTGGAGTACGTGGCCTTCGCCTGCGTACCGCTGGCCTGGTGGGTGATGTTCCGTACCCGCTTCGGTCTGCGTCTGCGGGCGGTGGGTGAGGCGCCCGCTGCGGTCGATACCGCCGGTATCTCTGTGGTGCGGATGCGCTACACCGCGCTCCTCATCGGCGGCCTGCTGGCCGGTATCGGTGGCACCTATCTGGCGGTGGCCCAGACGGCCCAGTTCATCCCCAACATGAGTGCGGGCAAGGGCTTTATGGCGCTGGCTGCGCTGGTGTTCGGCAAGTGGCGCCCCTGGAATGCCATGGCTGCCTGTCTGCTGTTCGGTTTTCTCGATGCGGTCGCCATCCGCCTGCAAGGGGTCAGCATCGGTGGCTTCGCCATTCCGGTGCAGGCCATCGAGGCTCTGCCCTACATCCTGACCGTGTTCCTGTTGGCCGGTTTTATCGGCCGCGCCGTGGCGCCGAAGGCACTTGGTACCCCCTATGTGAAGGAGCGGGAGTAGCGCCCTTTATCGCGATACTCCCACCCACGCAAATAACAGCAGGCCCACTTCGGTGGGCCTGTTTTTTTTATGGGCGGGATAGGGCAGACCAGCCGGGATCTGGATGGTGTGATAGAGGGGGGATGATGGCGTGAAGGGATAAATGGGATGCGCGAGTTGCTACGGGTAGCGGCTGGCGTACAGGCGCTGGCCCCTCCGCCAGCACCATCAAAAACCCCCTCGTATCAGGAGGGGGTTGCAGAGGTTATTGCCGGATTAACCCTGAGGCTCAGGGAGCCAGCACCAGCTTGTAGACGCCAAAGCCGGGGTGTTTGGCATCGGTGGGCGGCAGGGTCTCCACATAGTTCAGCTTGCCGCCGGTTAGGGCTTGCGCTTCGCTGCGTGGCGAGCTGTAGATGCGCAGATCCAGATTGGCGGGCAGGGGGGCCAGCTGCCAGTTGTTGTCTGCCGGGGGCTCGAAACCGGCCGGATTCTTCTCTGCCAGATCCTTGAGGTATTCGGAGAGCACTTCGCGGGTTTCGAACTGATCTTCATGGACGATCACCTTGGCGTTGATGCCCGGGAAGTTGCCACCACCGCTGGCGCGGTAGTTGTTGGTCACCACGTAGAACATCTGGGTCGGGTCGATTGCCTTGCCCTGATAGGTGAGGTTGGTGATGCGGTAGCTGTCGCTCACCTTGTTGCCATCCACATCGTAACGGGCAGGTTTGGTCACATCGACCTGATAGTTCACTCCGTCGATCACGTCGAAGTTGTAGGTGCGGTACTTCTCGTTCACCAGCCACTGGGTAGCGGTGCTGGCGGCATCGATCTTGTTGAACTGGACGGCGCTCTTCTCCAGCCACTCCTGTACGGTCGCGCCATTGATGGCGACCACCTGCAGGGTGTTGGGGTAGACATAGAGGTCGGCCACGTTGCGCAGGGAGATATCGCCAGCCGGTACATAGGTGAAGTCGGTCGGACCGTTGCGACCGCCACGGAATGGCGCGGCGGCGGAGAGGATGGGCCATTTCTCCTTGAGCTGACCATCCTGTTGCAGTTTCTTGGCGTGCCACAGCTGGGCGTCGCTGACGATCTGGATGGAGGGGTCATCCTGCACCAGTGCGAAGAAGCTGTGGATCGGCTTGGTGATCTTGCTGAGGGGCTCGTCCAGCCACTGGTTGGCCTGCTCGTGCTCGGCAATGACCTGATCGACTACCGCCTGATCTTCGGTGCTGCTGGCGCTGCTGTCGATTTTGCGCAGCTGGGACTGGCTGGAGGCCACTTCCCAGCGACCCTCTTTCCAGGTCATGTGCAGGTCGATGATGCCGAGGTGGTTGCCCCAGACGCCCGGCATCACGGTCGGTACGCCCGCCAGAGTGCCTTTCTCGTTGTCCACATCGGTCATGTTGGGGTAATCGCCCGGGAAGGTGCGGTGGGCGTGGCCCAGCAGCAGGGCATCGACCCCCTTCACCTTGGCCAGCGGCAGGGCTGCGTTCTCCATCATGGGTTCTCGCGGGTCACCTATGATGCCGGTGTGAGCCACGACCACGACGATGTCAGCGCCCTTGGCGCGGATTTCGGGTACATAGTGCTCGGCGGTCTCGACCATATCGGCCACCACCACCTTGCCTTCCAGATTGCGCTTGTCCCACTGGGTGATCTGGGGCGGAGTCAGGCCCAGCACCCCGACCTTGATGGTCTGGGTATTGCCGTTGGCATCCTTCACCTGACGATCCAGCACCACATAGGGTTTGAACTTCTGCTTGCTCCAGTCGATGGTGCCCTTGCCATCACGGCTGAAGGCATCGGCCTGGAAGACGTTGGCGTTGATGTAGGGGTAGTTGGCCCCTTTCAGGGTCTCTGAGAGGAAGTCGAGACCGAAGTTGAATTCGTGGTTACCCAGGTTGCCGACATCATAGCTCATGGTGTTGAGCGCCTTGATGGCGGGGTGGGTCTGCTTGCTCAGCCACTGCTGTTTGACCTGCTGGTCGTGGATATAGTCGGCCAGCGGGGTGCCCTGGATCAGGTCGCCGTTGTCGATCAGCAAGTTGTTGGCGTTCTCTTCGCGGGCCTTGCGGATCAGCACAGCGGTGCGGGCGAAGCCCAGCGAGGCATCCGGCTTGTTCTGGTAGTAGTCGTAGCTCAGCAGGTTGGAGTGGATATCAGAGGTTTCGATTAGCCGCAGGGTGAGATCACCGGGGGCCTGAGAGTTGTTGTCATCACAGCCGGACAGCAAAAAGATAACTGCCACCGCGCTCAGTTTGAGGGTGGTTTTCATCGTTGGATTCTCTTGTTATGGGTATGCCAGCGTGGTGCATTCTATCGACAGCAAAAGAATCCTATTGTGAGCAGGCTGGCAATTCGGGCTAATTACCCTCCTGTTAATAGAGTTATGACTCTGATTTTAATCTGTTTTTTCGGGTGGCACCCTCGCTGCTTTTCCGCCGTTAGTCACCCTGTCGTTACCGCAGTGCGGTCGGGGCAAGCTGCGCGGCCTGCCGTTCCTGCGAGGCTGTAATGGTTGGTTACAGATCTCCATTCGACTGATAGATGACCTTTCCCTTAAATTCAGCGGCGATTGATTGCATCTAAAAATTACAAAGCGACAGCAAGGAATAAAAACTCATGAAAATGCACAACAAAGCGCTGCTGGCCATCGCCTGCGCCGCCGCCCTGTCTGCCTGTGACAGCGAAAAAGCTGCCAACAGTATCGCCAAGCGGGTGCCGCTGGCTCTGCCGGAGGCGGGTCTTTACCATGCGAATCTGCTGAGCCGCGACGGCGACAAGGCGACGCCGCGCATGATCAAGGATCTGGATGGTCTGGCGCTGGTCTACCCGAAGGGTGAAACCGTGCAGTACTGGGGTGTCTGGGTGGATCATCAGGTGGGCAAGGTCGAGACCAACAGCCAGTGGCTGGGTCAGGCTGACCAGAAAGCCGACAAAGACGGGATCTACCCGGTGCAGTTGATCCGCAACAGCGAGCGGCTCGGTACCAGCACGGCGCTCAGCTCGGTGACCAACGACCACAACCTCATCACCTTCCAAGATCAGCCGGTCATCGATCTGCAGGGCAAGGAGATCAAGCGCTGGGTTTTTGATTTCACTCGCACCGGCACCAAGTTCTCCGACAATTCCCCCATCTATTCCGGTTTCAGCGGTCATGTGGCGGTGACGGCCCTGACCACCAAAGCGGTGACCACGGCCAGCTGGAGTGCCACGGACAGCGATGGCTTCAGCAGCGACATGGTGGGCAAGGTGGATACCACCAACAACGGCGGCAAGCTGACGGTGGCGATCGAGTTTCCGGCGGCAGGTTGTACGCTGGTGGGCGAGGGGAGTGCCACTGCCGGGTTGAGCAAGCTGACCATGACCGGGTTTGGCAAGTGCAACTTCAAGCAATCCGCTGCCGCCACGCCGATCGAAAACCTCTGGAATGCAGCTCTGGCCCGGGGGATGGATAACAGCGTCGCCTATGTCACCACCTATACCACGGATGCCAAAAAAGAGGCGCTGGTCATCGGCTTCCCCGACACCAATGGCTTGCTGATCACCGCTGACAAGCGATAAGCAGCCCAACGGCAGGGGCGTGCAAACGCGCCTGAAACAACAAGGGAGCCAGTGGCTCCCTTGTTGTTTTCAACGCACGGTTTACAGCAGGAACAGGGTCGCCAGCCCGAGGAAGATAAAGAAGCCACCGGTGTCGGTGATGGCGGTGATCATCACGCTGGCACCGACTGCCGGGTCGCGGCCGAGGCGGGTCATGGTCATGGGGATAATCACCCCCATCAACGCCGCCACCAGCAGGTTGAGCATCATGGCCAGGGTCATCACGGCGCCGAGTGCCGCATCCTGATAGAGCAGATAGGTGGCGATGCCCATGGTGCCGCCCCACACCAGCCCGTTGATGAAGGCGACCCCGAGTTCCCGCAGCAGCAGGAAGGAGAGGTTGCCAGCCTGAATGTGCTGCAGCGCCAGCGCCCGCACTATCATGGTGATGGTCTGGTTACCGGTGTTGCCGCCGATCCCGGCGACGATGGGCATCAGGGCCGCCAGCGCCACCAGTTGGGAGATGGTGTGCTCGAACAGGCCGATCACCCGCGAGGCGACAAAGGCGGTGCAGAGGTTGATGGCGAGCCAGGCCCAGCGGGTCTTGACCGCCTTGGAGACCGGGGCAAACACGTCTTCATCCTCGCTGATACCCCCCATCCGGCGCAGGTCGGTGTCGCTCTCCTCATAGACCAGATCCACCACCTCTTCGACGGTGAGGCGGCCCATCAGCTTGCCCTTGCCATCCACCACGGCGGCGGAGAGCAGGTCATCCCGCTCGAAAGTGCGGGCGGCCGCTTCATCGTTATCCTCCGGATCGAAGGTGACCGGATCCTGCTCCATCACCGCATTCACCCGGGTGTCCGGCTTGTGCAGCAGCACCATGGTGAGCGGCAGCTCCCCCAGCAGGTGGTTGCGCCGGTCGATGACGAACAGCTTGTCGGTGTTGGCGGGGATCTTGCCGCGCAGGCGCAGATAGCGCTGCACGGTGGCGAGCGTCACCTCGGGGCGGATGGTGATGATCTCGAAATCCATCATGGCGCCGACGGTGTGCTTGCCGTAGCGGATCACCTCGCGCACCCGATCCCGGTCGGCGGGGGCCATGTAGGTGAGCAGCCGTCCCATCAGGTTGCGCGGCAGATATTGGCCCAGATAGATCTGATCGTCGATGTCGAGGGTGCGCAGGGCATCGAGCAGCTCTTTGTCGCTCATGCCGCTGATGAGGCTGTCCCACACCGTCTCCGACGCCTCGACCAGAGTCTGGCCGCGCTTCTCTTCACTCACCAGCGCCCACAACACGTGGCGCTCATCCGGCGGCAGCGACTCCAGCGCATCGGCGACGTCGGCGGCGGGCAGGCTGTTGACCAGCCGGGTCAGCTCGCAGGTCTGGTCGCGCTGTTCGGCATCCTGTACTGCCTGCGGATCGAGCAGGCTGTCGGTGAGGGCGTCATCGCGCAGCAGCAGGGTGAGAATGCGGGATCTGTCTTCCGCACGCTGCCGGGCGCTGTTTTTGATGGGAAGAGACATGAAGAGGTTCCTGAGCTGGTGGCCACGGGGCCGAATAGCCATAGGATACCAGACTTAAAACAACAGGTTATGACCGTGATGGGAGAAGAGGGAGGTAAAAGTGAGGCCACCTGCTGGTGGCCTCATGATCGTTTGACGAGGAGCCCTCAGGCGAGGGCTCGCTGAGGCTGTGGTGCCGCGCCAAACCAGGCGAGCCGGTCGGCCAGCGTTACCACAGATCCCACCATGATCAGCGCCGGGCTCTCGACCCCCATCGCCAGCGCGGGCAGCTCATCGAGGGTGCCGCGAATAACCCGTTGGCAGGGTTGGGTGCCGCGCTCGATCAGCGCCACCGGGGTGTTGCTCGCCTTGCCGTGAGCCAGCAACTGCTCGCGGATGGTGGCGCAGGAGGAGAGCCCCATGTAGAACACCAGAGTCTGCCGATCTTTGGCCAGCAGCGGCCAGTCGAGATCCCGGGCGCCACCCTTGCCGTGGGCGGTAACGAAACGGACGCTTTGGGCGTGGTCGCGGTGGGTGAGCGGAATGCCGGCGTAGGCGGCGCAGCCGCTGGCCGCGGTGATGCCGGGCACCACCTGAAAGCCGATGCCTGTGCCAACCAGCGTCTCCAGCTCCTCGCCGCCACGGCCGAAGATAAAGGGGTCGCCCCCCTTCAGTCGCACCACCCGCTGCCCCTTCTTCGCCTCCTCCAGCAACAGCTGGTTGATCCCCTCCTGCGGTACGCAGTGGTTGCCCGCCTGCTTGCCGACGAAGATGCGTTTGGCATCGCGGCGCACCAGCGCCATCACCTCGTCCGAGACCAGCCGGTCATAGACCACCACGTCCGCCTGCTGCATCTGGCGCAGGGCGTGCAGGGTGAGCAGACCCGGATCGCCGGGGCCAGCCCCCACCAGCACCACTTCGCCAGCGGTGTTGCATTCGTCGGCAAACAGGCTGTCGGCCAGTTGATTGGCAGAGGCACTATCACCGCGGGCCAGTGCTTGGCCGAGCCGATCCGCCCCGAGCAGCCGCTCCCAGAAGCGACGCCGCTCCCCCATGCTGGCGAAGCGGGCCTTGACCCGCTCCCGCAGGCTGCCGGCGAAGGCCGCGACGGCGCCCAGATGCTGGGGCAGCAGGGCTTCCAGTTTTTCCCGCAGCAAGCGAGCCAGCACCGGCGCCTTGCCACCGGAGGAGATGGCCACCATCAGCGGTGAGCGGTCGATGATCGATGGCATGATGAAGCTGGAGCGTTTCGGGTCATCCACCACGTTGGCAAAGATCCGCGCCCGGTTGGCGCTCTGGTAAACCAGCGCATTCACCTCGCGCCGATCGGTGGCGGCCACCGCAAGCCACTTGCCCGCCAGTTGCTCCGGCGCAAATTCACCGGCCAGCCACTCGATGCTGCCGTTGGCAGCCAGTTCCGCCAGCTCGGGGTCGAGCTCGGGCGCGACCACAGTGAGGCGAGCACCGGCATCCAGCAGCAGGCGCGCTTTGCGCTCCGCCACCTCGCCGCCGCCGACCAGCAGCACGGGTTTGTTGTCGAGTCGGCAAAAGATGGGCAAGTAGTCCATGGGGCCTCCTGATCAGGCGGTTCGGGTCTGGTTGGCAGTGCTGGTGGTCTCGCTCACCGCGACCGGGCGCTCAGCCTTGGGGGTGGCATACCAGTAGCCGAGGCCCATAAAGAGGGCGCCGGAGACGGTGTTGCCCAGGGTCACCCACAGCAGGTTGTGGCCGATGCCGCTCAGGGTGTAGGCCTCCGAGTGGGCGCCAAACCAGGAGAGGGCGAACAGGGTCATGTTGGCGATGGAGTGTTCGTAGCCGGAGGCGATAAAGGCGAGCAGGCACCACCAGATGGCGATGAAGCGGGCGGCTCCTTCGGTGCGCAGCGCCATCCAGATGGCGAGGCAGACCAACCAGTTGCAGAGGATCCCCTTCATAAACAGGGTCAGGGCCGGAGCCTGGGTCTTGGCCAGCGCCACCTTGTGGGCCAGACTGCCCGCGTCCGGCAGCAGGCTGCCGCCGTAGGAGTAGATCAGAGCCACCACAACGGAGCCAATCAGATTGCCCGCCCAGGTCTGCGGCAGGATACGCAGCAGGTCGGCCATGGTGATCTTGCCCGTCTTCACCCCGAAGGTGAGGAACATGGTGTGGCCGGTGAACAGCTCGGAGCCGGCGATGATGACGAGCGTCAGGGCGATGCCGAAGGTGGCCCCCATCACCAGCGGTCGGATGCTCGGATCCACCAGATTGCCGAGGGTGAAGATGAGGATGATGCCGAGGCCCACATAGGCCCCCGCCATGGCGGAGCTGAGCCAGAAGCCGAGCTTGTCGCTGCGCTCGAAGCGGTTGATGCGGGCCGCGTTGGCGGCGCACTTGTTGATGGTTTCCGTGTACATCTTGTGAGTCCTTGAAAGGGCTGCCCTCTGGCAGCCCGAAAGAGAGTGAATTTGGCTTTAGACGGCGACCCAGACCAGCTGGTCGCGCACTTCAACGGGGTAGCTTTGAACCGACATCGCAGGGTTGTCGAAACAGTGGCCATCGCTCAGGCGAAAGCGCTGCTTCTTGAGCGGGCTGGCGACCCAGAGCTCGCCGTCGTGTTCGCAGATCAGGCCCCGCGACAGCACGTTGGCGGCGAAGAAGGGATCCCGGTTGTCGATGGCGAACACCTCGGCCGCCGCGCTCGGGCGGAACAGGGCGATCTGACGACCCTCAATGAGTGCACAGACGCCGGTTCCCGGCAGGATGTCGTTGAGTTGGCAGGCAAGTTTCATCGTTTAATCTCCACCTCGAGTTGGATGGACTGGCTATCGAGCAGGGCGCAAACGTCCATGCAGCCCGGCAGGATGTCGTTGAGTTGGCAGGCTAATTTCATCATTTGGTCTCCACCTCGATCTGGTAGACGGGGATGCGCTCGGCCGGAGTGGCGGGTCTGTGCTGGTCGCGCTCGCTGACGAACTGCACGTCCGGATCGCGCTTGTCGCTGTTGATGAAGTGGCTGAAGCGCTTGAGCGCCTCCTCTTCGTTGAGGGTGCGCGACCATTCGCACTCGTAGCTGTCGATGAGGGTCTGGATATCGCGCTCCAGCGTCTCGGCCAGTCCCAGCTTGTCGTCGACGATCACCTCGCGCAGGTAGTCGACACCCCCTTCCAGATTGCCGAGCCAGACCGATGTGCGCTGCAGTTTGTCGGCGCTGGTGACGTAGAACATCATAAAGCGGTCGATCAGCTTGATGAGGGTTTCGCGGTCAAGGTCAGAAGCCAGCAGATCGGCGTGGCGCGGTTTCATGCCGCCGTTGCCGCCCACATAGAGGTTCCAGCCCGCATCGGTGGCGATGATGCCGACATCCTTGCCCTGGGCTTCCGCACATTCGCGGGTACAGCCGGAGACGCCGAACTTCATCTTGTGCGGGGTGCGAATCCCCTTGTAGCGGTTCTCGAGGAAGACCCCGAGGCCAACGCTGTCCTGCACGCCGAAGCGGCACCAGGTGCTGCCGACACAGGTCTTGGCCATACGCAGCGCCTTGGCATAGGCCTGACCTGTCTCGAATCCGGCTGCCAGCAGCTTGCGCCAGATGGCGGGCAGGTCATCCTTCTGAGCCCCGAACAGGCCGATGCGCTGGGCGCCGGTGATCTTGGTGTAGAGCTTGTAGTCGCGGGCCACTTCGGCCACCGCCAGCAGCCCTTCCGGGGTCACTTCACCGCCGGCCATGCGCGGGATGACGGAGTAGCTGCCGTCCTTTTGCATGTTGCCGAGGAAGATGTCGTTGGTGTCCTGCAGTGGGATGTTGCGCGGGCTCAGCACATGCTCGTTCCAGCAGGAGGCGAGGATGGAGCCGACGGTCGGTTTGCACACCTCACAGCCATAGCCCTGACCGTGCTTGGCCAGCAGCTCGTCGAAGCTCTTGATCCCCTCCACCTTGACCAGATGGAACAGCTCCTGACGGGAGTGGGGGAAGTGGGCGCAGAGGTGGTTGTTGACCTCGATGCCCTGCTTCACCAGCTCGGCGTTGAGTACCTGACTGATGAGCGGCACACAGCCGCCGCAGCCGGTTCCGGCCTTGGTGTGCTGCTTGATGGCGGCCAGGGTGGTGTGACCCTCGGCCACCGCCTGAGCGATGTCGCCTTTGGAGACGTCAAAGCAGGAGCAGATCTGGGCGCTTTCCGGCAGGGCATCCACCCCCAGCGTCGGTTTGGCTCCGGCGTAGGCGGGCAGGATCAGGGTGTCCGGGTGGCTCGGCAGCGGCAGGGCGTTGAGCATCATCTGCAGCAGGTTGCCGTAATCTTCCACGTCACCCACCAGCACGGCGCCGAGCAATCGGC
Source organism: Aeromonas sp. 603757 (assembly GCF_049171255.1). Taxonomy (NCBI): domain Bacteria; kingdom Pseudomonadati; phylum Pseudomonadota; class Gammaproteobacteria; order Aeromonadales; family Aeromonadaceae; genus Aeromonas; species Aeromonas sp. 603757. The sequence continues at coordinate 119,065 of NZ_JAAKOE010000009.1, read as the reverse complement.
TGTTGTCTTCGCTCACCACGATCTTCTTGTAGACGCCAGCCTGATCGTCCTGAAACACATAGCTGTGGCTGCCCGGGGTGCGGCCGTGAGCATCGCCGATGGAGCCGACGGAGACGCCGAGCAGTTTCAGCTTGGCGCTCATGTCTGCCCCTTCGAAGCGGCTGTCACCGCCGAGCAGATGGTCGACGGTGATCTGGGCCATCTTGTAGCCCGGCGCTACCAGCCCGAAGAAGCGGCCCTGCCAGGCGGCGCACTCGCCGATGGCATAGATGTCGGGGTCTGAGGTGAGGCAGTGATCGTCGATGACGATGCCGCCGCGCTCGGCGATGGCGAGATCACCGTAACGGCCGAGGGTATCTTGCGGGCGAATGCCGGTGGAGAAGACCACTACGTCTACTTCCAGCTGGCTGCCATCGGCAAAGGCGAGGCGGTGTTTCGCCTGCTCACCGCCATGCATCAGGATCTCGCTGGTGCTCTTGCTGGTGTGCACCTGCACGCCCATGGATTCAATCTTGCGGCGCAGCAGCTGGCCGCCCTGACCGTCGAGCTGCTCGGCCATCAGTACCGGAGCAAACTCCACAACGTGGGTCTCGAGACCCAGCGCCTTGAGGGCACCGGCCGCTTCGAGGCCAAGCAGGCCGCCCCCGATCACCACCCCGCTCTTGCCACTCCTGGCGGCGCTGCGAATGGCTTTCAGATCCTCGATGGTGCGGTAGACGAAGCACTCGTGGTGCTGACTGCCCGCAATGGGCGGCACCCAGGGGTAGGAGCCGGTGGCCAGCACCAGCTTGTCGTACCCGACCACAGTGCCCTTGTTGGAGTGCACTTCGCGGTTGGCCCTGTCGATTTTTTTCACCGCTTCGCCGAGCAGCAGGCGGATGCCGTGCTTGTCGTAGAAGCCGGGTTTGACGAGGGAGAGATCTTCGCTGGTGTGATGGGAGAAGTAGGAGGAGAGATGGACGCGATCGTAGGCGGGACGGGGTTCTGCACCGAAGACGGTGATCTCGTAGCGGCCCGGCTCGGCCCGCTCGATCAACTCTTCGATGAAGCGGTGCCCCACCATGCCGTTGCCCACAACGACCAGTCTGACTTTGCTCATGATTGCCTCTAGTTTGGAGTAATAAAACATCATTCTGGGGCTAGGCTACCCAGTCAGTCGGGGCGGGCAATTGATGCAAATCAAGTGTCTATTTATATATCTCATCAGGGGTAATTCGATAAAATTCAAAGATATACAAAAATAGGTATACCAGTTGATGATTTCTGCGCTGGCTTGGAGTGAGGGATGGTGGAGGGAAAGCCCGGTTTACCCACGGCCGGGGAGTGAAAACTTCTGGCGGAAAATGGCCGGCCTCGCACTGGGCGAGACCGGCATCAGCTGAACAAGGTGGCGCGTCAGGCGATATGGCGGCGGAACATGGCGAGCGCTAGCGACAGGGTGACGCCGGCGATGGCGAGCAGCGGCCAGAGCAGGGGCCAGGCGGCCGACCAGTCAAACCCCTTGAGGAAGACCCCCTTGAGCAGCACGATGAAGTGGGTGAGGGGGTCGATGGCCGCCAGCCACTGGAACACCTGCGGCATGTTCTCCACCGGCGAGATGTAGCCCGAGAGGATCACCGCCGGGACGGTGAAGGAGAAGACCCCGAGAAAGGCCTGCTGCTGGGTCGAGCAGAACGACGAGATGAAGAGCCCGATCCCGGCCAGTGCCAGCCCGTAGCAGACCATGCCCGCCATCAGCAGGCTGAGGCTGCCGGCAAAGGGGAGGTGAAAGACAAAACGGGCGGCCAGCGCGACTATGCACCCTTGCCCCACCGCCACCATGATGCCGGGCACCGCCTTGCCCGCCATGATCCAGCCCGCGGTGAGGGGGGAGACCAGCAGCTGATCGAAGGTGCCCTCTTCCCGCTCCCGCGCGACCGAGAGGGCGGTGACAATCAGGCAGCCAGTGGTGGTGATGATGGCCACCAGCGCTGGCAGGATATGCCAGTGGAACTCGACGTTGGGGTTGTAGAGGTTGCGTACCGCCAGCTCGGGTTGCCCCTTGCCCTCACTTTGCCAGCGGGCGATCACCTGACTGATGTAGCCAGCCGCCACCTGACCACCGTTGGAGCGGCGTCCGTCGATGATCAGCTGTACCTTGGCCTGTTCGCCCCGTGCCAGCCGGCGCGAAAAATCGCCCGGAATAATCAGCCCGAGCAGTGCCTGTTGCCCGGTGATGGCCTCGGTCATGCCCGCCTCGCCTTGTACCGGGATGATGGTGGTAAAGGCGGGCATATGGGTGAGGCGCTCCAGCAGCTCGCGGCTCTGGGCACCGCCATCCTGGTTGTAGATGGCCAGCGTGTTGCCGGTCACCTCCAGAGTGGCGGCGAACGGGAAGAGGGCGGTCTGCAGCAGCACCGGCATGATGAGCAGAAAGCGCCCCTGAGTATTGCCCATCAGGGCCTGCAGCTCTTTTCGGATCAGCCACCAGAGTCGGATCAGCATGGGTTACTCCAGAGTGCGCCGCGTCTTGCGGGCGGTCAGGGCCAGCCAGAAACCGGCCAGCAGCAGCAGACAGAAACCGTTGACCAGCAGGATCGAAAAAACGCTGCCCGCCTGATAGAGGGTCTGCAAGGAGCTCGCGAAGTAGCGGGCCGGAATGAGGTGGGTGATGGCCCGAAGCCAAGGCGGCATGCTGGCGATCTCGAAGACGAAGCCCGACAGCATCACGGCGGGCAGAAAGGCGGCGATCAGCGCTGCCTGTGCGGCGTTGAACTGGCTGCGCATCACGGTGGAGAGAAACAGCCCGAGCCCGAGGGCGCTGCCGAGAAAGACGCTGGTGACCAGAAAGAGCAGCAGCAGGGAGCCGCGCCACGGCACGCCCATCACCGCCACCGAGAAGAGCAGGCAGAGCAGCATGGCGATGATGCCGAGGCCATAGTAGGGCAACAGCTTGGAGAGCAGCAGCTCCCCCTTGGTGACCGGGGTGGCGAGCAGCGCCTCCATGGTGCCGCGCTCCCACTCCCGCGCCACCACCAGCGAGGTGAGCAGGGCGCCGATGATGGTCATCACCACCGCAATGGAGCCCGGCACCAGAAAGTTGCGGCTCACCAGCGCCGGATTGAACCAGGCGCGGCTCTCTATCGACACCGGCATGGCGACCCCCTCGCCAGCGAGCCACCCCTGCCAAATCCCCTGCACATAGTTGGTGACAAAGTTGGCGGTGTTGGGCTCGGAGCCATCGGTCAGCAGCAGCGCCTGCGGCGTGCCATTGCCCTGACCAGCCATGGCGCGGGAGAAGCCGTCATCGATCACCAGCAGGCCGCGGATCTCGCCACGGGCCAGACTGGCGAGCAGGGACTCCTTGCTCAGGCCGCTGTGGATCTCCAGCGCGGTTGAGCCGCGCAGGGCCTGCTCCAGCCGCACCGCCGGGGCGCCGCTGTCGGTACGCCAGATGCCGAGGCGCAGGTGGTCCACATCCAGATTGATGGCGTAACCCATCACCACCAGCAGCACCACCGGCATGATGAAGGCGATGAGGATGCTGCTCGGGTCACGGACGATTTGCAGCGTCTCCTTGCGGCAGAGGGCCAGCAGTCGCCGACGGTTGATGCTCATGCGTCCTCCTCGCTGGCCCGCTCGACCAGGGTGATAAAGGCCTCTTCCATTGTTGGCAAAGAACAGGTCGGCAAGGAGCCGGTTGGCAGAGAAGTCGCCGCCTCTTTGGCAGCCAGCCCCTTGAGATCGTCCGGGGTGCCGAGGGCCAGCAGCTTGCCGCGATAGATGAGGGCGATGCGGTCGCAATACTCCGCCTCATCCATAAAGTGGGTGGTGACCAGCACGGTCACCCCGTGGTCGGCCAGCGCATTGATGTGAGACCAGAACTCGCGCCGGGTCACCGGATCGACCCCCGAGGTGGGTTCATCGAGAAAGAGCAGGGGCGGCTCGTGCAGCAGGGCGCAGGCCAGCGATAAGCGCTGGCGCAGACCGAGCGGCAGGGATTCCGCCTTCTGATCGAGCCAGGGGATGAGGGCAAAAGCGGTCACCATGGCGTCGATCCGCGTCTGCTGGTGGCGGCCGAACAGGCCGTAGATACCAGCGAAAAAGGAGAGGTTCTGGGCCACGGTGAGCTGCTTGTAGAGGGAGAACTTCTGTGCCATGTAGCCGAGGCGCTGGCGTGCCGCCGAGGGGCTGTGGGCCAGATCGATGCCGGTCACCAGCGCCTGCCCCTGGCTCGGGCGCAGCAGGCCGCACTCCATCTTGAAGGTGGTGGACTTGCCCGCCCCGTTGGGGCCGAGCAGGCCGAAGATCTCGCCGCGGCGCACCGCAAAGCTGACATCATCGGTGGCGGCAAAATCGCCGAAGCGCTTGGTGAGGTGGCGCGCCTCGATCACCGCCTCGGGGGAGACCCCTTGTGGCAGTTCGGCTTCCCGCATCCCGGCCGCCAGACTCGACTCCCCGCCGGGGCCGCCGCCGAGCAGGTCGATAAAGGCATCTTCCAGCCGGGGCTGGGCCGGTTGAAAGGCGCCGTTAGCCAGCTGCAGCTCCGCCAGCGGCGGGTGCGTCATGCCCGGATGCAGCAACAGGCGCACCCGCTCCCCCGCCACCGCGCCATCCATCACCGCGGGGTGAGCCAGTGCCCGGCGCAGCAGGGCACGTCGCTCGCGGCCATCCAGCTGCCCCGCCTCCAGCAGCCAGCAGCGGCTGGCCATGGCTCCCATCAGGTCGGCTGGCGTGCCGCTGGTGCGCACCTTGCCATCTGCCATCAGCAGCACGTGGTCGCACAGCTCCGCCTCGTCGAGATAGGCGGTACTCCAGAGCACCGTCATTCCCCCCTTGGCCAGCTCGCGCACCATCTGCCAGAGGGCGCGGCGGGAGATGGGATCGACCCCGACCCCGGGTTCGTCGAGCAGCAGCACATCCGGGGTGCCGAGCAGGGCGCAGGCCAGCCCGAGTTTCTGCTTCATTCCGCCAGAGAGCTTGCCCGCCGGTCGTGCGGTGAAGCGGGCAAGATCGGTGAAGGCGAGCAGCCGCGCGAAGGTGGGCGTGCGTTCGGGCTTCAGTACGCCGCGCAGGTCCGCGTAGAGGGTGAGGTTCTCCAGCACGCTGAGATCCTCGTAGAGGCCAAACTGCTGGGGCATGTAGCCGAGGCGCTGACGTAGCAGATCCCCCTCGCTCACCGGATCCAGCCCCAGCACCCGGATGGTGCCCGCTTCCGGGATCAGCAGACCGGCCAGCAGGCGCAGCAAAGTGCTCTTGCCGGCGCCGTCGGGGCCGACCAGCCCGGTGATGCCGCCAGCCGGAATGGTGGCCGAGATGGCGTTGAGGGCGACCCGCTCACCAAAGCGTTTGGTGAGCCCCTCAAGGGAGATGGCGCAGCTCATGGCGCCAGCCTGACGGTGACCGGCATTCCTTGGCGCAGGGCCGGGTCGGGATCCTGCACCACGATGCGCAGCCGGTAGACGAGGTGAGTGCGCAAGTCAGGCGTCTCCACCGATTTCGGGGTGAACTCGGCGGTCGGCGAGACAAAGCCCACCACCCCGTGATAGGGCTGATCAGGCCGCGAGTCGGTGGTGAGGGTCACTTTGGCGCCGCTCGGGAAGTGGCCGAGCCAGGGTTCCTCCACATAGGCGCGCACCCAGACTGGCGCGGTCAGGGAGAGGTTGAAGGCGGTCGCTCCGCTCTGCACCATGCTGCCGTTCTCGATGGCGCGACTGATGATGATGCCATCGCTGGGGGCGGTCAGGTTGGCATCAGCCAGCGCCAGTTCGGCACTGGCGAGCGCCGCTTTGGCCCCTTCCAGCTGGGCATCGGACTGGGCGATTTCCTCCGGGCGGTAGCCGGTTTCGAGCTGGGCGAGCTGTTCGCGTGCCGAGCGTACCTGCGCCTGAGTCTGATCCCGCTGGGAGCGGGCGGTATCGAGCTGACCGCGGGAGATGGCGCCGGTGGCGGCCAATGCGCTCTGGCGGCGCCACTGCTGGTCGGCTTCCAGTGCAGCGGCTTCGGCGGCGGCCAGTGCGGCCCGGGCGCGGTCGGTCTCTTCGCTGCGATAGCCTTTGTGGATCAAGGTGTTGGCGGCAGTGATCGCGGCCAGATTGGCGCGGGCGCTGTCGCGGCTGTGGGTGAGGGGAACCGGATCGAGGCGGGCCAGCAGTTGACCGGCTTTTACCCTATCCCCCTCATCGACCAGTATCTGATCGACGCGGCCGCCGACCCGAAAGGCCAGATTGACGTCGCGAATATCGACATTGCCGTAGAGGATGGAGCCGTCAGCCGGGCGCCCCTGCCACCAGAGGTAGCCACCGATAACGGTTAGCAGCAGGGCTGCGATGGCAATGCGTTGCTTCATAACGCTTCTCCTTGAGGATGGCGCTGTAACCAGAGGTAACCACTGGGAACCGCCAGCAGCAGAGCTACCATCGCGATGCGTTGTTTCATGCCGCTTCTCCTTCCTTCATGTCGGTGGGGCGCAGGCCGCGTAGGGCCCATACCAGCCGCTGTCTGGCGGCCTCGGGGCTGTCTATCTGGCTGAGAAAGGGGCCGGCCTGTTCGGGCAGCCAGCCGAGCTGACGACCGCTGCCTGCGATCACCAGCGGCAGGCCGACCGACCCCATGATGAAGATCATCAGCTGGAGCGGGTGACCCGCGACCAGCGACCCTTCCGCCTGTGCCATCCGCACCTGCTCGATCAGCAGCAGGGGATGACGGCGCGGCAGGCTGAGCAGAAAGCGCTGGGCCGCCCCTTCACCTGCGAGCGCATCGCCAAACAGGTGATTGATGAAGCCGCGCTGGCGCGCCACCAGCCCGATCAGCGCCTCCATGGTCGCCTCGAACATGGCGATGGCAGAGGGGTAGGAGCCTTTGGCTGCCACCGATTTGAGCTCGTCATAGAGGGGGGCGTACCAGAGCTCGACCAGCTCGTCTATAAAGGCGTCGCGGTTGCCGAAGTGGTAGACGAAAGAGCCAAGGTTCACCTCGGCCGCCGCCGCCAGCTCGCGCACCGTGAGGCCGCGCAGCCCCTTCTCGGTGGCGATGGCGAGGCCGGTATCGAGCAGTTTCTGCCGGGTTGGATTCATCTTTCAGGTTCCTGCTGCACAGATTTTGATCTGATTTATACGTATGTATAAATCAGCCACCGAGAATAGGAAAGATCTTTTTTTGAGCAGATTTCAGCGGGGATGAAAAAACGGCGGGCGTTGGCAAGGAGAGGTTTTAAAACGTCTTTTGATTGAATGGGTTGCCGCAGATAAGGGCTAGAATCCGGGCGACGGGGGCGGGATGAAATGGGTGCAGGGAAATAAAAACGCCTCCACAAGGGAGGCGTTTTTTATCGTGATGGCTGGGCGTGCTTACAGAATAAAGCGGCTCAGATCCTCGTCTTCAATCAGCTGGCCGAGGTGGGCGTTGACGTAGTCGGTATCGATGACAAAGGTCTCGCCGGACTTCTCGGAGGCGTCGTAGGAGATATCTTCCATCAGGCGCTCCATCACGGTGTGCAGACGACGGGCACCGATGTTCTCGGTACGCTCGTTGACCTGCCAGGCCGCTTCGGCCAGACGGCGGATGCCATCCTTGGTGAACTCGATATTGACCCCTTCGGTGGCCATCAGCGCCTTGTACTGATCGGTCAGTGAGGCGTTCGGTTCGGTCAGGATGCGCTCGAAGTCATCTGTGGTCAGGGCTGTCAGCTCGACCCGGATCGGCAGACGGCCCTGCAGCTCGGGGATGAGGTCGGACGGCTTGGCGATCTGGAAGGCGCCGGAGGCGACAAACAGGATGTGGTCGGTCTTGACCATGCCGTGCTTGGTGTTGACGGTGCAGCCCTCGACCAGCGGCAGCAGGTCGCGCTGTACCCCTTCACGGGAGACATCGGGGCCTGAGCTCTCGCCGCGCTTGCAGATCTTGTCGATCTCGTCGAGGAAGACGATGCCGTTGTTCTCGACCGCAGCAATGGCTTTCTGCTTCAGCTCTTCCGGATTGACCAGGCGGGCCGCTTCCTCTTCGATCAGCGCCTTCATGGCCTCTTTGACCTTGATCTTGCGCTTCTTCTTCTGGTTCTGGCCCAGATTCTGGAACAGCCCCTGCAGCTGGTTGGCCATCTCTTCCATGCCCGGCGGGGTCATGATTTCGACGCCCATCGGGGAGGCGGAGAGTTCCAGCTCGATCTCCTTGTCATCCAGCTGACCTTCCCGCAGTTTCTTGCGGAAGATCTGGCGGGTGTTGGAGTTGTCGGCTTTCTCTTCTTCACCCCAGGTGTTGCGCGGGTTGGGCAGCAGGGCGTCGAGGATGCGCTCTTCGGCGGCTTCCTCGGCGCGGTATTTCATCTTCTCCATCTCGGTTTCGCGCACCAACTTGATGGCGGCATCGGTCAGATCGCGGATGATGCTGTCCACTTCCTTGCCGACATAGCCCACTTCGGTGAACTTGGTCGCTTCCACCTTGATGAAGGGGGCGTTGGCCAGCTTGGCCAGACGACGGGCAATCTCGGTCTTGCCGACACCGGTCGGGCCGATCATCAGGATGTTTTTCGGGGTCACTTCATGGCGCATCTCTTCGTTGAGCTGCATCCGGCGCCAGCGGTTGCGCAGGGCAACGGCAACGGCGCGCTTGGCATCGGCCTGACCAATGATGTGACGATCCAGCTCGTGGACGATTTCTCTCGGGGTCATCTCGGACATGATGGTGTTCCTGTATCCGGGGCGGGCAGTGCCCACCCCTTGGGAAATTGGGTTTGGCTGGTGGCCTTATTTGGCGGCCTTATTTCGCCGAATAGTCCAGCACTTCGATGGTGTGGTTGCCGTTGGTGAAGACGCAGATGTCGCCCGCAATCTTGAGGGACTTCTCGACAATGGTCCTGGCATCCAGCTCGGTGTTTTCCAGCAGCGCGATGGCGGCGGACTGGGCGAAGTTGCCGCCGCTGCCGATGGCGATGAGATCGTGCTCTGGCTGCACCACGTCACCGTTGCCGGTGATGATGAAGGATTTGTGTTCGTCGGCCACGGCCAGCAGCGCTTCGAGGCGGCGCAGGGCGCGATCGGTGCGCCAATCTTTGGCCAGCGCCACGGCGGCGCGCTCCAGATTACCCTGATGGGCCTGCAGTTTTGCTTCGAAACGCTCGAGCAGGGTGAAGGCGTCGGCAGTACCGCCAGCAAAACCTGCCAGCACCTTGCCGTTATAGAGACGATGAACCTTGCGGGCGTTGCCCTTCATGACGGTGTTGCCAAGAGAGACCTGGCCATCGCCACCGATGACGACCTGACCGTTGCGGCGAACTGAAACTATGGTAGTCACTTTACTTACCTCGCTTGAGCCGAATAACGGCCTGACTGTGCATGGCAAGAAAGATGGGGATGGCAAACGGGCTTTTCAACCCTGCCTTTGGTCGGGATAAACGGGGTAGCAAACAGGGTGGGTGCGAGTGGCACCAAAAGAACAGGGCCGGGTGTTGCCACCCGGCCTTGCGTCATCGGTATGCGGATTACCCTTTCTTGGGAATGCAGCCGCTGATGCCGGAGCTCTGCAGCTTGCCGTTGGCCGCGTCGGCGGCCGCCTTGCCGTTGAAGGGGCCCACCATCACCTTGTAGACGGTGCCGTTGGCCGTGTTGACCACCTGCAGGCTGGAAGAGAGACCGGCGGTGAAGGCGATACGTGCCTTGAGCGACTCTGCGGAATCCTGCGAGCGCAGAGCCGCGCACTGCATCATATAGCGACTGCTGTCGGCGGCTGCGGTCTGGGCTGGTGGGGTAGCCGCTTTGGCCTTGGCTGCTTCGGCCCGCTCCCGCTCCAGCTCGGCACGGATCTCCCGCTCCATCCGTTCCCGTTCAGCCTTGCGGTCGATCACCTGCTCTTGCGCACTGGCAACCGGTGCACCCGAGGTGGAAGGGGTGGTCGCCGGATTGGGCTGATAGGGCTTGGGCTGGCCGATGGGCGTTCCCGGTTGGGGAATGTCGGTCGGCACCGGCTGCGGCAGTTTTTCCGGCTGCAGGGTCAGAGTATCGGCGGGGGGCGGTGGCAGCACGCCCGGTTGGGGCGGTGGCTCGATAACATCGACCTGCTTGTTCTCAAGCCGTTCGATGTAGCTCCACTTCTCCTGTGGCAACCCGTTGTTCTGTGGTTTTGGCTTGTTGGCCTTTACCTGCTCTTCGATGGTGGGGGCGTCGCTGCCCTTGCCATTGATCATGTAAAGGAAGCCACCAAAGCCTGCCAGCAGTGCCACGACCAGCAGCACTGGAATAACAGGAAAGCGGCGAGGGGCCGCTTTCTTGGTATTGCGGCCACCCGCCCGACGTCGCGGGCGGCTGCCGACATAATCCCGGGTTGCCATCTATTACATGCGCTCCAGGGTATGGATGCCCAGTACGCCGAGGCCCAGTTTCAGTACCTTGGCGGTGGCGGCGCACAGCAGCAGACGGCTCTGACGGGTTGCTTCGTCCACGCCATCCTTGTTGATCGGGCAGGCTTCATAGAAGGTCATGAAGTTGCCTGACAACTCGTACAGGTAGGTACAGAGCAGGTGCGGCATGCCTTTGTCGGCCACGCCGTTGACTGCGTCGGAGAACTGGATCAGCTTCTGGGCCAGCACCTCTTCGGCCTCTTCGTTCAGGGTCACGTTGCCGGTCAGCGTTTCGGCATCGATGTTGGCCTTGCGGAAGATGGACTGGATACGGGTGTAGGCGTACTGCAGGTAAGGGGCAGTGTTGCCTTCAAACGACAGCATCAGATCCCAGTCGAAGATGTAGTCGGTAGTACGGTTCTTGGAGAGATCCGCATACTTCACCGCGCCCATGGCGATGGCGTTGACCACGTTGGCCTTCTCTTCGGCAGAGAGGTCGCTGTTGCGGCTCTCCAGCAGGGCTGCGGCGCGCTCTTCGGCCTCGTTCAGCAGGTCAACCAGCTTGACGGTACCACCGGAGCGGGTCTTGTAGGGACGACCATCCTTGCCCAGCATCATGCCGAAGGCGTGGTGCTCGAGGGGGACGGATTCCGGCACATAACCCGCCTTGCGGGTGATGGTCCAGGCCTGCATCAGGTGCTGGTGCTGACGGGAGTCGATGAAGTACATGACACGGTCGGCGCCCAGGGTCTCGTAACGGTATTTGGCACAGGCGATGTCGGTGGTGGTGTAGAGGAAACCGCCATCGCTCTTCTGGATGATGACGCCCATGGCCTCGCCATCCTTGTTCTTGAACTCGTCCAGGAAGACAACGGTGGCGCCTTCGCTCTCGACCGCCAGCCCCTTGGCTTTCAGGTCGGCCACGATCTCCGGCAGCATGTCGTTGTACATGGACTCGCCCATGATGTCCTTGTTGGTCAGGGAGACATTCAGGCGGTCGTAGTTGATCTGGTTCTGTTCCATGGTCATGTCGACCAGCTTCTTCCACATGGTACGGCAGTACTCGTCGCCGCCCTGCAGCTTGACCACGTAGTTACGGGCGCGCTCGGCGAAGGCTTCGTCTTCGTCGTAGCAACGCTTGGCCTGGGTGTAGAAGGCTTCCAGATCCTTGAGTGCCATGTCGCTGGCGTGCTCGTTGGACATCTTCTCCAGATAGGCGATCAGCATGCCGAACTGGGTACCCCAGTCACCGATGTGGTTGGCACGGATCACTTTGTGGCCGAGGAATTCCAGCGCGCGCGCAGCCACGTCACCGAGTACGGTGGAGCGGATGTGGTGCACCGCCATCTCTTTGGCTACGTTGGGGGCGGAGTAGTCCACCACCACGGTTTGTGGCGTGGGCAACCGTACGTTGGCGTTGGCAGAGGTCACCATGGCCTCGACCTGACCGGCCAGCCAGCGCTGGTCGAAGAAGAAGTTGATGAAGCCGGGGCCGGCGATCTCGACCTTGGCGATCAGGTCGGAGGCGGGCAGGTGCTCGATGATGGCCGCTGCCAGCTCACGGGGATTCTTGCGGGCCGGTTTGGCCAGCAGCATGGCCAGGTTGGTAGCCAGGTCGCCGTGAGCTTTTTCCTTGCATCGGTCTACTTGCACGCGGGCTTCCAGGTCCGCCGGCAGGACGCCTGCTGACTTGAGATTGGCTACCGTTTGTTCAAGTAGATGATGAATATGCTCTTTCATAACTGACCACCAAGGTTGCGCGTCGAAAAATGACTGATATATAAGGGCGTGAATTTTACCCGCATCGGCTCGAGAAAACTATAGGGATGACCCGCCGCTCGCTGTCGGGCGGATATTTCACTGCGTTTGGCGCCATATTCCAGAATATTGGGCGGAAATTACGGTGCTTATCCATTTCTACTGCATATCGAAGCGGCTTGTCCAGGCTATTTTCCCCTGATTGTTAAGGGTTTTTCCTTTCCGCTGACGGGAATGATCTCCTCCCTCTGGCCCGGCGTATCAACAGAGGTTCCCAACCGAGGAGTTTGCGATGCGACTGGCGCTGTTTCCCCTATCTGCCCACCTGCTGCCCGGCGGCGTCATGCCGCTGCGGATCTTCGAACCGAGATACCAGCGGATGATCGCCGAGGCGGGGGAGTCCGGCTTTGCCCTCTGCATGGTGGACCCTCGCCAGCCCGACGCCCTGCGCAACATGCTGCCCATCGCCACCCGGGTCACCATCATCGATTTCGACCGGCTGCCGGACGGCATGCTGGGGATCACGGTGCAGGGGATGGAGCGGGTGCAGATAGAGGATCTGTGGCAGGAGCCCGATGGCCTGCGTATCGGCGAGGTGACGCCGCTGACGGCCTGGCCGCCCCGCCGGCTCCATCCTGATCAGCAGCCGCTGGTCGAGGCGCTGCGGGAGGTGTTTGCCGACTATCCCGACTACGCCGCCCTCTATCCCGCCCCCCGCTGGGATGATGGCAACTGGGTGGCCCAGCGCTGGCTGGAGGTGCTGCCGATCCCCCCCGAGCAGAAGCAGCTGCTGCTGGCCGCCGCCGACAATCAGCCCGCCATCGCCCTGCTCAAGGGGGTACTGGTGGCCAGCCACTGATTTTTTCCTGACCCGCTGATCCGCCACTGCCGCAGCGCCGTACAAGTCATCACCACAGCATGTTCGACAGCACACCAAAGGGATGGCGCAATGGCATATACTGGCCAACCACACTCGACCATACGCAGGACCTCGCCCGTGATGGATAACCCGGATGGCGACCTCAAATCTCTGCTGATAAGGGTGGCAGAGCAGGCCGACAAGGCTGCTTTTGCCCGCCTGTTCCAACACTTTGCGCCGCGCATTCGCAGCTACGGCCTGCGCCACCTCGGCAGCGAAGCCAACGCTATGGAGCTGGTGCAGGAGACCATGCTGCTGGTATGGCAAAAGGCGCGTCTCTACCACCCCGAGAAGGGGGCGCCGACCACCTGGATCTACACTGTGATGCGCAACCAGTGCTTCGACATGCTGCGCCGTCGTCGCGCCAGCAAGGAGGATCTCTGTGCCGAGGAGCTGTGGCCCGTGCTGGAGTTTCAGGCCGAAGAGGAGCATCTGAGCGGGGGGGAGGATGCGGTGCTGACCCGTCAGATGGCCCACTATCTGGGCACCCTGCCGGAGCCGCAACAGCAGGTGGTGCGTGGCATCTATCTGCAGGAGTTCTCCCAGCAGGAGCTGGCGGAGCGACTCGGCGTGCCGCTCGGTACCATCAAGTCCCGCCTCCGGCTGGCGTTACAGAAACTGAAAGAGCAAGTGGAGCAAGGCCATGATTAAAGCCCATCCGACCGACCCTATGCTGCGCGCCTTCGCCGCCGACGAGCTCCCTCTGCCGCTGGCGGTGGGACTCTCCGCCCACTGTGAACTCTGCCCCGATTGTGCTGCCCGACTGAAGACATTCGAAGAGGAGCTGGCGCAGCAATATCTTGCTTCGCCAGCAGAGCCCGAGGTGGACTCCCGCGATGAAGTGGGACTGGACGCCGGATTCGACGCCATGCTGGCGGATATTCTGGCCCAGCCGCCGGCAGAGCCCCTGTCCGAGCCAACATATGACCAGCCCCGAGCACAGCCCGGCGAGCTGGAGGTAGCCGGTCACGCCTACCGTTTGCCACGGGTGCTGGCCCGCTACCGTTCGCCCAAGTGGCGCCATATCGGGGCCATTCGTCAGCAGAGTCTGCCGCTGGACGAGATGGGGGCGCGCGCCAGTTTGCTCCATATCGAAGCGGGCGGCCGCATCCCCGAGCACACCCATCAGGGTTATGAGCTGACCCTGCTGCTGGCTGGCAATATTCAGGATGGCGATACCCTTTACAAGGCGGGGGATTTCATCTGGCGTGATGCCAGCCACTCACACAGTCCGCATACGCCCGATGGCTGCCTCTGCTACACGGTGCAGGATGCGCCGGTGCAGTTCACCAAGGGGCTGTCACGGCTGCTGAATGGCATCAGCCAGCACCTTTACTAAGCACTATGACGCCATAGAAAAAGGGACCAGATTGGTCCCTTTTGTCATTTCATTGCTGGTTGCCGGTCAGGCAACAAACACCAGATAGACGGCGAATGCCACGATAAAGCGGTAGATGGCGAACGGGATAAAGTCGATGCGGCGGATCAATGTCAGGAAGGTCTTGATCGCAAACATCGCTACCACGAAGGCGGTGATAAAGCCCACTGCAAACATCGGGAAGTCGGCCATCGAGAGGAAATCGCGGCTCTTGTAGAGATCAAGCCCGCTGGCCGCAACCATCATGGGCACTGCCATGATGAAGGAGAACTCGGCGGCAGCGTGACGGCTAATCCCCATCAGCATGCCACCACTGATGGTGGCGCCGGAGCGGGAGAAGCCGGGCCACAAGGCCAGACACTGGAACAGACCGATACCGAATGCCTGCTTGTAACTGATGTCATCCAGGGTTTCGGCTGTGACGGCCGGGCGGAACTTCTCGGCGATGATAAGCAGGATGCCCCCCGCGACCAGCGCGTACATGACGGTCTGCGGACCAAACAGGTTGGCCTTGATCCAGCTGTGGATGGCCAGACCGACCACGATGGCGGGCAGCATGCCGAGGATGACGTGGATCAGCGACAGGGTGGCATGATCCTGAGAGGGCTTCTGGCCGAAGTGGATGCCAATCAGGCCAAACAGGCGGCGCCAGAAGACGGCGACCACGGCGAGGATGGAGCCAAGCTGGATCACCACTTCGAAGGTAGCGGCCTTGGGCCCTTCAAAGCCCAGCAGATGGCCGACGATAATCATGTGGCCGGTGGAGGAGACGGGGAGGAACTCGGTCAGCCCCTCGACGACGCCCAGAATAAAGGCGACCAGCAGGCTATAAGTGTCAGTCATCGAACAAACAATCCTTAACTTCGTTGATGTAAAAACGCCCCAGGAAGGTCTCGGGGCGGCTTATCTTGCTCGATAGTGACTGCCGAGGCTATGTAAAAATCATGAAACCTTTAAGTCAGTCGCGGATAAAGCGGTAGCGGGTCTGGTGGTGATAACGCCCGCCCGGCAGCAGCCAGGGGTTGCCCAGCTCGGGCCGATTGGGGCTGTCCGGCAGCTGTTGCGTCTCAAGACAGAAGCCGTCGTGATCCCCGAGTGCCAGCCCCAGGTTGTATGAATACTCATCAGTTCCTTTCGTTACGCAGCTTGAGCATCAGGACGGCGCAGGCCAGAGCGAGAGTGATGCTGTTTGCTATGGTGATGGGCATGTCGTTAGTGCGCAGGCCGTAGATCAACCATAGAAGTACGCCACAGCTGAAGACCAGATACATATTGGTTGAGATGGCCCTGGTTTCTTGGGTCTTTATTATGTGTATAACTTGCAAGGCAAAAGATCCTGTGGTCAGAAAGGCTGCACAGAGACCGAGGTTGGCGGTGTCGAGCCAGAAAACCAGAACGCAGAGAGCGATTGGCACAATAACGATATTGTGCCAGAAATAAACCGACAAATTTGAACTCCTCAAAGACCAATGGAGGCAATGGATATTTATTATCGTGTAATATACTTCAGCAAAAGTTTACCCAGTGGCTTTCGATGATTCATGTAACTTATGTTGATTGCTTTTCCTATGCGCAATGCAACGAAAAAATAATTTATCAATCATTGTAGTTTTCATGTTCTTGAATGGAATTTGCCAGTCAAGTTGAATGGATAGAGGCGCTCAATTCGACTGGCGTATATTTTATGGTAAAGCATTCATTGTTTTTATGTTAAAGAGACGAAATGGAACGCCATTTATTTAGAGCATGACGTACTTTGGCGTGCTTATCTTCGGTGAAATTGTAGCGGGTCATGATCATCACCCGTAATATGCTACCCAATATCGGCACAAGTGATATACAGATAAATAGTCCGTCCATCGTAGCCTGAGTCTGTGCCGCATTCGGTTGATAGCCAAGCCAGATCAGCAGGGTACCGGAAATACCACCTGCGATGGCCCAAGCTAGTTTGCCGGTAAAGGTCTGCCCCGAGAATGCGATGGCAGCGCAACGGCGGCCAGACTTTAGTTCTGCATATTCGATGGTCTCACTCAACATGGCCGAGATAAGCGGATTGGTGATGACGTTGGCCGCATGGATCAAGGCGAGGAAGCCGAACACCATTATCAGATTGTCGTAGCCTGTCGTATAGAAACCGATGCGTAATGCAATCTCCAGCAGAGTGAGTAGCAGGAAGAGATCACGTTTCCTGAGCTTGCTGGTCAATATCGGCATCAGCATACAGGCCATAGAGGTTGCCACACCGATAGAGCCCATCACCGAGAGCAGCCCGGCATCACCCATGTTGTAGGTGAAGAAGAAAATGTAGAGCCCGGTGGCCAGATTAAAGAACACGTTACAGAAGAAGGCGCCAAGTACATACGCCAACGGTTTGTTGGAACGCAGGACGCGGAAAGAGTCCCTAATGGTGATCTTGTCATTCGGATTGGGCTTGATGCGCTCTTTCATCTGGCTTGCTCCGAGCACCATCAGCGGCAGGGCGATCAGCATCAGGCAGATGGCACCTTCCATGTAGCCCTTGGTGCTGCTGGTTGCAGCAAACAGTTCGGTGAGCTTCGGGAATATGATGGAAGCACTGCCAATGCCGATATTGACGCCCAACATGGCGACGGTTACGGCCTTGGCTCGCTCCTGTGGCTCTTGGCTCATGACCGATGACATGGTCCAGAAAGGTACATCAGACAAGGTGTATATCATCCCCCACGCGATATAGGTGACTGCTGCATAAGCTACCTTGGTGGTCATGGGTAAATCCATGCCAATGAAGCTGAGAGAGGTGATCCCGGCAATCAAGAAGGGAACGAAAAGCATATATGGCGTGAATTTGCCACGTTTGAAATTAAGAGTGTCCATATAACCAGCGATAATAGGATCGTTGATGGCATCCCATACTCTGGCAATGAGGAAAATAGCCCCAGCTGCAGCGGGCGATATTCCAAGGATATCGGTGTAAAAATAGAGGATAAATGATCCCACCAGGCCGAAACTGAGGCATTGCCCGACGGCATAGCTGAAATATCCCACCAGCTCTCTATTGTGTATCTTTTGATCTGTCATCTGCCAACCTTTCCCAACATGAATGTGTTGTGAGGGGCGCCACTAGGGTGGCGTCCTCTTTTGCGTTATGAACGGGTCAATGTGCGGAGCAGTTCTATTTCACTGGCAGAGTAGGGGGTACCATCCTCCTCCAGCAGGTCGTGAAACCAGACCCTGCGGAAATCGGGGTCGATATTGCGAACGAAAGGCCATGGCAGGTGAGTTTGCGTCTTCCCTTTTACCAGACCCCATTGATAGGCACCTATTTTTAACTCTTTGAAGAGTGGCAGTTGTTGTTCCATCACGCTGCCGACATGCCTGGCCAGCCACTCTGTGCAGAGGAGCGGGCGGCGATATTTGCTGACCACATCCAGAGAGATTTTCAGCCCCTCCATACGCTGATAGGAGTGGAAAGTGATGACATCCGATAGCTCCATAGCGCGCAGGTCGGTCGGATGAGTAAAGGTGTTTTCCGGAGTAAATTCCGAATCCCCCTGACCGATGCTGTAGGGTGCATGCCACGCGCCGACGGTGAGTGGCTGGGAGGGGTTCTCTTCTCGGGCCCAGACAAAAGCCAACTCCATCAGATAGTGGGCATATGTCTCCAGCGACTCATCGAAACGCACCTCGACATCGCCTTCCGAAAAGATGCCCCGGTTGGTCGGCTCATTGTACAGATCCCAGATAAAGATCCGCTCATCCTGTGCAAATGTACGTATCAGGTCGCGAATATAGTGTTCCACTTCGCGCCATTGGGTCGGGTCAATGACGACATTCCGACCGGGACTGGCCGCCGCCTGGCTATTGTGTACATCTTCCCGAGGTGGTTGCTGGCGGCCCAGATAGGGGTGATCGCCGGAGAAGCCACAGTCATCCATCAAGGTCATCATCACGCGGATATTGTGCTTGCTACACAGGCCAAGGAACTGCTCAATGCGCGCGAGCAGGCCATCCCGATCATGCTGCCAGACGATAAAGGGCAGATTGGTTCGCAGGGTGTTGTAGCCCAGTTTGTTGGCCCAACCCAGTTCCTGGTCAATGGTGACTGGGTCGAAGGTTTCTCCCTGCCACATTTCGGTCCAGTTGACCGCTGTGCGGGGGAGATAGTTGAAGCCCAATAGCCAAGGTTGTTTGTTCCACCATTGCCAAGCTCGTTCTGTTGACCACTGTTGTATCGCCATCGGATATCCTTGCAACTAATTATTTAAACTTATAGCAATTAATATTAGCTAATATCTTTAGTTGCAAATCATGAAGGATAGAATTCAGGGATTAGTCACAAAATGAACAAATTTAGGGGGTTAACAGGCATGACTGGCGAGCCATCTGTACTCGGGACGATAACCGAAACCCCTCTATCGTCCTTGCGGGCTGTTGTGCTGCTTGCTCATGTCCGTAATCATGAGTCATGATAAAAGATAAATAATTAATATTATTATCTGGGCGGTACTGCTCAAACTATGGCCATATCAATGAATAGTAAACGCATCACCATGAGCGCCATCGCTGCAGCTGCAGGTGTTTCCCAATCAACGGTTTCACTGGTGCTCAATGGTTCAACCACCATCAAACTGGCGGAGGAAACGCGGCGTAGAGTGCTTGAAAAAGCGGCCGAACTGGGTTACCAGCATAAGCGAGCTGAACATCTACCCAAGGGACCATCTGCTAGAAAAATAGCTTTTGTTTTCAATGGCCTGACTCCATATGACCCTTTTCTGGATGCGATCAATGCTTGCAATGAACGCGCTTGGGAGGCAGATCGCATGCTGGTTACATTCGATTATCGCAACAGCGCGGAGCTCACCAAGTTGATCGAGCAGGAGATCAATCAGGGGGATTATCTGGGGATGATTTTTGCCTCTTCCATGACACGACAACTTGCCGAGATGGAGCTCTCCCCACAGGTGCCTACCGTTTTGCTCAACTGCTACCTGGAGGGCAGTGGCTCGTCCGAAAGTTATTCCATCCTGCCTGCCGATAAGCTGGCGGGTTACAAGGTGACGGCGCACCTGTTGGAGCAAGGCTGCAAACGAGTGGCTCTTATTCAGGGGGAGCCATGGATGGAGGCAAATAGTCTGCGGCTGGAGGGGTATCGTCAGGCGTTGATCAACCACGATTTGATACCGGATCCACAATGGGTGCGCGTGGGCAACTGGTCGCTACATGAGGCTTATGAACAGACTCGGCAACTGCTGGCGCTGCCTCAGCCGCCTGATGGTATCTTCTGTTGCAGTGATTACATGGCTCAGGGTTGTTACCAGGCGATAGCCGAGGCGGGATTGCGCATCCCGGAAGACATTCTGGTGGCGGGCCATGATAACCAGATGCTGGCCTGCGAAATGGAGCCCCCTTTGAGTTCTATCGAACTACCTTACGACGAGATGGGTAAACTGGCGGTGGACACCTTGTTGCAACTGGCCCAAGGAGAGAAGCCCATCGCTTTACTGATGAAGCTGGAAGGGGAGTTGCTGATCCGTGCCTCGACCAAGGGTCAGCCAGTTAACAAAATTTGATCCTCTCTCGATGACCTGTTGCGTAGTGGTTCCTTATGCCACAGGGCGTGCCGATATGTTCCCGTCATGTCTGCCAAGTTGTGTGGTTGGCGGTAAGAATGTAAAGCACATAATGGGTACTCAATGACTTTACCCGACACGAGCAGGTCAACGTCACTCTGAAAGCCATACCCCCATCAGCACTGCACGCGGTGGCTGATATCGTAATGATGCCAAGCCGTAGCATGCTTCTTTCTTGGTTGTGTTGAATAAGCCGGGCGGGAGAGATGCGACAAAGGGGCGCCTTGACGCGCCCCTTCAGTGGGTCAAGCCATAACCGGAATGAGCCGATAACGGGTTATGTGCTGATAGCGTTCTCCTGGCTCCAACCATGGGTTACCTAATTCTGGACGGTTCGGACTATCTGGCACTTGCTGTGCTTCCAGGCAGAGCCCCTGATAGTTGCCCCAATGTCCCCCCCCGCGTTTTGGGGTGCCAGCCAACCAGTTGCCGGTGTAGAGCTGGACGCCTGGCTGATTGGTGTACATCTCCATACACAGGCTGCCATCCCCTGCCATCAGGGTGGCTTGTGGTGAGGGCGAGGCATCAACAAACAAGAAACAGTGGTCGAATCCCAGACATTTTTTTTGCTGCGCATGGGCCATCCACTGTTCTCCGACCCGCTTGCCATGGCGTAGATCGAATACTCCTTCGACCGGCGCAATACCAAGCGGCAGCGAGTGTTCATCGGTTGGCAGATAGCGGTCTGCATTAATGATGATGTGGTGATCACGCACATCACCACCATCCAGGTTGAAATAGGCATGGCTGGTGAGATTGACCGGGGTCGGAGCATCTGTGGTGGCGCTCAGCTCGATCACCAGATCGGTCTGCTCCAGCCGGTATTCTACGGTGACGTCCAGATTACCAGGGAAACCCTGTTCGCCATCGGCCAGCCGAGTTTGCAGACGGATGCGATCTTCCGCCAGCCCGTCCAGTTGCCACTCCCGGTTGTGCAGAGAGTCACTGCCCCCGTGCAGGCAGGTGGTGCCCTCGTTGGCGTCTAGTTGCCACTCTTGCCCTGCTCGCTCTAGGCGGGCGTTGCCGATGCGATTGGCAAAGCGTCCTACTATCGCCCCTAAATAAGAGCGTTGATTGGGGTAATCCAGCGGATCACAAGCCAGCAGCACATTGCGATAGGTGCCATTGATCGGGATCTCGAGGGCGGTGAGCGTAGCCCCGAAATCGAGCACGCTCAACCGCAGGCCGGCTGCATTCTGCAGATGGAACTCTTTCATGCGATGCCCCCTGCACCGGCGCTGGCGCGGCAGACGTAGCAGTTAGCCTTGAGGCCGAAGCGGGTCGGATACTCCGCCTCGACGGCGGCAATCACCTCGGCCACCTTCTCCGGGCGCAGCAGGGCGACCACGCAGCCGCCGAAGCCGCCGCCAGTCATCCGCACGCCGCCATCTGTGCCGATTTTAGCCTTGATGATCTCCACCAGACCGTCGATGGCGGGCACTGTGATTTCAAAGTCATCGCGCATGGCTGCGTGTGATTCGGCCATCAGCTCGCCGAGGCGGGTCAGATCGTGGCTCGCCAGTGCATCGGCCGCCGCCAGGGTGCGGGCGTTTTCACCGACGATGTGGCGGGCACGGCGATAGCAGGCCTCATCCAGCCCGGCCTTGCCCGCTTCCAGTCCGGCCAGATCGAGATCGCGCAGCGCCTTGACCCCGTAGTGACGGGCGGCCTCTTCGCACTGCTGGCGACGGGTGTTGTATTCGCTGTCCACCAGACCGCGGCGCACATTGGAGTTGACGATCAGCACCGCCAGATCCGCAGGCATGGGGATGAGGCGAGTCTCCAGCGAGCGGCAGTCGAGCAGCAGGGCATGATCCGTTTTGCCGCTGGCGGAGATCATCTGATCCATGATGCCGCAGTTGCAGCCGACGAACTTGTTCTCCGCCTGCTGGCCGTTGAGGGCGATCTCCGCCTGGCTGATGTCGAGCCCCAGCGCCTCCTTGAAGGCCTGACCGATGGCCACTTCCAGTGAGGCGGAGGAGGAGAGTCCCGCCCCCTGCGGCACGTTACCGGAGACCACCAGATCGAGGCCGCGCAGGGCATAGCCGCGCTCCTGCAGATACTTCACCACGCCACGGATGTAGTCGCTCCAGCGCTGGCTGGGGTGGTGCTCGATGGGCTGGTCGAGGTCGAACTGGTCGCGCTGGTTGTCGTAGTCGGCGGCGATCACCTGCACTTGTCGGTCATCGCGCAGGCCGATGGCGACGCATGTCTCGTAGTCGATGGCGCAGGGCAGCACGAAGCCGTCGTTGTAGTCGGTATGTTCACCGATGAGGTTGACGCGGCCGGGGGCGCGCACCAGCAGATCGGGCGCTTTGGCAAATTGCTCGGCAAAAACGGTGCTGACGCGTTGGCTCGGGGTCATAGGGCCTCCTCATTGGTTTGATTGGTCTGGTTGTAGTGAATGGGGCTCAGGGCACGCAGCCGCTCGGCGGCCTGCTCGGGGGTAAGGTCACGCTGGGTTTCGGCCAGCATCTCGAAGCCGACCATGAATTTGCGCACGGTAGCGGAGCGCAGCAGGGGCGGATAGAAGTGGGCATGCAGTTGCCACGCCTCGGGGCAATCCGATTTGGGCGGTGCAAAGTGCCAGCCCATGGAGTAGGGGAAGCTGCACTCGAACAGGTTGTCGTAGCGGCTGGTGAGCTCCTTGAGCGCCACCGCCAGATCCTGTTGCTGGGCCTGGGTCATATTGAGCATGGAGGGGACGTGCGCCTTGGGCAGCAGCAGGGTTTCGAACGGCCAGGCGGCCCAGAAGGGAACCACGGCGAGCCAGTGCTCGGTCTCCACCACGATGCGCGAGCGATCCGCCAGCTCCCGCTCCACATACTCCAGCAGCATGGGGCGGCCATGCTCGGCCAGCCAGTCACGCTGGTGCTGCTCTTCGCGGGCAATCTCGTTGGGCAGGAAGTCGCTGCCCCAGATCTGGCCGTGGGGGTGCGGGTTGGAGCAGCCCATGACGGCCCCTTTGTTTTCAAAGACCTGCACCCATTCCCATTGGGCCGACAGCTCGGCGACCTGATCCATCCAGGTGGTGATCACCCCCTCGATGGCGGGCAGCGGCAGCTCGGGCAGGGTCTTGCCGTGATCCGGCGAGAAGCAGATGACCCGGCTGGTGCCGCGGGCGGCCTCCAGTTTCAGCAGGGGATCGCTGGCGCTATCGGCGGCCGGGGTATCCTGCATCAGGGCGGCGAAGTCGTTGGTAAAAACGAAGGTGCCCTTGTAGTCGGGGTTGGTGTCGCCGGTGACCCGGGTGTTGCCGGCGCAGAGGAAGCAGTCGGGATCATGTGCCTGTTTGGGGGCCTGACTCACCTTCTCCACCTGTCCCTGCCAGGGGCGTTTGGCCCGGTGGGGGGAGACCAGCACATATTGGCCGGTCAGCGGGTTGAAGCGGCGATGGGGATGATCGACGGGGTTGAACATCATCTCTCCTGAATAAGGTATTGAAAAATAGGGTCGTCTATTAACAGGGAGCAGGCAGGCCTACTCCTCGTAACCGTTCGGATTGGCGGATTGCCAGCGCCAGCTGTCGGCGCACATGGCGTCGATGTTGCGGGTCGCCCGCCAGCCCAGCTCGCGCTGCGCCTTGGCCGGATCGGCCCAGCAGGCGGCGATGTCGCCAGGGCGGCGCGGTTCGATGCGAAATGGCAGCGGCTTGCCACAGGCGACAGAGAAAGCGGCGACCAACTGCAACACGCTCTGGCCCTGACCGGTGCCCAGGTTGTAGGTGTGCACGCCACCCTTGCCGGCGCAGTGTTGCAGTGCCTTGACGTGCCCCTCGGCGAGATCCATCACGTGGATGTAGTCGCGCACGCCGGTGCCATCCACAGTTGGGTAATCGTTTCCAAAAACCGACAGGCAGTCGCGACGGCCGATGGCCACCTGGGTGATATAGGGCATCAGGTTGTTGGGGATACCTTGCGGGTCTTCACCCATGGTGCCCGATTCGTGGGCGCCGACCGGATTGAAGTAGCGCAGCAGGGTCATGCTCCAGTGGGGCTCGGCCAGCTGCAGATCTTCGAGGATCTCCTCGATGATCAGTTTGGATCGCCCGTAAGGGTTGGTGGCGCTGCGAGGGAAATCCTCGCGGATCGGCAGGCTGGCGGGATCGCCATAGACGGTGGCCGAGGAGCTGAACACCAGATTGTGCACATTGGCCCGCTTCATCGCCTGCAGCAGGGTGAGGGTGCCGCCGAGGTTGTTCTCGTAGTAATCCAGTGGAATGCGGGTCGACTCACCGACCGCTTTGAGGGCGGCAAA
This sequence comes from Aeromonas sp. 603757, assembly GCF_049171255.1. NCBI lineage: Bacteria > Pseudomonadati > Pseudomonadota > Gammaproteobacteria > Aeromonadales > Aeromonadaceae > Aeromonas > Aeromonas sp. 603757. The sequence goes on along the minus strand of NZ_JAAKOE010000009.1, from coordinate 94,832 downwards.
GTGGATCACAGCATCGATATGCTGCTCGGCGAAGATCCTGTCCAGCAGGGCTGCATCGCGAATATCCCCTTGATAGAACAGGGGTTGCTGGCCGCTGATGGCGGCGATTCGCGCCAGCACGCTGCGCTTGCTGTTACCGAGGTTGTCGACCACCACGGGATTCATGCCTGCCGCTTGCAGGGCCAGACAGGTGTGGCTGCCGATATATCCGCAACCGCCGGTGACCAGAACGTTCATCTTGCTCTCCACTGAAAAAGTGTCTGGAAGCAGTCTAGCCGAGGGTGTGGCGATCAAACTGTGAGCTTGCTTGCAAAATAGTGTAAACGATTACACTGTTTTTGTGATCATCCTGACGGCAGATATGCGTTTCACCCCTGTTTTCAAAGGGTTTGCTGGGTATAATGGCGCTCTATTGCACAGTGAAAGAAGTGAAAACAGCATGAGCACCATCAAGGATGTCGCCCGTTTGGCCAATGTGTCAGTGGCAACGGTTTCACGGGTGATGAACAACTCCCCCAAGGCCAGCGCCGCGTCTCGCGAAGTGGTGCAGAAGGCCATGGCTGAACTGGGCTACACCCCCAACGCCAACGCGCGGGCACTGGTGAGCCAGACTTGCGACACCATGGGGGTAGTGGTCGGTGACGTGGCCGATCCCTTCTTCGGTGCACTGGTGAAGGGGGTCTCCGGCATCGCCGTCGAGCAGAACCTTCACCTGCTGATGGGTAACGGTTTTCACAAGGCGCGTCAGGAGCGTGAGGCGATCGAGCTGCTGATCGGCAAGCGCTGCGAGGCGCTGGTGGTGCACAGCAAGGCGCTTAGCGACGAGGAACTTTACGATTACGCCATGCGGGTGCCCGGTATGGTGCTGATCAACCGCGATATTCCGGCCCTCAAGGGGCGCTGCATCGCCCTCAACAACCGGCTGGGGGCGGCTACGGCGACTCGCCACCTGATCGAACTGGGCCACCGCCATATCGCCTTTATCAGCTCGGATCACGCCATCGAGGATGCCACCTTGCGTCTGCAGGGGTATCAGGATGGGCTGATGGAAGCCGGTCTGGCAGCCGATCCCGAGCTTATCGAGAGCGGCACGCCGAACGAGGAGGGGGGGGAGCGCGCCATGCTCAACCTGCTGGCCAAGGGGCTCAAGGTGACCGCCGTGGTGGCCTATAACGATGCCATGGCGGCGGGCGCCATCTCCGTGCTGGCGGACAACGGTCTGCGAGTGCCGGAGGAGGTCTCGGTAGTGGGCTTCGATGACATCATCTATGCCAGATATTTGCGCCCCAAGCTCTCCACCATGCGCTATCCCATCGAGTTGATGGCGGCCCAGGCGGCCAAGCTGGCCATTCAGCTGGCGGCGGGGGAGAGTGACGCGACCCAGAGCCGGATCTATACCCCCACCCTGATCAATCGCCACTCGGTGGCACCGGTTCGGGCCGGATAGCCCTCTTTTTCGGCCCTGTTCGGGACCGTTTCTTGCACGGTTATTGTTTTACTGGTTTTTAATCATTTTTACTCCGCTTTACTTAACAAAATCAGTGTAATCGTTTACATCTGTGTGAGCGAGATCGCCGTTCCCTGCGTCATACTTCTCTAGACTGAATACGTTTTCCAATCAGCAGGGAGAGAGTGAATGCTCAGGGAGATAGTGGCGCGTCAGGATTGGCAGACTCAGGCTATTACGTCGGTAAACCGGCTGGCAGCCCATACCCCCATGTTCAGCTGGCGCAGCGAAGCGGATGCCAGGGGTGATCTGGCCTCTTCCTCCCGTCTCTTGCTCGATGGCGAGTGGCGCTTCTCCTTCTTTGCCGCTCCCGAATTGGTGCCCGAGAGCTGGCTGGCGCAGGACCTGGTGGATGCCTGCCCCATTACAGTGCCGGGTAACTGGCAGCTGGATGCCGCCTATCCGGCTGCGCGGCCGCTCACCGATGGCCCCATCTACACCAATATCAAATACCCCTTTCCCTGCGATCCGCCCCGGGTGCCAGCAGAGAACCCCACCGGTTGCTACTCCCGCGAGTTCGATCTGCCCGCCGGCTGGCTGGCAAGCGGTCAGAGCCGGATCATCTTCGACGGGGTGAGCAGCGCCTTCCACCTCTTCTGCAACGGCCGCTGGGTCGGTTACTCCCAGGACAGCCGGCTGCCCGCCGAATTCGATCTGACCCCATATCTGCACACCGGTCACAATCGGCTGGCGGTGCTGGTACTGCGCTGGTCTGATGGCTCCTATCTGGAAGATCAGGATATGTGGTGGCTGTCGGGGATCTTCCGCTCCGTCGGCCTGCTGCACAAACCGTCCCGCCATCTGATGGATATGCGGGTGACCCCCGAGCTGGATGCCTGCTATCGGGATGGCCGTCTCAAGATTGCACTGCAGGTCGCCAATGGGGCCGCTCTGTCGGTGGAGGCCAATCTCTATGACGGTGGTGAGCGGGTCGCGACCCTGCTCCAGCCGATCGGCACCCAAGTCATTGATGAGAAAGGGGCGTATGACGATCGTGCCGAGCTGTGGCTCGACGTGGCTGCGCCTCGCAAGTGGAGCGCCGAGACGCCCCATCTCTATCGCTTCACCCTGACCCTGCTGGACGAGCAGGGCCTGGCCATCGAGAGCGAGGCGTGCGATGTGGGCTTTCGGGTGGTGGAGATCCGTGGCGGCCTGCTGCGGGTCAACGGGCAGCCGCTGCTTGTTCGCGGTGCCAACCGTCACGAGCATCACCCCGCCAAGGGTTATGCCATCGATCGCGCCACAATGGAGCGGGATCTGCTGCTGATGAAGCGCCACAACTTCAATGCGGTGCGCTGTTCCCACTATCCCAACCACCCCGATTTCTATCGCCTCTGCGATCGGCTCGGCCTCTATGTGGTGGACGAGGCGAATCTGGAGACCCACGGCATGACCCCCATGGGGCGGCTGGCGCGGGATCCCGCCTGGAGCAACGCCTTTTTGGAGCGGGCGACCCGCATGGTGGCGCGGGATTTCAACCACCCCTCCATCATCATCTGGTCGCTCGGCAACGAGTCGGGTTACGGCCCGGCTCACGATGCCATGTATGGCTGGATCAAGCGCAGCGATCCGAGCCGTCCGGTGCAGTACGAGGGGGGCGGGGCCGATACCCCGGCCACCGACATCATCTGCCCCATGTATGCCAGAACCCATCAGGATCAGCCCTTCCCGGCGGTGCCCAAGTGGGCGCTGGCCAAGTGGATTGGCCTGCCCGGCGAGCACCGGCCGCTGATCCTCTGCGAATATGCCCATGCCATGGGCAACAGTCTGGGGGGCTACGCCCACTACTGGCAGGCGTTTCGCGATCATCCACGTCTGCAAGGCGGCTTTGTCTGGGATTGGGTCGATCAGGGGCTCGACAAATACACCGCCGATGGCCGCCACTACTGGGGCTATGGTGGCGACTTCGGTGATGTGCAAAACGATCGCCAGTTCTGCTGCAACGGCCTGCTGTTCCCGGATCGCACCCCCCATCCAGCCCTGTGCGAGGCGAAGCGTGCCCAGCAACCGTTCCGCTTCACTCTGCTTGAGCGCACCCCGCTGCGGGTGAGGATCGAGAGCGAATACCTGTTTCGGGAAACCGACAACGAGCGGCTTTGCTGGCAGCTGTGTGAGAACGGCCATGTGCAGCAGCAGGGGGAGTTCTCCCTTGAGCTGGCGCCACAGGGGGTGGTCGAGTTGACCCTGAGCGAGGCGTTGCCCCCCTTTGCGGCAGGTTCACTGGCCTGGCTCGATCTGGCCATCGTTCAGCCCCAGGCCACCCTCTGGTCGCAGGCAGATCACAAGGTCGCCCGTCAGCAGTTCACCCTGCCGACCCCCCTTGCCCTGCCAGCGCCGGTCGCTGCCGCCACCCTGAGCGAGCAGCCGGATGGCTGGCGGATCACCGCCGCAAACAGCCAGTGGTGGCTCGACAAGCAGAGCGGCCGTATCACCAGTTGGCAAAAATCGGGGCAGGAGCAGTTGTTGGCGCCGATCATGGATCACTTCTACCGGGCGCCGCTCGACAACGACATCGGCACCAGCGAAGCGGATCACGCTGACCCCAACTCCTGGATTGCCCGCTGGCAGGCGTGTGGTCTCGGTCAGTGGCAGCACCGCTGTCTGGGGCTCGCGGTCGCCGGAGGGGATATCCGGGTCAGTCATGGCTACTTCCATCGTGATGAGCTGCTGCTGGTGAGTCACTGGCATCACCGCTTTACCGACAATGGCGCCATGAGCCTCGAGATAGAGACCGAGCTGGCACAGGTGCTGCCGTCGCTGCCGCGGATCGGCCTGCTGCTTCATCTGGCCGAGGTGCCAGCGCGAGCCGAATGGCTGGGGCGTGGGCCGCACGAGAACTATCCGGATCGCCTGCTGGGCGCCGATCTGGGGCGCTGGAGTTTGCCGCTGGAGGCCATGCACACCCCTTACGTCTTCCCGACCGACAACGGCTTGCGCTGCGATACCCGTCAGTTGCAGCTGGGCAGCACGACGGTGAACGGCAGCTTCCATTTCAGTGCCAGCCGCTTCAGTCAGCAACAGCTGGCCGCCGCCCGTCACCAGAGCGATCTGGTGGCCGAAGAGGGGCTGTGGGTCTGCCTCGATGGCGCCCACATGGGGGTGGGCGGGGATGACTCCTGGAGCCAGAGCGTGCGTCCCGAGTATCAACTGCTTGAGCGTAGTTACCGTTGGGGCTGTACTCTCCGTTAAGCCAGCTATTGAGGGGACTGCCTGGCCAGTGCGCCATTTTGACAACAGACCAGTAACGACTAGCCTCAATGCTGTGGGAAAGATTGAGTCTCAAATCTGATTTAAATTTATATGTATTTGAAAAATAAAAACAAAGTTTCAATGTAACAGAGTGTAATCGTTTTCATTTTGTCGTCATGATCACAGAAGAAATGACAACAAACTGATTACATTGATTGGCGCTTGCTCAATTGCTCGCCACCCTACAACACAGATAGACACATCGGAGCACACATAATGAAAAAACTGACCACAGTTGCCGCCCTGCTGATGGGCATGATGGCTGGAGCCAATGCCCAGGCTGACACCCGTATCGGGGTAACCGTCTACAAATACGACGACAACTTCATGGCGGTCGTGCGCAAGGCCATCGAGAAGGAGGCGGCAGCCACTCCGGGGGTGGAACTGCTGATGAACGACTCCCAGAACGACCAGTCCAAGCAGAACGACCAGATCGACGTGCTGCTGGCCAAAGGGGTGAAGGCGCTGGCCATCAACCTAGTTGACCCGGCTGCGGCCCCGGTGGTGATCGAGAAAGCCCGTGGCGAAGATATCCCGGTGGTCTTCTACAACAAGGAGCCGAGCGCTACCGATCTGGCCAGCTACGACAAGGCCTACTACGTGGGCACCGACTCCAAGGAGTCAGGGATCATCCAGGGTCAGCTGATTGCCAAACACTGGAAAGCCCATCCGGAGTGGGATCTGAACAAGGATGGCGTGATCCAGTTCGTGCTGCTGAAAGGGGAGCCGGGCCACCCGGATGCCGAAGCGCGCACCTCCTACGTGGTCAAGACCCTGAACGATGGCGGCGTCAAGACCGAGCAACTGCACATGGATACCGGTATGTGGGATACCGCCATGGCGAAAGACAAGATGGACGCCTGGATCTCCGGCCCCAACGCCAACAAGATCGAAGTGGTCATCGCCAACAACGACGGCATGGCAATGGGTGCAGTCGAGTCACTGAAAGCTCAGGGCAAGACTGCCATTCCGGTATTCGGCGTCGATGCGCTGCCGGAAGCGCTGGCCATGGTCAAGAGCGGTGCCATGGCGGGTACCGTGCTGAACGATGCGGCCAACCAGGCCAAAGCCACCTTCGAGCTGACCAAGAACCTGGCTGAAGGCAAACCGGCCGGTGAAGGCACCAAGTGGAATATCGTCGACAAGGTAGTACGTGTTGCCTACGTCGGTGTGGATAAAGACAACCTGTCCCAATTCGAGTAATTCCCTCCTCCAGGGCAAGGGAGATCCCCTTGCCCTTTTTTCAACCAGATGTGATGGCTGATATGACAACACAGCAACAATCAGAATGGCTGTTGGAGATGATTGACGTCAGTAAGAGCTTTCCTGGCGTCAAGGCACTCGATAATGTCAATTTACGGGTCCGTCCTCATTCTGTGCATGCGTTGATGGGCGAGAACGGAGCGGGAAAATCCACACTGCTCAAGTGCCTGTTCGGCATTTACGAGAAGGATCAGGGCAAGATCTTCTTCAAGGGGCAGGAGATCAACTTCACCTCCTCGAAAGAGGCGCTGGAAAATGGCGTCTCCATGGTGCATCAGGAGCTCAACCTGGTGCTGCAGCGTACCGTGATGGACAACATGTGGCTCGGCCGCTACCCCACCAAGGGGTGGTTTATCGACCACGGCAAGATGTATGACGACACCAAGCGCATCTTCGATGAGCTGGATATCGACATCGACCCCAAGGTGAAGGTCGCGACCCTGTCGGTCTCCCAGATGCAGATGATCGAGATCGCCAAGGCGTTCTCCTACGACGCCAAGATCGTCATCATGGATGAACCCACCTCCTCCCTGACCGAGAAAGAGGTGAACCACCTCTTCAAGATCATCAACAAGTTGAAGGAGAAGGGGTGCGGCATCGTCTACATCTCTCACAAGATGGAGGAGATCTTCCAGCTCTGTGACGAGATCACCATATTGCGGGATGGCCAGTGGGTGGCAACCCAGCCGCTCAAGGGCATGACCATGGATCAGATCATCGGCATGATGGTCGGCCGTGAACTGACCCAGCGCTTCCCTGAAAAAACCAACCAGCCGAAAGAGGTGATCCTCGAGATCGAACACCTGACGGCGAAGAACCAGCCCTCCATTCAGGATGTGACCTTCAACCTGCACAAGGGGGAGATCCTCGGCATCGCCGGACTGGTGGGGGCCAAGCGCACCGATATCGTTGAGACCCTGTTCGGCATTCGCGATCGCAGCCAGGGCAGCATCAAGCTGCACGGCAAAGAGGTGGCCAATCACAATGCCCACGAAGCGATCCGCAACGGTTTTGCACTGGTGACGGAAGAGCGCCGCTCCACCGGTATCTACTCCCGGCTCGATATCGCCTTCAACTCCCTGATCGCCAACATGGACAGCTACAAGGGCTCCATGGGGCTGCTCAGCGACAACAAGATGAAGAGCGATACCCAGTGGGTGATCGACTCCATGCGGGTCAAGACGCCGACCCAGCAGACCCAGATCGGTTCCCTCTCCGGGGGCAACCAGCAGAAGGTGATCATCGGTCGCTGGCTGCTGACCCAGCCGGAGATCCTGATGCTCGACGAGCCCACCCGCGGCATCGACGTCGGGGCCAAGTTCGAGATCTATCAGCTCATTCTGGAGCTGGCGAAGAAGGACAAGGGGATCATCATCATCTCGTCAGAGATGCCGGAATTGCTGGGGATCACCGACCGCATCATGGTGATGAGCAACGGCCGGGTCGCCGGGATCGTCAATACCAAAGAAACTGACCAGAGCGAGATACTGCGCCTGGCATCTCTGTACCTCTAGAGACAGGAAGACATTTATGGAGTCGGCTAAAAATTTCAATCTGATGCAGGCGCTCAAGGAAAACGCCATCTATCTGGTGCTGCTGGTGCTGCTCATGGTCATCGTGATCCAGGAGCCCTCCTTCCTGAGCCTCACCAACTTCAGCAACATCCTGACCCAGTCCTCGGTGCGGGTCATCATCGCGCTGGGGGTGGCGGGCATCATCATCACCCAGGGGACGGATCTCTCGGCCGGTCGTCAGGTCGGTCTGGCGGCACTCATAGCAGCAACCATGTTGCAGGCGCTGACCAACGTCAACAAGGTGTTCCCGACGCTGGGGGAGGTGCCCATTCCTGTGGTGATCCTGCTGGTGTGTGTGGTGGGTGCCCTGATTGGTCTGGTCAACGGTCTCATTGTGGCCTACCTGAACGTCACCCCGTTCATTACCACCCTGGGCACCATGATCATCGTTTACGGTATCAACTCCCTCTACTTTGACTCGGTAGGAGCCTCGCCGGTGGCCGGGTTTGATCCCCGCTTCTCCAGTTTCGCGCAGGGGTTTATCCGGATAGGAGGCTTCAAGCTCTCGTATCTCACCTTCTATGCGGCCATCGCCAGCGTGTTCGTCTGGGTGCTGTGGAACAAGACCCGCTTTGGCAAGAACATCTTCGCCATCGGCGGCAACCCGGAAGCGGCCAAGGTCTCCGGCGTCAATGTGGCGGTCAATCTGGTAATGATCTATGCGCTGGCAGGGGTCTTCTACGCCTTCGGCGGTATGCTGGAAGCGGGCCGGATCGGTAGCGCCACCAACAACCTCGGCTTCATGTACGAGCTGGATGCCATCGCGGCGTGCGTGGTGGGCGGGGTGTCGTTTGCTGGCGGGGTGGGAACGGTCGCGGGTGTGATTACCGGCGTACTTATCTTCACCCTGATCAACTATGGTTTGACCTATATCGGGGTCAGCCCTTACTGGCAGTTCATCATCAAGGGCGGCATCATCATTCTGGCGGTGGCATTGGATTCCATGAAGTACGCCAAGAAGAAATAACGATTGGCAGGGAGGGTTGGCGTTGCCAGCCCTCTCTTCTGGAGGGAACCCATGCCATTCAAGGTCAAGATTTACCTCTTGCTGCTACTGGCCATTCTGGTCACCATCGGCACTGCCGGGCTTAGCGTCAACCACTTCATCAGTGGCTATATTCGCACTCAGGCCACCCACAACATCAACGAGCAGATCACTCTGGTCAAAGAGAAGCTGGCCAGCGACATCAATCAGAAGATTCTGTTGGCCGCCAACCTCAACTTCGGGGTGACCAACGTCAAGAAGACCCTGCAAGAGACCGGCTTTCACAACATCGTCAAGGTGATCGGCGACATGGCCTTCGACGTGAGCGGTGTCATCAACGACAGCGCCAAAGTGGATGCCCTGCGCAAGTTGATCCCCGCCGCCAACAACCAGATCACCGTCAGCCCGCTGCAACAGGTGGATGGCAAGCCGGTCATCACCATTCTGGTGCCACGCGGTGCCGATTCCGCCTATCTCTACTACCTCGACATGAGCGAGTTCAAAAGCCTGCTGGAGAAGATGAGTGGCGATGGCCGCTACTTCTCGCTGGCCGACAGTCAGGGCAACAGCCTCTATGACAGCAAGCCGCAGGGGGAGAGCGAAGCGCGCCCCAACCAGCTGGATATTCGCGGCAGCAGCTGGACGCTGACCGGCTACATCGATCTTGACTACATCAGGGCCATGACCCGGGCTCTCAACGGCCAGATCATCATGGCGCTGTGCGGCGTGGCGATCGTGGTGATGGTGCTGGCGATGTTGGCGCTCAATGTGGCATATCGCCCCATCCTCTCGCTGCGGGATCTTGTGCTGGAGCTCTCTCGCGGCAGCGGCGATCTCACCCGCCGACTGGCGGTGACCAGCAAGGATGACCTTGGCCAGATCTCGGCCGGGATCAACCGCTTTATCGAGCGGTTGCAGGAGATGATGGGGGAGGTGCGGCAGGCGAGCGGCCAGCTCAACAGCGGCATCGAGGGGTTGGCCAACCAGACCGGCGCCGCCCAGTCCCTGCTGGCGGACCACGTGCGCGAGACCGAGCAGGTGGTGACCGCCATCAACGAGATGAGCCGCACCGCGGTCTCCGTCTCCGAGAGTGCGGCCAGCACCGCCCAGCTCACCGGCCAGAGTCAGCAGCTGGCGAGCCAGTCCCGTCAGGTGGTGGATCAGGCGATGGCCAGCGTGATGGCGCTGGTAGACGAAGTGGAAGCCACTGCCCGCTCCATCGAGGTGATGCAGCAGGATGTGCAGCAGATTGGCTCAGTGCTCGGGGTGATCGGCAGCATTGCCGAACAGACCAACCTGCTGGCGCTCAATGCCGCCATCGAGGCGGCCCGCGCCGGTGAACAGGGGCGCGGTTTTGCGGTGGTGGCAGACGAGGTGCGCTCCCTCGCTGCCCGCACCCAGCAGAGCACAGCCGAGATCCAGACCATGCTGGCCAGTCTGCAGCGGGGCACCCGAACTGTGGTGGAGGCCATGGGCAACACCAAGCAGAGCTGTCAGGGGGCGGCCGAGAACACCACCAGGGTCAACGAGTCGCTGGATCTAATGGCGGGGGAAGTAGTGGAGATCAACGATCTCATCAGCCATATCGCCACGGCGGCGGAACAGCAGAGCGCGGTGGCCGAAGAGATCAATCGCAACATGAGCGCCATTGCCGAAGTGATCCGCCAGCTGACCCACAATGGCGAAGCGACGGTCGCCAGCTCTGCGGCGATGCAGCAGACCTACGACCGGCTGCGGGAGATCGTGGGCCACTTCCGGTTGGAGTGAGGCCGGTGTTCAGTCAATAACAAAACAGGGCCATCCGGCCCTGTTGTTGTTTTCCTGTCTGCCTGAATCAACCGGCCTTGCGGCGCAGATAGACCCCGGCTTCCATATGATGGGTCCAGGGGAACTGGTCGAACAGGGCGAAACGGGCGATTTCGTGGGTTTCCCCCAGCACGGCCATGTTGGCCTGCAGTGTCTCGGGGTTGCAGGAGATGTAGAGGATGTTGTCGTACTCCTGCACCAGCTTGACGGTGGCATCGTCGAGACCGGCGCGGGGCGGGTCGACGAAGATGGTGTTGCACTGGTAGCTCTTGAGGTCGACCCCCTTGAGGCGGTTGAACTCCCGTTCACCACGCATCGCCATGGTGAACTCCTCGGCCGACATACGCAGGATGATCAGGTTGTCGACGCCGTTGGCGGCGATGTTGAACTGGGCGGAGTCGACGCTCGGCTTGGCGATTTCGGTGGCCAGCACCTTGCGGAAGTTCTGCGCCAGCGCGATGGAGAAGTTGCCATTGCCGCAATAGAGCTCCAGCAGGTCCCCTTCGCTCCCCTTGGTCACATCCAGCGCCCAGGCCAGCATCTGCTCGTTGATGGCGGCGTTGGGCTGGGTGAAGCTGTTCTCCACCTGCTTGTAGATGAGCTGGCGACCCGCCACGTTGAGCTGTTCGATGACGAAGTCATCCCCCAGACAGATCTTCTGCTTGTGGGCGCGGCCAATCAGCTGTAGCTCGAACCCCTTGGCGCGCAGATCTGCCTGCAGCGCTTCGGCGGCTTGTCGCCATTCGGCCTCCAGCTTGCGGTGATAGAGCAGGCTGACAATGATCTGGCCGGACTGGGTGGAGAGGTAGTCAATCTGGAACAGTTTGCGGCGCAGCACCGGATGTGGGCGCAGCCCCTCCAGCAGCAGCGGCATCAACTGGTTGATGAGGCGGCTGGCGGTGGGGAAGTGGTCTATCTTGATGATCTCTTTGGTCGCCGGGGCATACATGCAGTGGAAGAGGTCATCCCCTTCGTGCCAGATGCGAAATTCGGCGCGCATCCGGTAGTACTCCGCCGGTGAGCTGTGCACTTCCAGCGCCGGGAGGGTGAAGCCGGCAAACAGCCCGGTGAGGCGAGCGCGCTTTTCGTCGAGTTGGGCCTGATAGTCGGCCGCGGTTCTAGGCGCCGGAGCGTTCGCGGAAGGCTGTTGGGACTGGGTCATAAATACCTCACATGCACACCGGCCGGGCCGGGTCGAAATCGGGGGAAGGCAACAGGCCACCCAAAGGGGCCCGATTTTAAAAGCCAGCCGCAGATTGTCCAGTATTTTGTGGTCAAGAAGTGTTCAGTCAGGCCGATAGCTGATCTACAGGCATGGTGGGAGGACACATTATGCAGATCGAAGGCGTGGGCGCAGCCCAACCCAAGGGAGTGGGTGTTTCTCCCAAATCGCCCCAACAGGCGGAGCAGAAACAGGTCAAGAGCGAGGAGGCGGTCTCCTTGCACAAGCCGCCCAAGTGGGCGCAGGTGCTGATCCAGCAGGCATTGCAGTTCTCGCTGGAGATCAATGGCCAGGGCTATCAGGCGCCGAAGGTGAAAGAGCCCGAGGAGATCACGCCGGAGACCCTGTTCGACTTCCAGTCGGTGGCGGACAACGTGCTGCAGTTCGTGACCGGGCGACTCGGTGCCGCGCGGGCCGATGGCAAATCCGACGACGACCTGACCGGGATGATGGAGCAGGCCCGCAAGGGGATCGACAAGGGCTTTGACGAGGCGAAGAAGCAGCTCGGCAAGTGGGCGACTGACAACGAGGATATCAAAACTGGTATCGATCAGAGCTACAAGCTGATCCAGAAAGGGCTCGAGGAGTTCGAGAAGGAGTTCTTCGGCAAGGTCTCCCCGACCGACATGGGGCAGGCCGAGATGGCCAGTCGCCAGCAGGGTTATCTGGAGATCCAGACCAAGGATGGCGACAAGGTGGTGCTGCGCTTTAACGACAGCTGGCAGACCAAGTCCCAGACCAGCGAGAGCGGCAGCCAGTTCAGCCTCAAGTCGAGCCAGAGCTTCAGTTTCTCGCTGGAGGGGGATCTCAGCAGCGACGAGATGGAGTCCATCGGCAAGCTGGTCAAGGGGATCGATGAGCTGGCGGGGAGCTTCTTCTCCGGCAACTTCGAGGATCTGCTGGACAAGGCGGGCGAGCTGAAACTGGATGACAGCCAGCTGGCCTCCTACTCCCTCAAGCTCAAGCAGAGCGTCAAGCTGAGCCAGACCTATCAGGGGGCCAGCTCCCTGCAGGATCTGCTCAAGCCGTTTGCCGACTATCTGCCCAAGCTGGATCAGGTACAGAAGCAGGCAGATACCCTGCTGCCGGAGTCACAGCAACAGGCGCTGACCCCGGCAGTGCTGGCCGCTCGCGGTCAGAGCGATCCGGCACAGATCAGCAGCTTCACCAACTTCAACCAGCGCATGCTGGAGGCGCTGCGGATGATCGGCCAGTTCCAGCCGTCCACCGAGCCCGCCAGTAAGAACGCCTGAGCCACAGCGCGTAACTCAAGTAATGAGCTGCCGTTTGCCAGCCCTTCCCGGGGCTGGCAAACTGGCCTTTTCTCCAATCCGGTTGCCCCATGAACCCCAAGAAGCCAAGAGACAAGCGCGAGCTCTGCTACCCCTTTATCTTTGAAAGCTCGCTCAAATGTGATTTTGAAATCGCCACGGACGAGCTCTGTTGTCAGGTCGGGGCCGTGCTGTCACACCTTGCGCCGGATGCGGATACCGAGCCCGTGCTGGCGGATCTCGCGGCGTTGCAGCGACTTATCTACAACCTAAACGGATCGGTACGCGGCAAGCTGGGGATCTTCGATGCAGATCTTGAGTGGCTCAAGGCCCGTTACGACCACTACAACGAGGCGAGTCGCGGCAGCGTCACAGGTTTCGTGCTGCCGCAGGGGCCGCAGCCCATCCCCACCCTCCATCTGTGCCGCTGTGGCAGCAAGAAGGTGGTGCGGCTGCTGGTCAGGCTGGAAGAGAGCGGGGTGGCCTTCGATCCCATTCTCTATCGCTTCGCCAACCTGCTGGCCAACTTCTTCTTCGTGCTCACCGTCTACCTCAAGCAGCGCTGGCAGGTGCCGGAAGTGCCCTACGTCAGCATCAATTACTGATGGCGGCAGGCAAAGAGCCAAACGTCATGGTGGATTGAACGAAATAAAAAACCGGAGCCTTGGGCTCCGGTTTTGTTTTTCAGCATGTCAGTTGCCCACTCAGCTGGAGATCAGTACTCTCGCCGAGTTGGCGGGGATGGTGAGCTGCACCTCGCCCTGCACCACTTCAAACTTCTCGCCGTTGAAGGCGTCGGTGAAGCGGCTGGCAGGGCTGGCGGTCTGCCACAGGGGCAGGCTGATGGTGCGCGGCTCGCTCGGGTGGCGGTTGCAGGCTACTACCACCTGATCGCTTTGCAGGGTACGGGCGAACACATAGCTGTGGGGCCCGGCATAGAGGGTCTGGATATCGCCACGGCGCAGGGAGGGGCGCTGGCGGCGGATCTGGATCAGCCGACGATAGTGGTCGTGCAGCACGTGATCCCAGTCTGTGGTATCCCACGGGAAGCAACGGCGGCAGTCCGGGTCGTTACCGCCGGAGAGTCCCACTTCATCGCCGTAGTAGATGGAGGGCACGCCGATATAGGTGAGCAGCAGGGTGGCCGCGAGGCGCATCCGCTGCTTGTCCTCGCCCAGCAGATGGAGGAAGCGGGCGGTGTCGTGACTGTCCAGCAGGTTGAACTGGGCCAGCTGGTTCTTGAACGGGATATGGGCCCGCGCCAGTTTGAGCCAGCGATCCAGCTCTTCGGCGCTGATCTTGATGGGGTGGTAGGCGATATCCTTGCCAGCCAGGAAGGCACGGATCGGGTGGGCGAAGCCGTAGTAGTTCATGGCGCCGTCCTCCTGATCCCCTTGCAGCCACTGGCTCGCCTCGAAGAAGTGTTCGCCGAGCACATAGGCGTCCGGGTTCTCCTGCTTCACTGCCCCGCGAATGGCGCGCACGTGACCACTGTTGCCCTCGGCGGTGCCGCGCTCGCCCAACATGTGGATGACGTCAAAGCGCCAGCCATCGATCTGGTAGGGGGCGCGCATCCAGTAACGGAGGATGGCGTCATCGGCCCGATAGACGGCGTCTTGCACCTTCTCGCAGGAGAAGTCGAGCTTGGGCAGGCTGCGAATGCCCTTCCAGCTGACGTAATCCCCTTCTTTATCAAAGGTGTAGAAGCTGCGCCACGGGGAGTCCGGGTTGCTCTGGGCTCCCAGTGGCGGGCAGAACCAGGGGTGCTCGGTAGAGGTGTGGTTGACCACCGCATCGAGGATGATCTTCATGCCGCGCTGGTGCAGGTTGCGGGTCAGCTCGGCGAACTGCGCGTTGCTGCCGAGGTGGGCATCGACCTTGAAGTAGTCCTGGGTGTCGTACTTGTGGTTGCTCGGCGAATCGAAGATGGGGTTGAGGTAGAGCGCCGTCACCCCGAGAGATTGCAGATAGTGCAGCTTGGCATCGATCCCCGCCAGATCGCCACCGTAAAACTCGCAGGCGCCGTGGCCCTCTTCATGGCGACTGACCGGTTCGCCCCACGCCTTGCTGATGACCGCTTTGCCGCGATATTCGTACTCGTGATGCTTGACGCTCAGCGACGGGTCGCCGTTGCAGAAGCGGTCGGGGAAGATCTGGTAGAACACCTGATCCTGCACCCAGGCCGGTGGCTGGTGCAGGCTGTTGAAGCGAAAATGTTGCTCCCGTGGCGGCATGGACGCGCTGACGCCCGCCCCGTGCAGCCACCACTGCTCCTCGTCGGTGAGGCACTTGAAGCTGTAGAGGTGGATATCCTGTCCCTTGATGAGCGGCAGGGTCGCCTGCCACACCTGCAGCCGATCGCGGGTGGAGACCGCCGTCATCGGGATCAGGTACTCCTCGTTATCCGGCTCGTGGCGTAGCCACACCTCGCGGATCGGTGCATCCAGATCGCTAAAGAGGGTCAATTGCAGTGCGTCGGCGCTCTCTTTGAACCAGGGCGCCACCTGGGGATGAAACAGAAACGGATGGGTCATGATGCTTATTGAGTCAGAAGATCGGCAAGGGCATTACCCTGTTCATGCAGTGTTTCGAGCTGGCCTGCCAGCGACTTGGGATCCAGTCCCAACTGGTCGGCGAGCGGTTTGGGGAAGCGGGCGATGATGGCCTGGGCAGGCACTCCCGCGTTCCAGGCGAAGGAGATAAACACGGCGAGGCGGATCAGCACCGCCTCCTTGCTGACCGGATCGTGGGAGAGGGGATCCAGCTGTTGGGAGATGGCATCGACGAAGGCCTCGGAGAGGTTCCAGCGCCGCGCCAGCTCGGCACCGAGCTGGGCGTAGTCGTAACCCAGCATCTCCCGCTGTGCCTCGACCCGGCTGCTCCCCTTCTGGATCGCCAGATTGATGAGCTCCGCCTCTTCCGGCAAGGTACTCTGGATCAGTAGTTCGCCGATGTTGTGGATAAGAGCACAGGTGAAGGCGGTCTCGGGGTCGAGCACCTTGGCCTCCTGCGCCAGGGTCCGGGCTATGGTGGCGACCTGGAAGGTCTCGGTCCAGAACTTGTTCTTGTCGAAGCTGGGCGGGGCCTTGAAGGTGCCGATGATGCCGGAAGCGACCACCACAGAGCGCAGTCGGTTGAAGCCGAGGCGGATCACCGCCTGTTCGATGGAGGTCACTTCGTTGCCACGGCGCAGGGCGGCCGAGTTGGCCATCTTTAGCACCTTGACGCTGATCACCTGGTCCATGGCGATCTTGGCCGCAATCTGGTCGATGCGGGCATTCTCGTCGTTGAAGCTCTGCATCAACTCGTGCAGCAGCTTGGGAATAGTGGGGAGTTGTTTGATCTTGTCAAACAGGCGATCCATCGACATGGCTGAGGCAGCCTCCGTTGCGAACTCTGCCTCATATTGTGCCACAGCCGGACAACATGTTCCTGTTTGTGATGCGGCTTTGTGAGCGCTAGAACACCCAGTCGCGCAAGGTGTATTCCAAACGGTGCTGTTTGCCCTGCAGGATCAGGTTCTGACTGGTGCCGCTCAAGGTCGCCCCCTCGGTAAGGGTGGTCAGTACAGCCTGTTCGATAGTGTCGAGCGGCGGCATGCAGGCCATTTCGGTGCTGCCCAGACTGGTGATCCACAGTTTGTCATCTTCCAGATGGCCCTGACCGAAGTAGCGGTTGCAACCGGCGATGCCGTTGACGGTGAAGTGCTCGCCGATCTCGAAATCGGGAGGATTGTCGCGGGGGGCCTTGATCGGTTCGCCATCCAGTTTGCTCAGTACCCAGTGGTGGTGTTGCAGATCTTGCTGAACAAAGGCGGTCGAGCTGCAGCCAGCGAGCAGTAACAGGGGGATCAGCAAAAAGGGCAATCTGGGCATGAGGGGGCTCCGGTTGGGGGAGCGTCAAGAATACCCTTTTTGGGCAGTCGGGAGCAGGGCGGGAGAGGGGACGACCGACCGCTTCTGTCGCCCCTTGTCCCGCACGACTGTCGCTTAATGGCAACACACGGGTGATGTTGCCATCGATTTACGCTATCTCAGGGCTCAGTTGGCGAACAGCCGCTCGGCATAACGGGCAAGACCCGCAGCCACCGAGCCAAAGTCATCGCCACCCTCAAGCGGGATGGAGGGGATCTTCTGGCGGATAAAGCTGGCGATCAGCGGCGAGCGGGCGCTACCGCCGGTGACGAAGATGCGGTCGGGTTGCACGCCGGCAGCGGCGATCGCCTCATCCATCAGCTCGCCAATCTTCTCCAGCAGCAGGGCCGAGGCGTTGGCCAGCTGTTCGCGGGTCAGCTCCGCTTCCAACCCTTTTTCCAGCTCGGCCAGCGACTGGCGATTGAGCTCCTGCTCCGAGAGGGCGATCTTGCCCTGCTCGGCACGCCATACCAGCTGGTGGCTCAGCTTGTGGGCCCGCAGGCTGGCCAGACGTCCCAGCTTGCTGCCGGGTTGGCTGTCGAGCTGCAGATCCTGCAGCTGGCGGGCGGTGTCGAGGCTGTAGAAGCGGCTCTGGGCACTTACGTCGTTGATGGCGGCCGCATCCCAGAACAGCGGATGGGGCAGCGGCTTGCCGGTCTTGAGGGTCTCGTGCATGCCGAGCAGCGGCATCATCCCCTCCACCGTCAGGCGGATGTCGAAGTCGTTGCCGCCGATCCGCTGGCCGCTGTGGCCGAGCAGATCGCCGCTGCGATCCAGCTGATCTCGGTAGCTCGGACCCATCCGCAGCATGGAGCAGTCGGTGGTACCGCCGCCGATATCTACTACCAGTACCACGGCGTCTTCGGTGAGGCGCGCCTCGAATTCAAACCCGGCGGCCACCGGCTCATAGAGGAACTCCACCTGCTCGAAACCGGCCAGACGGGCCGCCTCGGTCAGGATAGCGATAGCTTGCTGGTTGCTCTCTTCCCCCGCCAGGCCCTGGAAGTTGACCGGGCGACCGATCACCGCCTGGCGGATCGGGGCGCCGAGCTGCTGTTCCGCCTGCTGACGGACGTGGAGCATCATGGCGCAGACGATGTCTTCAAACAGGGCGATCTGGGGGGCCTTGAGGCCATAGGCGCCGAGAAAGGATTTCGGCGATTTGATGTAGTAGCCGTCGTCCGGCTCTTCCAGATAGCGCTCCAGCGCGGCACCGCCAAAGCTCAGCTCGTCGATCAGCCCCTCTTCCCGCATCTGGCGGCGAACCGTCTGGGCGCGGGTGACCACGGGGCCACGTAGCTTGAGGTACTCCGCCTGCTGGGCGGGTGCCAGCCCTTCGGCCAACAGACCGGCGATAGCATCCCGGTGGGGCGCATGCAGGGTGGAAGGGAGATAGCGGGATGCGCCAAGATTCAGCAGCCTGGGGCTACCTTGTTCCATCACGGCCACGGCACAGTTGGAGGTGCCGTAATCAAATCCGATAAACATGGGCGCCAGACTCCTGAATAAAAAAGGGGGGCTAGCCTACCCGAAGGCGCCGGGTCTCACAACCCGGCGCGTGACGAAGAGAGGGCGAGCCCTTATTCCACTTCGTTGTCGCAGCGGCCCTGGATCTCGATGGCGCGGATATTGCCGAGGGTGGTATCGGCGATGGCGTGCAGCGCCTCGCGGGTCAGGAACGCCTGATGGCCGGTGAACAGCACGTTGTGGCAGGCAGACAGGCGGCGGAACACGTCATCGGTGATCACCTCGTTGGACTTGTCGGAGAAGAAGAGATCCTCTTCCTCCTCGTAGACGTCCAGCCCCAGTGCGCCGATACGGGAGGTCTTGAGCGCCTCGATGGCGGCGTTGGAGTCGAGCAGACCGCCACGGCTGGTGTTGATGATCATCACCCCGTCCTTCATCTTGGCGAACGCCTCCTTGTTCAACAGGTGGTAGTTCTCTTTGAACAGCGGGCAGTGCAGGCTGATGATGTCGGATTGGCGGAACAGGGTATCGAGATCCACGTACTCGGCACCCAGCTCGATGGCTGCCGGATTCTGGTAAGGATCGTTGACCAGCAGGCGAACCCCGAAGCCCTTGAGGATGCGCAGGGCGGCCAGACCGATCTTGCCGGTGCCGATGACGCCAACGGTCTTGCCATGCATGTTGAAGCCGACCAGCCCCTCCAGCGAGAAGTTGGCGTCGCGGGTGCGCTGATAGGCTTTGTGGATGCGGCGGTTGAGGCACATCATCATGCCGACCGCGTGTTCTGCGGTCGCCTCGGGGGAGTAGGCGGGCACCCGCACCACTTTCAGCCCCAGCTCTTTGGCCGCGGCCAGGTCCACGTTGTTGTAACCGGCGCAGCGCAGGGCGATCACCTGGGTGCCGTTGGCAGCCAGTTCGGTCAATACCTCGCGGTCGGCATCGTCATTGACGAACAGACACACCACTGGGAAGCCGTGAGCCAGTCGGGCCGTTTTGGCCTCCAGCCGCACATCGAAAAACTCTAGGTCGAAGCCGTACTGGCTGTTGGCCTGGTTGAAATGCTCTTTGTCATAGCTCTTGGTACTGAATACGGCGACTTTCATGGTATGTGCTCCGCAGCGTGTGTGTCGTCAAATTACAACAAAATGGGTCAGCTATCACCTGACAAACCGGCTGGTTATTGTCCCCACGGCATAATGGGAACGGCGCTGACTGCACTTTTGTACGAACCATCCACCAGTTTGGTGCTGTAGGTCAGGTAAACCAGTGCATTGCGTTTCTTGTCGTAAAAACGCACCACTTTCTGCTCCTTGAACACCAGTGAAGTGCTGACATCGAACACCTCCTCTCCCGCCTTCAGCTTTTCGGGCAGGGTGATGGGGCCGATCTGGTGGCACGACAGGGAGGCGTGGGAGGGATCTTCCGCCAGTCCCAGCCCGCCTTTTACACCACCGGTCTTGGGGCGCGCCAGATAGCAGGCGACGCCGTCGATGCGCGGGTCGTCGAACGCCTCCACCAGGATCTTGTGGTTGGGACCGAAGAGCTTGAAGGAGGTGCTCACTTCACCGACCGGGTCGGCCTTGTCGGCCAGCGCCGGGCCGGCAAACAGGACCCCCAGCAGCAGGGGCAGGGCGCGGCGCAGGGCGTTATGTCGCGTGTGGTTATGTGTCATGGTCTCTCCTGTTGGCCCGGCATTCCTCAATAGGGAATGCCCAGACGACGATAGAGGCTGGCAAGCACCCAGGCGGGGCCTATCAGCAGAAATTGCAGGTCGGCGAGGAAGGAGGGGCGTTTGCCCTCGATCTTGTGGCCGACAAACTGGGCTATCCAGAGCTGCACGAACGCTGCCACCGAGGACCACAGCAGCGGCCCCTGCCACTGGTGGCAGAAGGCCAGCCCGAGCGCGGTCAGCACCGCCATCCCCGCGAACAGCGAAAACGACAGTTGCAGATAGAACAGCAGCACCGGAATGGCCGCCACTGCCGCCCAGTTGAGGGGCTCTGGCAAGGGCCCGAGCGGCAGACACCAGAGCAGCGCCAGCGAGCAGAGATAGATGCCCGGCACCGCCAGTTTGTGGATGGCGACGTTTATCGGATGGCGATGGCTCTGGCCGTACTCCACAAACCACTCCTGGATTCCCTTCATGGCACCTCCCTGGCGCACTGTGTTCTCGCGGCCTGACCCTCATGGTCAGGCGCTCGGGATGCTTATCCCTGCGGTGGATAATCCCAATATTGGGCCGGAATGGATTTTAGCAACGGGGTCATGTCCGGATTGGGCAGGGCGATGGTGACCCGCTGATCGAGGTTGGAGCTGGCCAGTGCTTCGCGGATCTTGGGGTTGTCATGGAAGAACTTCATAAAGCTGCCATCGGCATAGGCCCGCTCCAACCCGGTCTGAATCGCCTTGGCCAGCTTGGGGTATTCGGGGCTGACGAAGAAGAACTGGGCGAAGGGGTAGCGGATCAGCAGATGCTGCTCGATGGCGAGGTTGGGATACTGCGCCACCAGCTCGCTGCGCTCGGCGAAGATCTCTACCAGGGCGCGCGGGAAGAAGTCGATCTTGTCGCCGTCGTTGATAAGGCGAAACAAGCTGCTGTAGCGGCCGGAGAAGGTCGGGATGCCCGCATTTTCCAGAATTTTGTTATCGGCCCAACCGACCCCTTGCGCCGCCTTCAGCTGTTTGAGGTCGGCCAGAGTATTGATCTGGTTGAACTTCTCTTGGGCATCCGCGTGGATGAACGACAGCCGCAATCCTTCCAGTCCGCGAAACAGCGGAATGGGGACGGCAATCAGGGAGGATTCGAGTGCGCTGGAGGTACCCATCCAGAAGACGTTGATGGTCTTGCCCTTGCTCAGCTGCTGCTGAAGGGTGAACTGGTTGAGGTCGAGTTCGACAGGCTGGATGCGAAAGGGTTGTCCGGAGCGGGTCAGGGCCAGTTCCAGCAGTTTGAGCTGGTACTCCTGATCAAGATTGTTGACGGGACGGCTGGGAACCTTGACCGTCAGAACCTGTGCTTGTGCCAGCAGTGGCAGGCACAAACACAGTTTGATGAGCCATTTCACTCTCTATTCTCCTGTAGATTCCGGAAGGTGTCCGGAGTCTAACAGAACTTGTCACCATCTTGCTGCGAGGCGTTGTGCAAGGTTGAGCGCGGGCCCAGCCTTGTTGGCGTCTGTTGCACCTGAATGGTGACGGTTCTTCGAAGAATCAGGCGACGCGGCGGAACACGTGGGTATCGTTAAATTCCTTGGTGCTCTGGCATTCGACGCAGAAACGGGACTCTGGACGAGCTTGCAGCCGCTTGAGAGAGATCTCGTCACCACAAGATTCACAGTAACCGAAATCTCCATCGTTCATTCGCTTCAATGCGCCCCTCAGCTTGCGCAGGTGCAGCTTGTCGTGCTCGATGCGGTTCAGCTCCAGACGGCGGGCTTCCTCGATACTGGCACGGTCAATTTCATCGGCCATCTCGTTGGTGTCGGTGGCGATGGCCTGGCTGGCCTGGGAGTTCAGGCGCTCTTCGAGCTCGGCGATCTGCCGCTCGATCTGCCCCTTGTAAAAGGCCAGTTGGTCTTCAGTCATGAAATCACACATACGATTTACTACCAGTCAGTTTACTAACCCAATTATCCCTGTTTATGGGGGCTGTCTGCCTGCAGACCAAGCCCTTCTCGTCTGATTTGCACCGTTTTCATGCAAGAGAGTGCAAATCAGGGCGGGCCTTGTACCAAAAAAAAGCAGCCAAGCAAAGCAAATAGGACAGGGATTGTGCGCCTTTGCAAAAAAATGGCCCCTTTAGCGGCTGATCTGACGGGATCTGACATCTGGTTTTGGCCGGTTGGCACCGGCTTTGCACTGGGGAGAGGCGAGACCACGAGTGTTTAGTATTTGGTGCCGACTTGGTCATTATATGCGCCGTTATTTATAGTTTTTTAAACACCACTGCTTGACATTACCCCTGATAGCGGGCTTTTATGGTGGTGTTGATTACAATTTGATAACAAGGGTGTTCCATATATTAGACACCCTTGCCAATGGCAACCGTAGAGTCGGGGTTTAACATGGACAGTATCAAGGGCTGGATGGAGAGCAATCGCATCACGGAAGTGGAGTGTCTCTTCCCTGATTTCACCGGCAACGCCCGGGGCAAGATCATCCCAGCCAACAAGTTTTTGCGAGAAGGGGGCATGCGTCTGCCCGAGGTGATCTTCACCCAGACAGTGACCGGCGAATATCCGGATGACGACAGCATGATCGATCCGCTGGAGCGGGACATGCAGCTCTATCCTGACCCCAACACCATCCGTTTCGTCCCTTGGGCGCTGGAACCTACCGCTCAGGTTATCCATGACTGTTACGACGTCAACGGCAAGCTGATCGACATTGCACCTCGCTCCGTACTGCGTCGGGTTCTGTCATTTTACGAGGCTCAGGGCTGGAAGCCGGTGGTGGCGCCCGAGCTGGAGTTCTATCTGGTCACCCGCAACGAAGACCCCGACTATCCACTGATGCCGCCGGTAGGGCGCAACGGCCGTCCGGAGACCGCTCGCCAGTCCTTCAGTATCGATGCGGTCAACGAGTTCGATCCCATCTTCGAAGACATGTATGACTACTGCGAAGCGCAGGAGCTGGAGGTGGATACCCTGATCCACGAGTCCGGTGCTGCCCAGATGGAGATCAACTTCCTGCACGGGGATGCCATCGATCTGGCGGATCAGGTGTTCCTTTTCAAGCGCACCATGCGTGAGGCGGCCCATCGCCACGGCATCTACGCCACCTTTATGGCCAAGCCGATGAGCAACGAGCCGGGCTCCGCCATGCACATCCACCAGAGTCTGGAGGATATGAACGGTCGAAATCTGTTCGGTACCCCGGATGGCGGCAACTCCGAACTCTTCATGCATTTCATCGCAGGTCTGCAGAAGTACACCCCGGCGGTGACAGCCCTGCTGGCTCCCAACGTCAACTCCTACCGCCGCCTCACCTTCGGTGAGAGCGCGCCACGCAACGTCCAGTGGGGTGTCGAGAACCGCACCTGTGGTCTGCGGGTACCCTTCTCCGACCCCAGTGCCCGCCGGGTGGAGAACCGCTTCGCCGGTGCCGATGCCAACCCCTATCTGGCGCTGGCCGCCACCCTGGCGTGCGGCTATCTCGGCATGATGGAGAAGCTGGAGCCCATGCAGGAGATGAAATCCAGCGCCTACGACCTGCCCTACAGTCTGCCCCGCTCGCTGGAGGAGGCGCTCAGCCATCTCGAACAGTGCGAGCCGATCAAGGAGATGTTGGGGGAGCGCTTCACACGCGCCTTTGTCGCGGTCAAACGCAAAGAGTACGAGACCTACTTCGGGGTGATCAGCCGCTGGGAGCGAGAGTTCCTGCTGCTGAACGTCTGACCCGGATGCGTGCCGGCCACGCATCGTCCGAATCGGGGAGGCAGGCTGCCTCCCCTGCCTGTAACCGGTAATACGGGATGGAGGAGTGCCTCCGCCTGCGGATGGTTGTGAGCGGAAGTTGGCTCGCCACCGCTCTGGCTGCATGGTTGATAACAGTTTTTGGCTCGAATTGAAGGATGTGAGGAGCAGGCCGTGCCGCAGTCCACGCGAAAGTGGCAGTGATTGCGGGAGTGGCAGCCCTCCTGATGATTGACGAACAGAACCAGCTAAATCGAAGGAACCGAGGAGCTAACAATGCAACAGACTACCCGTGAGTGGCAGCAGCAGGATGCCAGCCACCACCTGCACCCCTTTACCGACTTTCAGGCTCTGAACAAGAAGGGCAGCCGTATCATCACCAAAGCCAGTGGCGTCTATCTGGAAGACTCCGAAGGCAAGCGCATTCTGGACGGCATGGCGGGGCTTTGGTGCGTCAATATGGGCTATGGTCGGCAGGAGCTGGTGGATGCTGCCACCCGTCAGATGCAGCAGTTGCCCTACTACAACCTCTTCTTCCAGACCGCGCACCCGCCGGTGATCGAGCTGGCCACCTTGCTGGCCGAAGTGACGCCATCCCATCTCAACCATGTCTTCTTTACCGGCTCCGGCTCCGAGTGCAACGACACCGTGCTGCGGATGGTGCGCCACTACTGGGCCAGCAAGGGGCAACCGGAAAAACAGGTGATCATCAGCCGCCACAACGCCTATCACGGCTCCACCGTGGCGGGGGCGAGTCTGGGTGGCATGAAAGGGATGCATGCCCAGGGTGGTCTGCCCATTCCCGGCATAGTGCACATCGACCAGCCTTATCACTTCGGTGAGGGGCAGGGGATGAGTGCCCACGAGTTCGGGCTGGAGCGGGCCCGTCAGCTGGAGCAGAAGATTCTGGAGCTGGGGGTGGAGAAGGTGGCCGCCTTTATCGGCGAGCCGATCCAGGGGGCGGGCGGTGTCATCATTCCGCCTGACAGCTACTGGCCGGAGATCCAGCGCATCTGCGATCACTACGGCATTTTGCTGATAGCCGACGAGGTGATCTGCGGCTTTGGCCGTACCGGCCACTGGTTTGCCAGCGAAGGGTTTGGCATCAAGCCGGATCTGATGTGTCTGGCCAAGGGGATTACCTCCGGTTATCTGCCGCTCGGCGCTGTGATGGTGAGTGACCGGGTTGCCAAGGGGCTGGTGGAAGAGGGGGGCGAGTTCAACCACGGCTTCACCTACTCGGGCCATCCGGTCTCTTGCGCGGTGGCGGTGGCCAATATCCATCTTATGCAAAAGGAGAGCATAGTTAAGCGAGTGCATGATACCATCGGCCCCTATTTGCAGCGCCGCTGGGCAGAGCTGGCTGACCACCCGCTGGTGGGTGAAACCCGTGGCCGCGGGCTGGTCGCAGCCCTGGAAATCGTCCAGGACAAGCAGACCAACCGGCGTTTCCCGGCCCATGCCAATGCCGGGATGACTTGCCGGGAATTCTGTTTTAACAATGGCTTGGTGATGAGGGCGGTAGGCGATACCATGATCATATCGCCCCCCTTGGTGATCACCGAGGAACAGGTTGATGAATTGGTCAAGCTAGCCAGGCTCAGTCTGGATCTGACAGCCGCCAAGCTGAAGGGTTGAGGTGCGGCCGGGCAGGTTGGCATGCGCATACAATTTGCTTAGGA
This sequence comes from Aeromonas sp. 603757, assembly GCF_049171255.1. Classification (NCBI taxonomy): domain Bacteria; kingdom Pseudomonadati; phylum Pseudomonadota; class Gammaproteobacteria; order Aeromonadales; family Aeromonadaceae; genus Aeromonas; species Aeromonas sp. 603757. The sequence continues at coordinate 69,478 of NZ_JAAKOE010000009.1, read as the reverse complement.
GACAAGGATGATGTCTTTCAAAACGGGAGTGATCGCTGCCTCTGTGGCTCTGGTCATGGCAAGTGCCGGAGCAATGGCTGAAGAGAAGGTGTTGCACGTCTACAACTGGAGCGACTATATCGCCCCGGATACCCTGGAAAACTTCCAGAAGGAGACGGGCATCAAGGTGGTTTATGACGTGTTTGACAGCAACGAGGTACTGGAAGCCAAGTTGCTGGCTGGTAAATCCGGCTACGACATCGTGGTGCCGTCCAACCCCTTCCTGGCCAAACAGATCAGGGCTGGCGTGTTCCAGAAGCTGGACAAGTCCAAGCTCTCCAACTGGCAAAATATGGATACCGACCTGCTCAAGGCGCTCGACCCGAGCGATCCGGGCAACCAGTACTCCATCCCCTATCTGTGGGGCACCATCGGTTATGCCTACAATGCCGAGAAGGTGAAGGCCGTACTGGGGGCCGATGCGCCGCTCAACTCCTGGGATCTGGTGTTCAAGCCGGAGAACATGGCCAAGCTGAAGGAGTGCGGCGTCTCCTTCCTCGACTCGCCGACCGAAATGTTACCGGCCGCCCTGCAATATCTGGGCTTCAAACCGGATAGCCAGAAGCCGGACGAGCTGAAGAAGGCCGAGGAGCTGTTCCTCTCCATTCGTCCCTATACCGCCTATTTCCACTCCTCCAAGTACATCTCGGATCTGGCCAACGGCAACTTGTGTGTTGCTGTCGGTTACTCCATGGATTTGCAGCAGTCCAAGGCGCGGGCGGCGGAAGCCAAAAATGGCGTGGCACTTACCTACACCATTCCGAAAGAGGGGGCAGGCAGCTTCTTTGACATGATCGCCATCCCGGCGGATGCCAAGAACGTCGAGGCGGCCCACACCTTCATCAACTATCTGATGAAGCCCGACGTGATCGCCAACATCACCAATCAGGTGCAGGCGCCTAACGGCAACAAGGCTGCGACCCCGCTGGTTGACGAGGCGATCCGTACCGATCCGGGGGTTTATCCGGACTCTGCAACCTTGCAGAAGATCTACACCTTCCCGGATCTGCCGGCCAAGGTGCAGCGTCTGATGACCCGCAGCTGGACCAAGATCAAGTCCGGTAAGTAACGAATACCCCTCCCGGTCCGCAGTTCGGCCGGGAGGGTAGTGATGCCATCCATCCGGATGGGCCGCGCGAATGGATGCGCAGACGGTCAACCACTGAACAGGAGAACTGACACCGTGAATACAACCAGATTGCTAACCATAGCGCTGACCATGGGATTGGCGAATGCAGTCCAGGCAGCCCCTGTGCTCCATTTCTACAACTGGTCTGACTATATCGGCGAGACCACCCTCAGCGATTTCCAGCAGGAGACCGGGATCAAGACCGTCTATGACGTATTTGACTCCAACGAAACCCTGGAAGGCAAGTTGCTGACCGGACGGACCGGTTACGATCTGGTGGTGCCCTCAAATAATTTCCTCTCCAAGCAGATCAAGGCGGGGGCTTTCCAGAAGCTGGACAAGAGCTTGCTGCCCAATCTGGCCAACCTGGATCCCGTGCTGCTCAAGCAGCTCGAGAAGGTGGATCCGGGCCATCAGTACGCGGTGCCCTATCTGTGGGGAACCAACGGCATCGGCTACAACGTCGACAAAATCAAGGCGGTGCTGGGGGTCGACAAGATCGACTCCTGGGCGGCCATCTTCGAGCCGGAAAACATGGAGAAGCTCTCCCGTTGCGGCGTCGCCTTCCTCGACTCGGCAGACGAGATGATCCCGGCTGCCCTCAACTACCTTGGACTGAACCCCAACAGCCAGGACGCGGCCGATATCAAGCGCGCCGAGGCGCAGTTGCTCAAGGTGCGCCCCTATGTGGCCTACTTCCACTCCTCCAAATACATAGGTGATCTCGCCAACGGCGATATCTGTGTGGCAGCGGGCTTTTCCGGCGACATCTTGCAGGCGGCAGCCCGTGCCGACGAGGCAGGCAAGGGGGTGAAGATTGCCTACAGCATTCCTAAAGAGGGGGGCAATCTCTGGTTCGACATGATGGCGATCCCGTCTGATGCCACCAATGTCAAAGAGGCACATGCTCTCATCAACTATGTTCTGCAGCCCGAGGTGATCGCCAAGGTCAGTAATTATGTGGGCTATGCGAACCCCAATGCCAAGGCTGGCGAGTTCATGGATGAGACGGTGCGCAATGATGAGGGGGTTTATCCGCCTCAGGCTGTGCTGGAGCGGCTCTATGTGCAGGAGGCACATTCCCGCGCGGTACAGCGTCAAATCACCCGGAGTTGGAGCAAGATCAAGTCCGGTACCTGACCTTGGTGCCCGCTCTGGGGCGCCAAATCGCTTTTATGGATTGGCCGTGAGGCCAGTATCACGTTAGGGAGTTTGGTAATGGCGATAGCCTCCAGTGCCTACAAGAAAGCCCTTGAGGGCAGCCAGCAACGCAAAGAAGTGCTGGTAAAAATAGACAGGGTTAGCAAGCAGTTCGATGAAACCCTGGCGGTCGATAATGTTTCCCTGAATATTCACAAGGGGGAGATCTTCGCCCTGCTGGGAGGATCCGGTTCCGGTAAATCGACCTTGCTGCGGATGCTGGCCGGGTTCGAGCGCCCGACCGAAGGGCGTCTGTTCCTCGACGGGGTGGATATCACCGATATGCCCCCCTATGAACGCCCCATCAACATGATGTTCCAGTCCTACGCCCTGTTTCCCCATATGACGGTGGCACAGAATATTGCTTTCGGTCTCAAGCAGGATGGCCTGCCCAAGGCCGAGATCGACGCCCGTGTCGAAGAGATGCTCAAGCTGGTACAGATGACCCAGTATGCCCGTCGCAAGCCGCACCAGCTCTCCGGTGGCCAGCGCCAGCGGGTAGCGCTGGCCCGTTCGCTGGCGAAACGTCCCAAGTTGCTGCTGCTTGATGAGCCGATGGGGGCGCTCGACAAGAAGCTGCGCTCCAAGATGCAGCTGGAGCTGGTGGAGATCATCGAGCGGGTCGGGGTTACCTGTGTCATGGTGACCCACGATCAGGAAGAGGCCATGACCATGGCGGAGCGGATCGCCATCATGCATCACGGTTGTATCGAGCAGATCGGTAGCCCGATGGATATCTACGAAACCCCGGCCAGTCGGCTGGTGTGCGAGTTCATCGGCAACGTCAACCTGTTCGACGGCCTGCTGGTAGAGGATGAGCAGGACCACGCCATCATCGCCTGTGCCGATCTGGAGCAGCCCATCTATGTGGGCCACGGGATCAGCTCCCGTGCCGAGAACAAGAAGGTGACCTACGCCCTGCGGCCGGAGAAGCTGCTGATGAGCCTGCAAAAGCCGGCCGAAATCGAGCATCCGGACTTCAACTGGACCAAGGGCGAGGTCTATGACATCGCTTATCTGGGCGGACACTCGGTGTACCACATCCAGCTGCCCTCGGGCAAAATCGTTCAGGCTTTCATCGCCAATGCCGAACGCCACGGCAAGCGGCCAACCTGGGATGACCAGGTGTTCCTCTACTGGGAAGATGACAGCGGCGTGGTGCTGCAATCATGAAGATCTTGCAACGACTGAAGCGGGGCGGAGGGCGCCGGCTGGTGATCGGCATCCCCTTCTTCTGGCTGTTCCTCTTCTTCCTGCTGCCCTTTGTCATAGTGGTAAAGATCAGTTTTGCGGAAGCGGATGTGGCGATCCCGCCCTACACCGACGTGGTGAGCTGGGCCGACAATCAGCTCACCATCCTGCTCAATATGGGGAACTACCTGCTGCTGCAGGAGGATGAGCTCTATATCGCAGCCTATCTGGGCTCCCTCAAGATGGCCTTCGTCAGCACCCTGCTCTGCCTGTTGATTGGCTATCCGATGGCCTACTCCATCGCTCGGGCCAACAAGGAGACCCAGACCGTTCTGCTGTTGCTGATCATGATGCCGACCTGGACCGCCATTCTGATTCGGGTCTATGCGTGGATGGGGATCCTCAGTAACAACGGCCTGCTCAACAGCGTCTTGCTGGGGATCGGGCTGATTGACGAACCGCTGCAGATCCTCAATACCAACCTGGCGGTCTATATCGGCATCGTTTACTCCTATCTGCCCTTCATGGTGCTGCCGCTTTACGCCAATCTGGTCAAACACGATCAGAGCCTGCTGGAGGCGGCCTCCGACCTGGGGGCCCGCAACCTGACCCGTTTCTGGCAGATCACTGTGCCGCTCTCCAAAAACGGCATTATCGCCGGCTGCATGCTGGTGTTTATTCCGGTGGTGGGGGAGTTCGTTATTCCGGAAATGCTGGGCGGCCCGGAGACCCTGATGATCGGTAAGGTGCTATGGCAGGAGTTCTTCAACAACCGCGACTGGCCGGTCGCCTCTGCACTGGCGGTGGTGATGCTGGCGGTGCTGATCATTCCGATCATCCTCTTCAACCGTAACCAGGCCAAAGAGCTGGAGGGCAAGGCATGATGAGACGTTTCGGTTTTGCCAAGCTGATGCTCTGGCTTGGGCTGCTGTTTATCTACCTGCCCATGATCATCATGGTGATCTACTCCTTCAACGCCTCCAAGCTGGTGACGGTGTGGGGCGGTTGGTCGCTCAAGTGGTACTTCGGCCTGCTCGACAACAAGCAGCTGATTGGATCCGTGTTCCGCTCGCTGGAGATCGCCTTCTACACCGCGATCGCCGCGGTGGCGCTGGGGACGGTGGCGGCATTCGTGCTGACCCGAATTCCCCACTTCCGTGGTCGAACCCTGTTCGGTGGCATGGTGACGGCACCGCTGGTGATGCCCGAGGTGATCACCGGTCTGTCGCTGCTGCTGCTGTTCGTGGCGATGGCCCAGCTGGTGGGATGGCCCGCCGAGCGGGGCATGTTGACCATTTGGATCGCGCACACTACCTTCTGTACCGCCTACGTAGCCATCGTTGTGTCGGCGCGGTTGCGGGAGCTGGATCTCTCCATAGAGGAGGCGGCCATGGATCTTGGCGCCAAGCCGTGGAAGGTGTTCTTCCTGATCACTATCCCGATGATCGCCCCCTCGCTGGCGGCTGGCGGCATGATGTCGTTTGCCCTGTCGCTGGATGATCTGGTGCTGGCGAGCTTCGTCTCCGGCCCGGGCTCCACCACCCTGCCGATGGAGGTCTTCTCGGCGGTGCGGCTCGGGGTTAAACCCGAGATCAACGCGGTGGCCAGCCTGATCCTGCTGTCGGTATCGCTCTTTACCTTCGGCAGCTGGTATCTGATGGCCAGGGCGGAGAAGCGCCGTCGCGCCGAGATCGCCATGACCACCCAGATGCAGGCCGTCGTCTGACAGCATGATAAGATCCGCCTACTCTCGTCAACCTGGAGGATGAGTATGCGGATCTCCCTTTTGAGCGGTCGTGGCACCGAGCTGGTGCCCGGCCTCACCAGCGCCATTCACAAGCAACCGATCTCTGCACCAGTTCGCTGTACCTTTGCCGGTCTGGAAGGGGATGAACAGTGTGACCTGCGCCACCACGGTGGCCCGGATCGGGCGCTCCACTACTATCCTGCCGATCACTATCTCTGGTGGCAGACCTGGCAAACCGCGCTGGGCTTGCCTGCGCCACGTACACCTTGGCAACCTGCCGCCTTTGGCGAGAACCTCTCCGGTATCGGGCTGACCGAGGTGCAAGCCTGCATTGGCGATGTCTATCGGCTCGGCGAGGCGCTGATCCAGATCAGCCAGCCGAGATCCCCCTGTTTCAAGCTCAACCAGCGCTTTGGCTATGGCCAGATGTCGCAGGTGATACAACTGAATGGCCGTTGTGGCTGGCTGCTGCGGGTGCTGGAGGAGGGGATGGTGTCGCCGGAGTCGGCCATGGAGCTGGTAGACAGACCCTATCCCGAACTGACGGTGAAGCGCACGGCGGATATCCTGTTCAATCAGGTGCGCAATGAAGCGGATCTGCTGATGTTGCTGGAGAATCCGGCCCTTTCCCCCAACTGGCGCCAGCATGCAGCCGACTGGCTGGAGCATGGCACTGTGGCTGACTGGCAGCGCCGTCTGCTGGGACCGGCATCCCTGCGCCTGGCCTGACAGCCGGTTACCGGAATGTCACCAGCTGGCTGCAGCCCGGTAAACGGATGAAAAGAGTGCTGAATAGTTGAGCGAACGGCATTTTTTTTCCTGCCAAACGCAAAAAAGGCTTGTGTCGGGTCTGGGCTTTCGGTAAATTCCCGTCCCGCAGACATCGGTGTGTAGCGCAGCTTGGTAGCGCACTTCGTTCGGGACGAAGGGGTCGGAGGTTCGAATCCTCTCACACCGACCAAATTTGAAAAGGCCGCTCAATAGAGCGGCCTTTTTGCATTTATCCTTCCTGTTTTCCTAATTTTCTTTAGCTGCTGACCTGTTACCTGGCCAAGTGATCTGACTTGCAGTATGCAGGGTCGAAGCAAGACCACAGACATTAAAAGGGCCACCGCTCGGTGGCCCATCGGTGGAGTCTGATCCTGACTCCGGCACTCTAGATTGTGGCAATCTCGCTATGGGTCTTGTCTATGGTGCCCTCCTTGCGCGCCAGGCGCTTACTCAGATATGCCAGTGCTGATGCCGCAAAGCCTTGAAACTGTGTTGAGGCAGCAAGGCCGCGTGCTTGGGGTACTCACTAATGAAATGTTCTATTCCCTCCATCAGTTGTGCGCGTAATGAAATCACGGGCTCATGCCAGGCTTGCAGACAGAGATGGCCGGGGATCAACTGCTCCTGATAATCTTCCAGCAGCTGTTCTGGCCAGGGTTCAATACCGGAATTGCGTTGCAGCAAATAGTGGGCGGCGGGTTCACGGGCATAAATGAACTGAATTTGGGCCAGATCGCGTTGGCATAGCGTTTGACTGTTGATATGACAGGTCAAATATTTTCCCGTTTTCAGATCCAGAAAGTGACCGCGTTGCCGACAGGGAACGATGCGATACCAAGGCAGGGGTGAGGAGAGAGAATACCCCTCAAGCTCCTGTTCCAACCAGTGGCGACACTCGGGTGTCTGCACCTCGTCGAGCATGGACTCGAGCTGTGTCAACAAGGCTCTGGATGGTTTGATGGCCAGTTTCGCACTCATCGCCTGCAATCCTCCCTCTGCACACAATCCCGACTATCAGTATGGACCTTGTTCGGCCAGAGGGGGTAAGGAATCTAATGATTAAAAGTGGATTAGCCGCGTGGTTTTTATGCACTAACTTGGTTCAACCCACCAGATAGGTACCAGTGCCGAAGGCGATGTGGGTGCCCTCTTCGTTGTGCAGCTCCATCCGGGCGACGGCCACCTTGCTGCCCGCCCGGATGATGTGGGCGGTGGCGATAAACTCGTTGCCGCGCCCCGGGCGCAGGTAGTCCACCCGCAGATCTATGGTGCCGAGGCGAGCGAAGCGCTCCTTGAGATAGCTGGGGGAGAACTCCTCCAGCTCGTCGATGCAGGAGGCGGCGACGATCATGCCGCCCGCCACATCCAGCAGCGTGGCGGTGACACCGCCGTGCAGGATGTTGTGGAAGGGGTTGCCGATCAGCTTGTCGTCCATCTTGATGCGCAGTTCCACCTTGTCGAAGTCGTAGTGGGTCACCTGCATGCCGATCAGCTTGTTGAACGGCATCTTCTCGGCAAACAGGTTGGCAATGCCACTGAGCGCCATCTTCTTGAGCATCTGTTTCATTCTCTGATCCCAATCCTTGTCATCAAAGCCGAGTAAAAACTCCAGCCAGTCTGCAACAGTTCTTTAACAGTCGCAATGGCAGGTTTATTGTGGGCGGCGGCTGCTTTAGAATGGCGACCCCAAAGGAGAGCCCATGACCGCGATTGCCGAAACCCTGCCAGATCCTCAGCCAGAGAGTCCGCTTGCCCTGCTGCAGGCGGTCTTCGGCTATCAGCAGTTTCGGCCGGGTCAGCTCGAGATCATCGAGCAGATCGTCGCGGGGCGCGATGCGTTGGTGCTCAAGCCTACTGGCGGCGGCAAGTCGCTCTGCTACCAGATCCCGGCACTGCTGCGGCCCGGGCTCGGTGTGGTGGTCTCTCCCCTTATTTCGCTGATGAAGGATCAGGTCGACAGCCTGCGCGCCAACGGCGTAGCGGCGGTCTACATCAACTCGGCCCTTAGCCGGGAGGAGATGATCCAGAACTTCGCCGCCATGCGTCGCGGCGAGATCAAGCTGGTCTATGTCTCCCCCGAGCGACTGTTGCAGCACGAGTTTATGGATCGGCTGGCCGAGCTGCCGCTCGGGCTGTTCGCCATCGACGAGGCGCACTGCGTCTCCCAGTGGGGCCACGATTTCCGGCCTGAGTATGCGGCGCTGGGGCGCCTCAAGCAGTGGTTCCCGCAGGTGCCGGTGGTAGCGCTTACGGCCACCGCCGACGAGGCGACCCGCAGCGACATGCTGCACCGCCTAGAGCTGAACGATCCCTTCATCCACACTGCCAGCTTCGATCGCCCCAATATCCGCTACAGCCTGGTGGAGAAGTTCAAGGCCGCTGAGCAGTTGCTGCGTTACGTGCAGAGCCAGAAGGGCAACTGTGGCATCGTCTACTGCTCCAGCCGCAACCGGGTGGAGGAGGTGGCCGAGCGGCTATCCCGCCACGGCTGCAAGGCGGCGCCCTATCATGCGGGGCTGCCGCTCGAGCAGCGCCAGCAGACCCAGGATGCCTTCCTCAAGGATGACATCGAGATAGTGGTGGCGACGGTGGCGTTCGGTATGGGCATCGACAAGCCCAATGTGCGCTTCGTGGTGCACTACGACATCCCGAAGAACATCGAATCCTACTATCAGGAGACCGGTCGCGCCGGGCGCGATGGCACTCCCGCCGAGGCGCTGCTGCTCTACGATCCCGCCGACATCGGTCGGGTGCGCCGTCTGCTCGACAACATCGAGAACCCTCAGCAGCTGCAGGTGGAGCAGTACAAGCTCAACGTGATGGCCGCCTTTGCCGAAGCGCAGACCTGCCGCCGTCAGGTGCTGCTCAACTACTTCGGCGAGTACAACGACAAGCCGTGCGGCAACTGCGATATCTGTCTCGATCCGCCCAAGAGCTATGACGGCACTGAAGATGCCCAGAAGGCGCTCTCCTGCGTCTGGCGGGTGGGGCAGAATTTCGGGGTGGGTTATGTAGTGGAGGTGCTGCGCGGTTCCCTCAACCAGCGCATCAAGGATCATGGCCACGATAAGCTGTCGACCTACGGCATCGGCAAGGATCAGAGCCACGAATACTGGATGAGCGTGATCCGCCAGCTGATCCACAAGGGGCTGCTGACCCAGAACATCACCCGTAATCTGGTGCTGCAGCTGACCGAAGCGGCCCGCCCCGTGCTGCGTGGCGAGGTGAAGCTTGAGCTGGCGGTGCCCCGACTACAGCCCATCTCCAGCCGCAAGGAGAAGCGCAACGGTCTGCTCGACAATGCCAACTATGACAAGCGGTTGTTCAAGGAGCTGCGCGGTCTGCGCAAGCAGATTGCCGAGGATGAAGAGGTGCCGCCCTACGTGGTGTTCAACGATGCGACCCTGGTGGAGATGGCACAGCTGATGCCGATGACCGAGGACGAGATGCTGGCCATCAACGGTGTCGGTCACCGCAAGCTGGAACGTTTTGGCGAAGCCTTTATGGACCTGATCATCGACTACTGCCGTCGTTAGGGTCGATTAGGCAGCCTAATCGACCACGGTAAGCGCGGCTCGGAAGAACCTGGGGTCAGACGCGAGGTTATTTCAGGCTGGCGTAGAAGGCCGCCAGATTGTCGATATCCGCATCGGTCAGCGGCGCCATGAAGGGGTCCATCAAGGGCTCTTTGCGGGTGCCATCCTTGAACGCTTTCAACTGTTTCACCAGATAGGCGGCATTCTGACCCGCCAGATGGGGATAGTTGGGGATCATTGCCTTGCCTTCCACGCCGTGACAGGCGGCACAGGCCGCTGCCTTGGCTTTGCCGGCTTCTATATCGGCAGCCTTGGCCTGATGACCCCACGCCAGTGCCAGCAAGGGCAGGGCATATACCCATTTTTGCATCTTCTTCTCCTTGAATTGAAAAATGATGGTTGCCAGTTAGCGCAAGCATGGCTGACGGCAGTATAAAGAGTGACACGAGCATACGCAGGGACGAATGGCACAACCATGAAGCTGATCAACACTTTTGCGACCGAGTTGCCCTGGGCCTGTGAACCCGTGGTCCCCCAGCCGCTGCAGCAGCCCCGGTTGCTTCATCTCAACCGGGCTTTGCTGGATGAGTTGGGGCTGGGAGGCGTCAGCAAGGCTGACTGGATCGCCTGTTGTGGCGAGGGAAAAGTGCTGCCAGGCATGCAGCCGGTAGCGCAGGTCTATGCGGGCCATCAGTTTGGGGGTTATAGCCCGCGGCTTGGGGATGGTCGCGCGCTGCTGCTGGGTGAGCAGCTGGCGCCGGATGGCCAGCGCTGGGATCTCCACCTGAAGGGGGCAGGGAAGACGCCGTTCTCCCGTTTTGGTGACGGTCGCGCCGTGCTGCGCTCCTGTATTCGCGAGTATCTCGCCTCCGAGGCGCTCCATGCTCTCGGCATCCCGACCACGCGAGCGCTGGTGCTGGTGGGCAGTCAGGAGCCTGTTTATCGCGAGCAGGTGGAGACCGGGGCGACCGTGCTGCGCACCGCCCCCAGCCATCTGCGCTTCGGCCATATCGAGTATTTCGCCTGGAGCGGGCAGGGAGAGAAGATCCCGCCACTCATCGACTATCTGCTGCGCCACCACTTCCCCGAGCTGGAGAGTGGCGCCGAACTGTTTGCCGAAGTGGTGCGCCGCACCGCGCGGTTGATTGCCAAATGGCAGGCTGCGGGGTTCTGTCACGGGGTAATGAATACCGACAACATGTCGCTGCTCGGCCTGACGCTGGATTACGGGCCATACGGCTTTATCGATGCCTACGTGCCCGATTTTGTCTGCAACCACTCGGACCCTGCGGGCCGCTACGCGCTGGATCAGCAGCCCGCGGTCGGTTACTGGAATCTGCAAAAACTGGCGCAGGCGCTGGCTGGCCATGTAGACGGTGATGCGCTGGCTGCAGCGTTGGCCCAGTACGAGCAACAGCTGATGCTGCACTACTCCGAACTGATGCGGGCCAAACTCGGGCTGGCGGTGTGGGAGGAGGATGACCCGGCTCTGTTCCGCGAGCTGTTCCGGTTGCTGGCGGCTAACAAAGTGGATTACCACCTGTTCCTTCGCCGTCTCGGTGAGGTGACGCAAGAGGGGGGGGGGCCTGCATCTCTGCTGGCCCTGTTGCCTGAACCAGTGGGTTGGCAGGCGTGGCTGGAACGCTATCGGGCGCGGCTGATGCGCGAAGGCAGCGAGGATGCCGTGCGCAAGGCGCAGATGGATGCCATCAACCCCAAGTATGTGCTGCGCAATGCGCTGGCCCAGCAGGTGATCGACGCCGCCGACGCAGGGGATATGCAGCCGTTCGAGCGGCTGTTCGCCGCCTTGCAGCACCCCTATGATGAACAACCCGAATATGAGGATCTCGCCACCCCGACTCCGGCATGGTATTGCGGTGGTGAGCTCTCCTGCAGTAGCTGAGAGACAGGGAATGAGTTGGCAAATCAAACAGGTAGATAGCGAAGCTGGCGTGGTGACGCTGGATTGTCCGGCACTCGACTGGGACACGTTCCCGCTGTTGGCGCAGGCCTTGCTGCGAGAGTGGGAGCTGCAGCCGCTCGAGCAGGATGCGGGGGCCGACCGCCATAGCTGGTTGCTGGTGTTTGAAGGGAGCCAGTTTCGGCTGGAGTACGAACACTACAGCGGCTGCTGGCTGGAGGCGGTGCGCCCGGCGGATCGGGAGGCGCTGCTCTGGCTCGCCAGACAGCACAAGGCGTGACTATCGCCCACAAGGCCTGCTCTGCCGCTGGCCAACCTGGACAAGCGTAATCGCATAAAGATTGAACTATCGGTTTGGGGGCGTATAATCTCGCCCCTCGATTATCGCCAATGGTGGCGATATGGGTTCCCTAACCCCATTAACCAAAAAGGTCACAAGATGAATCTGACCCCTGCGCAGTACCAAACGGCGCTCGTTCGCCTGTCGTTGTTCCACATCCTGATCATTGCCAGCAGCAACTATCTGGTGCAGCTGCCGATCACTGTGTTTGGCTTCCACACCACCTGGGGTGCGTTCAGCTTCCCGTTTATCTTCCTGGCGACCGACCTGACGGTGCGGATCTTCGGTGCCGGTCTGGCACGCAAGATTATCCAGACCGTGATGCTGCCAGCACTGGCGGTCTCCTATGCGCTCTCCGTACTCTTCTTCGAAGGGAGCTTCCAGGGCGTTGGTCATCTGGCCGAGTTCAACCTGTTCGTGGCGCGTATCGCGCTGGCCAGCTTTATGGCCTATCTGGTGGGTCAGTTCATGGATGTGGTGGTGTTCAACCGCCTGCGTCTGCTCAAGCAGTGGTGGATTGCGCCTGCGGCCTCCACCCTGTTCGGTAATCTGGTTGATACCATCGCTTTCTTCAGTGTGGCCTTCTGGCGCACCACAGATCCCTTCATGGCAGAGCACTGGGTCGAGATCGCAACCGTCGATTACGTATTCAAGTTGCTGATAAGCCTTGGTTTGTTCGTGCCGCTCTACGGTGTCTTGTTGCGCTACCTCAGCCGCAAGCTGGTGGGCGAGGCCGGATTATCCAGCCTGCAAACAGCCACCCGGCAAGCCTGACCAGATTGACCACCCTTCGCGGTGGTCAATTTTTTTGCACTTTCTGCAAATAGCGCTTGCCTAGTTAAATGAGAATGATTATTGTTAACTTGTTTTCCGGGAAAGACTTCATTCGTTCCAACGTGATGGACTTCTTGTGAAGGCACGACATTGCTCACATTGCTTCCAGTTAAGGGCCAGTTTATCTGGCCCTCTTTTTTTGTCATTTTTCAGCAAGTTGCAGGCATAAAAAACGGGAGCCAAGGCTCCCGTCGTCACTCTGCCTGTGGCTTACTCGATATCGAGTGCCTCGGGGGAGAGGATCACCCCTGTGGTATCGGCGTAGAGGTGGTCGTCGGGCAGGAAGGTCACCCCACCGAAGTTGACCGGCAGATCGGTCTCCCCTACATCCTTGCTGTCGGCACCGACCGGAATGGCAGCCAGTGCCTGAATACCGATATCCAGATCTTCCAGAATATCGACTTCGCGGACGCAGCCGTAGCAGACAATCCCTTCCCAATCATTCTCGGCCGCCGTGGTGGCGATGTCGCTGTCAATCAGGGCACGGCGCATGGAGCCACCGCCATCGATCAGCAAGACACGTCCCAGTCCGTTCTCTTTTACGAGTTCACGGATAAGACCATTCGATTCGAAGCATTTGACGGTGGTGATGACGCCGCCGAAAGAGGCGCGGCCGCCGAAGGAGCAGAGCATGGGTTCAAGCACATCCACCATGTCCTGATAGATGTCGCACAGTTCAGAAGTATTGTATTCCATAGTGTCAAATCCACGGCTGGAAACAGGTGCAACCAGTATAAGGAGTGGGTGTGGCATTTCAATGAATATTCCTTGCACAGATCACCTGTCGCCGCTTTTCTGCATAAGCTCAATGCAGTTCACTGCCAGTTTGCGAGAGGTCCATCGTGCTTATCCGTCATAAGTTGATCCTGAATACCGTGCTGGTTGCCGTTGCCATGCTGGTACTGAGCGGCCTGTTTATCTACTCCAGCCAGGTGCACCGTCATCTGACCGAAGCCCAGCGTAATATCGACCAGCTGGAGATCGCCATGCTCAACTTGCGGCGGGCCGAGAAGGATTTTCTGATCCGTAAGGATATGACCTTCGTCGAGCGCTTCAATCAGGGGCTGTCTGACTTTCACCAGCACAACCGGGAGCTGGTGACCGATGACAATTTGGCGGCTGTCGAGGGGGAGCTGACCAGACTGGATCAGCAGATCGGCGGCTATGGCAAAGCCTTCAACGATCTGGTTGCCCAGCAGCAGAAGATTGGTCTGGGGCCGGAGGAGGGGCTCTATGGCAAGCTGAGGGCGGCGGTGCATGAGGTGGAGAATGGGCTCAAGCAGCTGGATCAGCAGGGGCTGCTTATCACCATGTTGCAGCTGAGACGGGCGGAGAAAGACTTCATGCTGCGCTCCGATATCCAGTATCTGGAGCGTTTCGAAACCTTGCACAAGAGTTTTCAGGATAGCCTTGCCACTTTGCCGGAGGCGGGTCGCGGCACGCTGGAGCAGGCCAGCAAGCAGTACCGGCAGGACTTTGTGGCGCTGGTGCAGGGGATGCAGATACTGGGGCTGAAAGAGGATGAGGGGCTGCGCAACCAGATGCGGGATCTGGTGCATCAGACCGAACAGGGGTTTGCCGCCGTAGATCAGCACATTGTCGCTGAGCTGGAGCGGCAGAGCGCTCGCCTCAACAGCCTGATGCTGGTCTGTGGCGGGGTGATTGTGGTGCTGATCGGCATCATGAGCGTGTTGCTGGGGCGCAGCATCGACCGTCCCATTACTCAGGTGAATGACACCGTCAACCGCATTCGTCAGGCTAATGACCTGCGCCTGAAGATAGAGCTGCGCGGGGCAGATGAAATGGCCCAGCTGGCAGGCAATCTCGACGTGATGCTGGGCGGGTTTCGTAACCTGATTGGCGATGTGAAGCATAGCGTGCACACCCTGACCGAAGCGGCGGATCACCTTTCGGCCAACGTCAAACGCACCAGTGAAGGGGCGGCGCGCCAGCTGCAGGAGACCGATATGGTGGCGACCGCGTCCACCGAGATGGGCTCCACCATCGAAGAGATCGCCCGCAACACCGAGCAGGCGGCCAACAATGCGCAGGCGACCAACAACAAGGCGATGGAGGGGCGGACTGCGGTCGAGAACACTGTCGAGCAGATCCGCTCGCTGGCGGACAATCTGGAGAGTTCATCCCGCGAGGTGAGCCAGCTGCAAAAAGAGAGCGAGACCATCGGCTCCGTGCTTGACGTGATCCGTGGCATTGCCGAGCAGACCAACCTGCTGGCCCTCAACGCAGCCATCGAAGCAGCCAGGGCAGGGGATCAGGGACGTGGTTTTGCGGTGGTGGCCGATGAGGTGCGCAATCTGGCCATCCGTACCCAGAAATCGACCCAGGAGATCGCCGGCATCATCAGCTCGCTGCAGAAACAGACCGGCAGCATCGTCGAGGTAATGGCGACCTGCCGCGAGCAGGGCAACCGCAGCTCGGATCAGGCCAGTACTGCAGGGGAGTTGCTGGGGCAGATCACTCAGGATGTTACCAACATCATGGACATGAGCACCCAGATTGCCGCCGCCATCGAACAGCAGAGTCTGGTGGCCAACGAGGTGAACCGCAACGTCAACAACATCCGCGACATCGCCCAGGAGTCGAGCATCATGGCAGAGGAAAATGCGAGATCCAGCGAGGGTCTCAACGAGCAGGCCCAGCTGCTCAACAAGGCGGTGGCAAAATATCGGGTTTAGTGAGCGGACTGGCATCCTTGTGAGGTTTTTGCACCAGAGTGGCAATGATTTGATCGTAATGGCTGTTATTGGGGAAATTCGCTCATATAATCGCCGCCACTATGATGATTCGGAAGGATTCGATGGCAAAGTTGCTGGTGGCCGTATTCGGGCTGCTCTGTTCCTGTCTGGTGTTGGCAGGATCGGCGCCTCAGGCTACCCCACTCAAGCCCGGTATGGAACCGCTGCTCAGCTGGTTCAACGGGGCCTTTACGAGCCGGGAGCAGGCCAGTTACGACAGCCGCTTTACCAGTGCCGAGCTGCGCCTGATGGAGATTTGGCCCGGCTATCAGGGCTATCGCTGGGTTTATGCCGAGCAGTACCTGAGTCTGCGCTCCGTCCGTCCTTTCCGCCAGCGCATCTATCGCTTCTCACCCGCCCCTGACGGGCGGATCCTGATGGCCGAACTGACCATGCCCCGTGCCACCGATTTTGCCGGTGCCTGGCATGATCCCGCCCTGCTCGACAGTCTGACCCCGCAGCAGCTCTCCTTGCGCCACGGTTGCGAGATCTGGTTGACCCGTACCCCCTCCGGCGAATATGCCGGTCACACCCGGGTGGGCCACTGCTCCACCGATTTTGGCGGTGCCACAACGCTGGTGCAGCATATCTGGATTGGCCCCGATAGCGTCAGATTGCTGGATCGCGCCTATGACAACGCAGGGAGTCCGCGCTGGGGCAGCCCGGGTGAGGGGTATGTCTATTTGCGTCGTTCCAAGGGGTTTGGTCAGTAGGGGAGAGTACGTCTGGCTGCGGGAACATGAAGGATGAAAAACAGGGATCGTAAAAAAGGCGCCCGATGGGCGCCTTTTTCAGAATTCTTCAGAAGTAAAATTACTTCTTGGTGGTCATCGCACCGAAACGCTTGTTGAACTTGTCTACGCGGCCGCCGCTAGAAACTTCTTTCTGCTTGCCGGTGTAGAACGGGTGGCACTCGGAGCACACGTCCAGGTTCAGATCTTTACCGATGGTAGAGAAAGTGTTGATGACGTTACCGCAAGAGCACTTGGCGGTGATGGCTACGTAGTCAGGATGGATACCAGCTTTCATGGACAACCTCAATTAATAGGCCGTGTCGCCATCCGATCTCTTGTCGGACACCACACGATTGTTGAACACAGTTTCAAAGGCTGCGAATAATATAGGAAATGCCTGAGATCAGGCAAGTGGCTTCGCAGAAAAAATAGGCAACCCCTGGTGAATTCTTCCCAAACGCTGGATCTGGTTCGTGTCGCTGTCCCGGTACCGTTACGCCGTCACTTCGACTATCTCTCTCCCCTGCCGTTACCTGCCCCCGGTTGCCGGGTCGAGATCCCTTTCGGTCCCCAGACCCTGGTCGGGCTGGTGGTGGATCATCCGGCCGACAGCCAGGTGCCCCGCAACAAGCTCAAGCCCATCAAACGGGTATTGGACACGGCTCCGGTGCTGGGGCCGGATATTCTGGCGCTGATGAACTGGAGCGCCAGCTACTACCAGCATCCGCTGGGGGAAGTGCTGCCCCATGCCCTGCCGGTGTTGGTGCGCAAGGGGGAGCCAGCCGCCTATCGGGAGCTGGAGTTCTGGTTTACCACCGAGGCGGGCATGGCCATCGACCTTAACGAGCTCAAGCGGGCGGCCAAGCAGCAGCAAGCGCTCGCCCTGCTGCGCAAAGGGCCGCAGACCCCCTCTGCCCTCAAGCAGGAGGAGATCCAGAGCTCCGCTCTCACCGCGCTGGAGAAGAAGGGGCTGCTGGAGAAGCGCTCGCTGGAGCCAAGCCATGACGGCGACTGGGCCGCCCGTTTTGAACCGGGGGAGGGGCTGCGCCTCAATGGCGAGCAGGCGCTGGCTGTCTCTGCCGTTACCAGCCAGAGCGACAAGTTCGGTGCCTTCCTGCTGGATGGCATTACCGGCTCCGGCAAAACCGAGGTGTATTTAAGCATCCTTGAGCCCTTGCTCAAGGCGGGCAAGCAGGCGCTGGTGATGGTTCCGGAGATCGGTCTCACCCCGCAGACCATCAACCGCTTCCGGCGCCGCTTTAACGTGCCGGTGGTAGCGATGAACTCCGCCATGAACGATCGGGAACGGCTCGACGCCTGGCTCGCCTGCCGCGACGGCGGCGCCGCCATCCTGATCGGCACCCGCTCGGCGGTGTTCACCCCGTTTCACAACCTCGGCATCATCATCATCGACGAAGAGCACGACGGCTCTTTCAAGCAGCAGGACGGTTTTCGCTACCACGCGCGGGATCTGGCGGTGATGCGGGCTCATCGTGCCGGTATCCCCATCCTGCTTGGCTCTGCTACCCCGTCCCTGGAGACATTGCACAACGCCCGCACCGGTAAGTATCACCATCTCACCCTGACTCGCCGTGCCGGTAACGCCCAGACCGCCCGTCAGGTGATCCTGGATATCAAGAGCGTGCGGCTGCAGGCCGGGCTCTCCCCCCAGCTGGAGCAGCTGATGGCGGAGCATCTGGCGGCGGGCAATCAGGTGATGCTGTTTCTCAACCGCCGTGGCTATGCCCCGGCTCTGATCTGCCACCAGTGCGGCTGGAGCGCCGCTTGCGAGCGTTGCGATGCCTGGTACACCTGGCATCAGGCCGGACGACGGCTGCACTGTCACCACTGTGACAGCGTGCGCCCGCTGCCCCACCACTGCCCCGAATGTGGCAGCAACGAACTGATCGGATCGGGAGTGGGCACCGAGCAGTTGGAGCAGCTGCTCACCACGGTGTTCCCGCAATATCCGGTGGTGCGCATCGATCGGGACAATACCCGCCGCAAGGGGGAGCTGGAGACCCATCTCGGTGACATCAAGGCGGGCAAGTACAAGATCCTGATCGGCACCCAGATGCTGGCCAAGGGTCACCACTTCCCGGACGTGACGCTAGTGGGTCTGCTGGATGTGGATGGCGCCCTGTTCAGCGCCGATTTTCGCGCAGCTGAGAAGCTGGCCCAGCTCTACACCCAGGTGGCGGGCCGTGCCGGTCGTGCCAGCAAACCCGGGTTGGTGGTGCTGCAGAGCCACCATCCCGAGCATGCCCTGCTGCAGGATCTGACGCAGAACGGTTACGGCCACTTCGCCGATACGGCGTTGAAAGAGCGCCGCCTGTTGGGGCTGCCGCCGTTCAGCTATCAGGGGCTGTTCCGCGCCGAGGCCAATGGCCGTGACGAGGTGCAGCTGTTCCTCTCCCGCCTCGCCGATACCCTGCGCAGCGCCCGCTATCCCCACGTTCAGGTGCTGGGGCCCATCAGCGGTTTTATGGAGCGCAAGGCGGGCAAGTTTCGCATGCAGTTGCTGGTGCAGGGGCCGAACCGGGCACCGCTGGCCCAACTGCTGGACTGGGCGGTAAAGGAGCTGGAAGGTTGGCCTGAGACCAAAAGGGTGCGCTGGAGTCTGGATATCGACCCCACCGAGCTGAGTTGATGGTGCCGGAGCCGGTCGCTGGCAGCTCTCGTCAGCGACCGGGTTTGCCATGCGGGTGCGGGGTTCAGACCCGCAGATCGATCTGCTGCACCCAGCCTCCCTTACCTTGTTCGGTGAGATAGAGGCCGGATTGGCGCAGCACCCCCTGATTGCCGCTCTCCCCCAGATGGTTGAAGGGGGTGTCGAGGGGGCGTAGCAGGATGGCGCCGATCCCCAGCTCCACCAGAGCGATAGGGGCGTGCTCGGGATGCCAGAACTGCAGGGCTGAAAACTGGCTATCCCCCTCATCCAGCACCCCGTTGCCGTCCTCATCCAGGGTTGCCAGCTCGCCGAAGCCATTGCCGGAGCGGGCACCAAACAGCTCGCCGCCATCGTCTATGGTGCCGTTGCCATTGCGATCCAGCGCCACAAAGCCGCTGCCTTCACTCAAGCCCGGCAGGCTATCCTCTTTGCCATCCTGATCAATATCGAAAGTGACCCGTGCCTCGGTCAGATCGGCAATCTTGCCATCCAGACTGAGCACCAGCGGATCCTTCAGGGCATTGAGGGTGGTGCGCCGCTGGCTCACCTCCAGCTGGCGCCAGTCGAGAACAAAGCCGAGATCGAGCTGAATAGTCTGACCATCCTGAGTCGCTACGCTGGCCGATGTCACCACGTTGAGCTGCTCCTGTTGCAGCAGGGTGTCTGTCACCTCCACCAGTTGATCCGGCTCGGCGGCCTGAGCTGCGGCTTCTCCTTGGGTCACCCCTTCGCCCCCCTCTTCGGTGGGTTGATCGGCTTGGGCAGCTCGATTTCGTGGCCCAGCATCGCCTCAATCATCAGCTTGATCAGTCGCTGGCGGTTATCCAGCCCATCGTCGGGAATGCCATCCTGCTCTTTGCCGACGTCCGCTGCGGGCGGGGCGGGAGGTGTTGCTGCTTGCTGACTGGCGGCCGATTGCCTCGCGGTTTGCAGCGTCAGGGCGCTGGTGAGGGTCAGGGTGCTGCTGCGTTCGCTGGCCACTGCCGTGTTGTTGCCTTCCGGTGGATTGACGGCGGGTGGCACTGGCCCAAGATTGCGCACCTTGCGGCTCTGGGCCTGTTGTTGCCGGTATTGCACCTCCCCCTGGAGGTCGTAGTGATCGATGCGCATACGTTCGCCCTCGGCGCTATACATCTGGTCAGTTATCGACCAGCGAATGAGCAGGGCTTAACACCAAATCGGACTAATCAGGGAGGTGGTTAGTACTAGGTTGCAAGGTGGCGGCGTGGCAGGATGATGGGCATGCGGGTGCTGGTCCGTTTGCCCAAGCGCAGGGCGCAACATGTGAAGAGGAAGATAGGATGAGAAATTGTCTGGTGATGGGGGCGGCGGGGTATATCGGTTCCTATCTGGTGCCCCACCTGCAGACCCTCGGCTACAAGGTGATTGCCGGGGCGCGCCGTCCCTGCCGCTTGCCTGAGGGAGTCGAGTTTCGCCTCGCCGACAGCCTCAAGCCGATCACCTTGCTGCCTGCGCTGGCGGGCATAGATACCGTCTTCTATCTGGTGCATGCCATGGGGGCGGGGGCCGATTTTCACCGATTGGAGCAGCAGGGGGTAAAGAACTTCGCTGCCGCCGCCCGTGCTGCCGGGGTGCGCCGTATCATCTATCTCGGGGCAATCCAGCCCGAGCAGTGCAACAGCCGCCATCTCAACTCCCGCCGCCACTGTGGCGAGCTGTTTCGTGACTCCGGTGTGCCGACGGTGGAGCTGCGCGCCGGCATCATCATCGGGCCTGGTTCGGCGGCGTTCGAGGTGATGCGGGATCTGGTGTTCAACCTGCCGATGATGGTGACGCCGAAGTGGGTGCGCTCGCGCACGCCGCCGATTGCGCTGTCAAACCTGCTGCACTATCTGGGCGGGCTGGTAGAGGCCGACGAGGTGGATGGCCGCATCTTCAACGCGGTCGGCCCCGAGCTGCTCAGCTATCAACAGCAGTTGCAGAAGTTCGCCGCCCATATCGGCAAGCGCTGCCCCATCATTCCCATCCCGTTTCTGAGTCCGCGCCTCTCTGCCTGGTGGCTGCAGTTTGTCACCTCGGTGCCGCAGCCGGTGGCCAAGGCGCTGGTGGGGGGTCTCAAGCACGATATCCCGGCCGACGACGGCCCGCTGCGTGCCCTGCTGCCCCAGACTCTGCTCAGTTTCGACGAGGCGCTGGCGGAGAGTCTGGCGCTGGAGCAGAAGCTGGGTGCCGAACAGCAGGGGCAGGAGACGTCGCTCGGCCTGCGCTGGCGCCATCCCGAATATGGTTTCTACGATCGCATCGCCAGCGGCGAGGCCATCTGCCTCGCCTCGCCCGAGGTGGTGTGGCAGGTGTTGCAGCAACTGGGGGGTGAGCAGCGCTACTTCTACATGAACGAGCTGTGGGTGGTGCGCGAATGGATGGATCACCTGATCGGCGGCCCAGCCCGCACCCGTGGCCGCACCAATCCCGATCGCTTCGTGAAGGGGGATATGCTCGACTCCTGGCAGATCCTCGGGGTGGATGAGGGGCGCAGGCTCGATCTCTTGTTCAACATGAAGGCCCCGGGCGTCGGGCGGCTGGAGTTCAACATCCTGCCGGAGGAGTCGGGTCTGACCCGCATCCGGGTCACCGCTCACTGGCACCCGCAGGGCGCCTGGGGGTTGGCCTACTGGCTCGCCATGCTGCCGTTCCACCTCTTTATCTTTCAGGGGATGACCGAGGCCATCGCCCGTCAGGCCGAAGCGAGAGCGGGTATCCCGGTGATGGATTAACCCCTCTTCACACCATCCCCGCTGATAGAGTGCCCCGTTCGGGGCACTTTTTATGCGGCGGCCATGCCCGGTTATGGCAGATAGTGGTAGGCGTCTCATGGCAAAGGCTGGCATCATGCCGCGGTCTTGTTTACCGCGGATAGATAATCAGTCAGAAAAAGAAGGGATTATGAAGAAAAAACCGTCAATTTTGGGGGGCGCCTGCATCATTGCCAGCGTCTGCGTGGGAGCTGGCATGCTCGGTCTGCCGAGTTCGGGGGCGGGGGCCTGGACCCTCTGGTCGGTGCTGGCGCTGACCGTCACCATGGTGATGATGACCCTCTCCGGCTGGATGTTGCTGGAATCCTTCCAGCACCACGATATGCGGGTCTCCTTCAATACCGTGACTCGCGAGCTGCTGGGGGAGAAGCTCAATCTCCTCAACAACCTCTCGGTCTACTTTGTTGGCGGCATTCTGCTCTACGCCTATATCACCTCCTCCGGTGCCATCCTGCAGGGGATACTGGGGATCGACAGCAAGCTTGCATCCGTGCTGTTTGTGGCGCTCTTCTCTGCGGTGGTGTGGCGCTCGACCCGCGCCGTTGACCGCATCTCTGTGGTGCTGATCGCCTTCATGATCCTCAGTTTCGCCCTCGGTGTGGCCGGGCTGCTCGGCAGTATCAAGCTGCCGACCCTGCTCGATCTGGCGGGCAGCGAGAGTCGCTACGCCCCCTATGCGAT
The DNA here is from genome assembly GCF_049171255.1 of Aeromonas sp. 603757. Classification (NCBI taxonomy): domain Bacteria; kingdom Pseudomonadati; phylum Pseudomonadota; class Gammaproteobacteria; order Aeromonadales; family Aeromonadaceae; genus Aeromonas; species Aeromonas sp. 603757. The sequence continues at coordinate 47,154 of NZ_JAAKOE010000009.1, read as the reverse complement.
GGCGATGCTGCCGGTGGCGCTCACCTCGTTCGGCTATCACCACTCGGTTGCCTCCCTGCGTGCCTATTACCAGAATGAGCAGCAGGCCAGATGGGCCATTCTGGGGGGAACCCTGATCGCGCTGGCGCTCTACGTGCTCTGGCTGCTGGGGATCTTCGGCAACCTTCCCCGTCAGGATTTTGCCCCTGTGATTGCCAAGGGAGGTGATGTGAGCGTGCTGCTCTCCGCCCTCTCCGGGGTCATTGAATCGGAGAAGGTGGCCAGCGCCATCAACGGCTTCTCCATGGCGGCGATCCTCTCCTCCTTTATCGGGGTAGGGCTCGGGGTGTTCGACTATCTGGCTGATCTGTTCAAGTTCGACAACAGCCGCGCCGGTCGCTGCAAGACCTGGGCGGTCACCTTCTTGCCGCCGCTGCTGCTCTCCCTGCTCTTCCCGTTCGGCTTCCTGCTGGCCATCGGCTATGCCGGTGCCGCCGCCACCATCTGGACCTGCATCATCCCGGCATTGCTGGTGCTGCGCACCCGGGCGCGGGCCGAGCGGGGCGAGGTGACACCCCACTTCGTTACCCCAGGCGGCAAGCTGATGGCCTGGCTGCTGATCCTGTTCGGATTGGCGACCGCGCTGTTCCACTTCCTGTCGATGGCAAATCTGTTGCCGGTCTATCTGGGCAACTGAGTCAGGTCTACAGCTCTGACACAAAGGGCGGCAAGGCCAACTTGCCGCCCTTTTTGCTCCATTTTTACCCCACACAGCAGGATCTATAACTAAAGTGGTAGGTGTGGCGGGGTAAGGTGCTGAAATAACTGGTCTGATCTGGCTGGCGGCAGCATGATCTGCTGGGCATGCTCAGCGCTTTCTTTTATGATCCCCGCCCTTCTGTGTGCCCCCTGTCGGCACCTCATTTGCACCAACCACATCGGGGTCCCCCATGTCCGATCTGCGTCAAGAAGCACTCGATTACCACGCCCAGCCCGTACCGGGCAAAATTGCCATCGCCCTGACCAAGCCTGCCGAAACCGCCCGTGATCTGGCGCTGGCCTACAGCCCGGGTGTTGCCGAGCCGGTGCGCGAGATCGCCGCCAACCCGGCCGATGCCTATCGCTATACCGGCAAGGGCAATCTGGTGGCCGTCATCTCCAACGGCACCGCCATTCTGGGTCTGGGCAATCTGGGGCCGCTGGCCTCCAAGCCGGTGATGGAGGGCAAGGCCCTGCTGTTCAAGCGCTTCGCCGGCATCGACGCCATCGACATCGAGGTGAAGCACGAGACCAGCCAGCAGTTCATCGACACGGTGGCGGCCATCGCCGATACCTTCGGTGGCATCAATCTGGAAGATATCAAGGCGCCTGAGTGTTTCGAGATTGAAGAGGCGCTGATCGCGCGCTGCGACATTCCGGTGTTCCACGATGACCAGCACGGTACCGCTATCGTCACCGCCGCCGGTCTGCTCAACGCGCTGGAAGTGCAAGGCAAGCAGATCAGTGACAGCCGCATCGTCTGCATGGGGGCGGGGGCTGCCGCCACTGCCTGTATGGATCTGCTGATCAAGTGTGGCGCCAGAGCGCACAACATCTTCATGCTGGATCGTCAGGGGGTGATTCACACCGGCCGCAGCGATCTCAACAAGTACAAGCAGCGTTTCGCCAACGAGACCCCGCTGCGCACTCTGATGGATGTCATCGAAGGGGCGGATGTGTTTGTCGGTGTTTCAGGCCCCGACGTGTTGCCCGCCGAAGCGGTCGCCCTGATGGCGCCCAATCCGGTGATCTTCGCCTGCTCCAACCCGGACCCGGAGATCAAGCCGGCACTGGCCCACGGGGTGCGTAGCGACCTCATCATGGGGACCGGTCGCTCCGACTACCCGAACCAGATCAACAACGTGCTCTGCTTCCCCTTCATCTTCCGCGGTGCGCTCGACGCCCGCGCCAGCCGCATCAACGATGCCATGAAGATTGCCGCGGTCGAGGCGATCCGCGCGCTGGCCAAGGAGCCGGTGCCAGCAGAAGTGCTGACCGCCGCCGGGGTCAGCGAGCTCGCCTTCGGCAAGGATTACGTCATTCCCAAGCCGATGGATGCCCGTCTGCTGCCGCGGGTTGCCCGCGCCGTGGCGCTGGCGGCGGTGGCCTCCGGCGTCGCCCGCATCGAGCTGCCCGCGGACTACATGCTGTAATCCGGCGTTGCAAACGGCCCCATAGCGGGGCCGTTTTTATTTCTGCTTCTGGCGACAGCCAGAGACGCCAGCCAGGTGACAGGTTGGGGCATATGGAGGCAAATCGGGTGCAAAGGTGGTCAAACAGCGCTCTCCTCTGACACAATATTGCCACTATGACGCTAACGAGAATCAAGATGCAGCAGCCTGTCAGTGGCCGTTTGGCCCACGCCCTCTCCTTCTTGCGCCATGATGGTCGCCACTTTGCCCAGTTTGTCTGGGGCCGTTTCCAGCAGGACAGATTGACGGTTACCGCCGGTTATCTGGCCTATGTCACCCTGCTTTCACTGGTGCCGATGATCGCCGTGGTCTTTGGCATGATGTCCGCCTTCCCGGTGTTCCAGAGCCTCAAGCAGGCGATGGAGCAGTTCGTCTACCACAACTTCGTGCCGACCGCGGGCGACATGCTCAAGGAGTACATCGACGGCTTCGTGGCCAATGCCACTAACACCACGGCAGTGGGGATTGGGGCGCTGGTGGTGGTGGCGCTGATGCTGATCTCCGCCATCGACAAGAACCTCAACTACATCTGGCGCTCGACCCAGGGCCGCCCGCTGGCGCAGGCGTTTGCCATGTACTGGATGATCCTGACCCTGGGGCCCGTGCTTATCGGGGCCAGTATCGCCATCTCCTCCTACATCTTCTCGCTGCGGCTGTTTGGCGCCGAGAGCCTGTTCGGCATCGGCTATCTGCTGTTGCGCGGCTTGCCGTTCCTCTTCTCGGTGCTCACCTTCCTGCTGGTCTATACCGTGGTGCCTAACTGCAAGGTGCGGCTGATCCACGCCTTTATCGGCGCACTGGTAGCGGCGACCCTGTTCGAGCTGGCCAAGCGCGGCTTTGCCATCTACATCACCAACTTCCCCTCCTATCAGGCCATCTACGGCGCGCTGGCCACCATCCCGATCCTGTTTGTCTGGGTCTATTTGAGTTGGCTGGTGGTGCTGCTTGGTGCGGAGACTACCGCCTGCCTCGGCGAGTACGAGAAGCCGGCGAGCGAGGAGCTTGGCTAAGCCATCGCCTTGGCCACCGGTTTATTGGTAGCATCGACGACCGCCCCTGCAATCGAGCCGGGGCGGTCGTTCTGTTTTGAGAGGAGAGGGATGTGATTGCACTGATTCAGCGGGTCTCCGAGGCCAGCGTGACCGTCGAGGGGGAAGTGACCGGCGCCATCGGTCAGGGGCTGCTGGTGCTGCTCGGGGTGGAGCAGGGGGATGATGAGGCCAAGGCCGACAAACTGCTGCACAAGGTGAGCGGCTATCGGGTCTTCAGTGACGAGAACGGCAAGATGAACCTCAATGTCAGCCAGATCGGTGGCAGCCTGCTGGTGGTCTCCCAGTTTACCCTGGCGGCCGATACCAAGAGTGGGATGCGCCCGAGCTTCTCCTGCGGTGCCCACCCGAGCGAGGCCGAACGCCTCTATGACTACTTCGTGGCGAAGGCTGCTGCCAGCGGCATCCCGACCGCAACCGGGCGTTTTGCCGCCGACATGAAGGTGGCGCTGGTCAACGACGGCCCGGTTACCTTCTGGCTACAGGTCTGAGGATGCCTGATCCCGCGGTATGACGTGGACGATCACGTTGATAAGCCCCGCAACCGGATAGGGGGTTGCGGGGCCAATCCACTGCTCAATCAGTGTCAGGGCGTGGGTTAGCTCCAGTTCGGTGCGCGGCAGCAGGTTGATCACCAGAGTGCCGCTGAGGCGGGGAGCCAGCGCCCGGTAGAGCCGCTCCTGAAACAGCAGCAGCGGGTTGCCATCCTGACTGAAGAGATCGAGCAGGATGAGGTCGTACTGCTGCTCGCTCTGCTCCAGAAAGGCGAGGGCATCGGCCTGATGGAGTGCCGGAGCAGCGCGTTCATCGCTCTCCTGATGCTGGAAAAACTGCTGATAAACGGTCAGCACCTCTTCGTCGAGGTCGACGCACTCGTGGCGGGCATCGGGCCAGCGTTGGCAGAGATGGCGAGTGAGATCGCCGCCACCCAGCCCCAGTTCTAGGATCTGCCCGGCCTGTTCCGGCAGCAGGCAGGCGATGACCCGTTGATGGGGCAGACAAAGGGTCGCGGGGTCGGCGAGCGACATGGCGGATTGCACCACGCCGTCTATCTCCAGCCAGCGGTGCTGGTCATTTTCCTGTACCGTGAGGCGGCGCTGGGGTTTGACGCTGAGGTGCAACAAGTGATCGGCTTGGTACGCTTGCAGATTGAAGTCCATGAATTTGCACGGCAAGATGGTTTCCGACCAGTGTAACTCAAGGATGAAACTATGTACCGGGTAGTCACCCCTCAAACGGCAGCCGAGCTGGATGCCTACTACCAGTTGCGCTGGGAACTTCTGCGTAAGCCCTTCAATCTGCCGGTCGGTTCCGAGCGGGATGAATACGATACGGTCGCCATTCACCGGCTGATGCTGGCTCCCGATGGTACTCCCATCGCTGTGGGCCGCCTCTTTATCGGCGGTGACGAGGCGCAGATCCGCTTTATGGCGCTGCGTCCCGAATATCGCGGCCAGGGGCTGGGCGCCAAAATGGTGGAGGATCTCGAGGAGCTGGCTCGCAGCGAGAAGGTGAAACGGCTGGTGATGAACGCCCGTCAGGAGGCAGTGGAGTTCTATCGCAAGTGCGGCTTTCTCGAAGTGGGGGGCGGCCCCGTTTCCTTTGGCCGGATTCCCCATCGCCAGATGATCAAATCCCTGAGCCCGTTGCAGACCATCCAGTATCGGCCGGAGTGGTGTCAGGATCTCACCACCCGCTGGTCGCGCGGGGTGCCCATCAGCGAGAAGATGGGGATGCACATCAGCCACTACGATGGCCAGACTTTCCACCTCAAGGCCAATCTGGCGGCCAACTTCAACGTGCATGGCAGCATGTTTGCCGGCAGTGTCTACAGCCAGTGCGTGCTGGCGGGCTGGGGGCTGATCTGGCTGCAGCTTAAAGAGGAGGGGCTGGTGGGCGAGCCGGTGCTGGCCGAGAGCTCCATCAAATATCATGGCCCGGTCGATGAGGAGCCCGAGGCGCGGGTGGCCCGCGAGGGGATGCCCGCCGTGCTGCAGCCGCTCAAACGGGGGGAGCCTGCCACCTTCAGCCTCAAGATCCAGCTGTTCAGCGGCAGCAAGCTGGCGGCTGAGTTCTGCGGCCACTACGTGGTGCAGCCGCCCCGCCGTCCGGGCCAGTAACCGCGTCGTTTCCCCATCAAACAACAAGGCCTCATCATGAGGCCTTGTCTGTTTTTACCCTTGCTGGCTGTCGCTTGTCTACCCGGCTTGGGTCTGCACTTGGGCCTGGTTTTGGGCTTTCGGCGCGGGAGCCGGTCGCCAGAGCGGGGCACTGTTGCCTTGCGGAGGATAGCGTACTCCCACTTCCCAGCCGCAGGCGTCCTGCTTCTGAGGGAAGCTCCAGGCCAGCGTGGGTTCCGTCAACGGCCCGCGCCACTGGCCGAGCAGCTCGGCGCAGCGGTTGCCGTTGAGGATCCCCAGATCCAGCTGCCACTGCTCGTTGACCAGATCGATCCCCCCTTGCAGCGCCAGCAGATGGGTGATGGTGGAGGCGCCAGCCTGCTCGACTTGTAGTTGCCCCTTGTCGATCTTGCCCTGCAGCTTGATGCGGTAGAAGGGGGTGTCACCCTCCTGCATCGCCTGCCACAGCTGTTCCGGCGTCAGGGTGGGCGGGGTCGCGCCCTTGAACCACTCATCCAGCAGCGGATCTATCTTTACCTTGTCCCAGAACGGCTCGTCGGCATCGAGGGCAAAGCTCCCCTGCAGGCTCTGGCGCCACTCGCCCGCCGTTTTGCCATGTTCGGCTTGCAGATCGGCGCTCACGTCCGCCTTGCCGGCAAAGGAGACCGGGGAGTGGAATATCTTGCCCCACTGCACCAGGTCCAGCTTGGTCGCCTGCAGTTGCAGGCGGCTGCTCTGGCCCGGCTCGCGGCCCCACTGGCCACTCAGGCTGAAGGTGCCCTCATCCGGCAGCGAGCTGGTGAGTTTGCCCAGTTGCCAGGAGCTGGGGGTCAGCTCCCCATCCAGCTCGCCGTTACGGGCGCTGAGGCCATCCCACACCAGCTCGAACCATTTGCTCTCGATACGGGCGCGGCCGAGCAGCGGGCCGGGTTGGTTATCGCGCAGGGCGAGATCGCTCAGATAGAGCTGCCAGCCGGTCAGCGACAGGGGCAGGGTATCGTCGAAGGAGAGCACCTTGAGCTTGTCGAACGCCAGCTTGCGGATATCCACCTGCTGCGGGCGCCAGCTCTGCCAATCCTGCCACCAACCCTGCGGCAGGCTGATATCCATGCCGCTCAGCGCCACGTCTTTCAGGGTCAGCTTCTGCTGCTGGGTATCGAGGGATAGCTCGACATTGAACTCCCCTTCATAGGCCTTGCCCTGCAGTTCGCCGTCGATCTGCTGGGGCGAGAAGGCGAGCTTGCCCTTGATCTCCTCCAGCTGGAACAGGCCACGGCCCATGTCGCCCAGGGTGCCGCTCAGATAGCCGGTGGGCTGGTTGCCCGCCTGCCAGTTGAAGGCGGTGAGCTGGCCGCTGAAGTTGTTGAAGGAGAGCTCCTGATTGATGTCGTTGAGGCTGACGCCGTCCAGCTGACCGCGATCCAGCGACACGCTTTGCAACGGGAAGCGCTGCGGGAAGCCTTGCTGTGTCAGATCACCCAGCTCCACCCGCATGCCGCGCGCCTTGAGATCGTGCAGTTGCAGGGTGCGGGCGGGCCAGTCCAGCACCATGCCGGTCTCCAGCAGACCTTCAAACAGGTTGGTCACCAGCTTGTCGGTGCGCAGCACTTCCCCTTCCAGCCGTCCTTGCAGGCTGAGACGGGCGAAGGTGAATTGCGGGGTCTCCAGCTGGCCGATATTGAGGCTCAGGTTGGCCTGTGGCTGCCGTTTCGGGTCGATCAGCTCCCAGTCGCTCAGGGTGGCATTGAGGCCACGCAGGGTCAGCTCGGGGCTCTCCAGACTGAGCCGGTCTATGGTGCTGTCACTGATGGTGAGGGAGTGCACCGGCAGGCTCGGTAGCTGGTTGGGCAGCGGCAGCTTGATGGCGGGACGAATGAGATCGAGGTGGGCGATCCGCACGTCGCGGTTCAGCCAGTCGATGCTCTCGATCTCCAGATAGATCTTGTCGAGGGAGACCGCATCGCCGTAGCGTACCTGCTCTGCCAGCAGGGTGTAGGGGTGAAGCGGGTTGAATACCAGCCGCCCTATGGTGACCGGCACGCCGGTCTGCTGGCTGATCCAGCTGGCGATGGGGCCTTTGGCGCGCTCGGCGTCGAACAGGCCGAGGGCAACCCAGACAAACAGCAGCAGGAAGGCGAAGGTGTAGAGCAGGCCGCGTAGCCAGGAATTCATGGTTGCTTTCCTCCTGTTTTGGGATGTGTTGTCAGGCGTTTGAGTAGTGGTCTCGCAGACCGAGCCAACGGCGAATCAAGGGTTCGACATGGCTTGGATGCCTATCCATGAGGACATGTGTCCATTTTCTGCATCTACCTCGATCAGGCATTGGAATAGTGATCCCGTAAGCCGAGCCAGCGCCGTATCAAGGGTTCGACATGACTCGGATGCTTATCCATGAGGAAGCGCGCCATTTTTTGCACCTGCGGAATAAGCGGCTGATCCCGCACCAGATCGGCGATCTTGAGGTCGGCCAGACCGGTCTGGCGAGTGCCGAGCAGTTCCCCCGGGCCGCGCAGTTCCAGATCGCGCTGGGCGATGAGGAAGCCATCGTTGGTCTCACGCAGCACCCCGAGTCGGCTCTGGGCCGTTTTGGACAAGGGGGCATGATAGAGCAGCACGCAGTGAGAGGCCACCGCACCACGGCCAACCCGGCCGCGCAGCTGGTGCAACTGCGCCAGCCCGAGACGTTCCGGGTTCTCGATGATCATCAGGCTGGCGTTGGGCACATCCACCCCCACCTCGATGACGGTGGTGGCGACCAGCAGTTGCAGTATGCCTGCCTTGAACTCCTCCATCACCCGCTGTTTCTCCACCGGCCGCATCCGGCCGTGTACCAGCCCGATATGCAGACCGGGCAACAGGTTCTGCAGCTCGGCAGCGGTATCCTCGGCGGCCTGACACTCCAGCACCTCCGACTCCTCGATCAGGGTGCAGACCCAGTAGGCCTGCTTGCCCTCGGTGCAGGCGAGCTTGACCCGCTCGATCACATCGCCGCGGCGGCTGTCGGGCAGCGCTACCGTGGTGATGGGGGTACGGCCCGGCGGCAGTTCGTCGATGACCGAGGTGTCGAGGTCGGCATAGGCGGTCATCGCCAGGGTGCGGGGGATCGGGGTGGCGGTCATGATGAGTTGATGGGGATGCACCCCTTCCCGCTCCCCTTTCTCGCGCAGGGCGAGGCGCTGATGCACCCCGAATCTGTGCTGTTCATCGATGATGACCAGCGCCAGACGCTGGAACACCACCTGCTCCTGAAAGATGGCGTGGGTGCCCACCACCATCTTGACGCTGCCATCGGCGATGGCGGCCAGCGACTCTTCCCGCGCCTTGCCTTTCTGTTTGCCCGCCAGCCAGCCGACTCCGATGCCGAGCGGCTCCAGCCACTTGGCGAAGTTGATGGCGTGCTGTTCTGCCAGCAGCTCGGTCGGCGCCATCAAGCCCACCTGACAGCCGTTGCCGATAGCCTGCAGGGCAGCGAGTGCCGCGACCAGCGTCTTGCCGGAGCCCACATCCCCCTGCACCAGCCGCATCATGGGGTGGCTCTGTTGCAGATCCTTACTTATCTCGGCCACCACCCGGCTCTGGGCGCCGGTGGGCTTGAACGGCAGGGCGCCGAGCAGTTGTTCAACCAGTTCGGGCGCCGGTTTAAGGGCGCGAGCCAGCTGGGTTTGTGCCTGAGCACGCACCTTGAGTACCGAGAGGTTGTGCGCCAGCAGCTCCTCCAGTACCAGTCGCTGCTGGGCCGGATGCTGGCCGCTTTCCAGCAGCGGCAGCGCCACCGAGGGAGGCGGGCGGTGCAGCAGCTTCAGGGCGGCGGCCAGCTCAATCTGATGGGGATAGAGTCCGGCGGGCAGCAGCTCCTCCACGCCATAGAGATCGAGCTGGGCCAGCGCCTGATCGGTGAGGTTGCGCAGGGTGAGCTGGCGCAGCCCTTCGGTAGTCGGGTAGACGGGGGTGAGCGCCTCTTCGGTCTGACCGGCTTGCTCCTCGCCGAGCAGCTTGTACTCGGGGTGGGCCATCTCCAACCCGTATTTGCCGGGGCGCACCTCGCCAAAGCAGCGGATCAGGCGGCCTGCCGCCAGACTGTTTTTCTGGGCGGCGGTGAAGTTGAAGAAGCGCAGGGTGAGGGTGCCGGTGCCATCGCTGATGCGACAGACCATCATGCGGCGGCGCCCCATCACCAGCTGAGTGTCCTGGATTTCGCCCTCGACGGCGCCGTGCAGGCCGGGCGGCAGATCGCCGATGGGCCACACCTGGGTGCGGTCCTCGTAGCGCAGGGGAAGGTGGAACAGCAGATCCTGTACCGTGGCCAGCCCCAGCCGCTCGAGCTTCTCCAGCATCTTGCTGCCGACACCCTTGAGGCTATCGAGAGGAATTTTATCCAATTTCATCAATTAGATGCCCGAAAACACTGTAAATATGTCCAGATGATAGGGGTTGTTGAGGGGCCGATGCAAGCCGAGTTGCTGCTGGCAGGGCCGTCAAGGCGGGGGAAACGGCGGATATAACAAAGGCCTGCCGAAAACGGGAGGCCTTTGTGTGGTTGCCAACAGGCAAGGTGCGGGCGCATGGCGCCCAGGGTCAGATAATCCGCTTGAGCAGCAGATGGGCCTTGACCCGGTGGATCCGTCCCAGCAGCTTGCGCACCTGTTCCGGGTAGTCCTGGATCTGCTCAACCTGATCGAAGTGGCTGATCCGCTTGGTGTTGGTCAGGATGTTCTCCCGCTCCGCGTTGAACTGGGGACGCAGCAGGTGGCGACGATCGTGTACCAGCAGGCCGTTCTCCAGATCCAGCGCCCAGGCGCGCGGGTTGAGGTTGTTGCCGGTGAGCAGGGCCCACTCGTCATCCACGAAGATCCCCTTGAGATGGTAGGAGTTGCGCTCGCAACACCAGAGCATCAGGTTGAGGCGACCGTCGTCGATGTGGCGCTGGTTGCGCTCGGCAAACTTGCGCAGGTTGGTCTCGTAGAGATAGGGCAGGCCACCGATGGTGGAGAACTTCTCTTCCGGCGGAATGAAGAAGTCGTTGGCGGTCTTGTCGCCCACTACGATGGTGACTTTGCAACCGCGCTGCAGCAGATCCTCGATATCCTTGCTCAACTCCTTGGGCGGGTTGAAGTAAGGGGTGCAGATGAAGATCTCCCGCTCGGTGGCACGCACCAGATTGCGGATCATCAGGTTGAGCTGATTGTTGCGCTTGCCCAGACCCACCATGGGGGTGACGGCCACCTCCTGGGTGTTGACCGGCATGGTGCTGAAACGGTACTGGCTCTGGCGCAGGCTCTGCTTGAAGCGGCGGATCGGCCCCTTCAGCTGCTTGGCGCTGGGGATATCGCTGTGATCCAGCCGCTGCACCGCGTCGCTCTTCACGAACAGGTCATCCACATAGTTGACCATGCTGCGGGCCAGCTCCGGGCTGGTGATCTGGTGATAGCGATCGAAGCGGTAGCGATCTTGCTGGTGCAGGTAGATGTCGTTGAGGCTGGCACCGGAGTAGAGCACCACATCATCGAAGATGAAGCCCTTGAGGTGGAGCACGCCGAGCAGCTCACGCCCCTTGACCGGCACGCCGTAGATTTCGATCTGGTGCTCGTGTTCGGCAGCCATGGCCTGATACATCAGGTGGTTGCCGCCCTGCTTGCCCTTGCCGATCAGGCCGCGCTGGGCACGGTGGAAGTCGACAAATAGCTTGATGTCGAGGGCCGGATTGCGCTGCTTGGCGGCGTAGAGGGCGGAGAGGATCTCCCGGCCTGCTTCGTCATCCTGCAGATAGAGCGCGACCAGATAGATGCGCCGGGTGGCACTGGCGATAAGCGCAAGAATGCGGCGTTTGAAATCTTGGGCGCTATAGAGCACTTCAAACTGATCCGCTGCGACGGCGATCTGGGGCAGGCGCGCCAGCAGTTGTCGATAATGGGCCGATGAATGCATAGATAAACCTGAAATCACGGGGTTAAGCGTTCCACTCGGAGCGATGAATAGGCGATTCTAGCAATCTCGCCCTCTCAGCCAAAGAAAGAATCATCAGAAAGATGAAAAAGGCCTCACGAGTGAGGCCTTTTTGTCAGCATTTTGCCCCTGTCAGAGGAAGCTGTAGATGATCATCGCCATCACGCCGCCAGTGGTGCCGATGATGGTCTCCATCACGGTCCAGGTCTGCAGAGTCTGCTTCTCGGTGAGGCCGAGGTAGCGGTTCGCCAGCCAGAAACCGGAGTCGTTGACGTGGGAGAGCACGATGGCACCGCCGCCGATGGCGATGGTGACGGCCGCCAGCTGGGCGCCATTCAGGCCGAGCGGCTCCAGCATCGGCAGCACCAGACCGCAGGCGGTCAGCATGGCGACGGTGGCAGAGCCCTGAATCACCCGCACCGCAGCGGCCAGAATGAAGGCCAGCGCGACGATGGGCAGACCGGAGTCGGCCAGCATGTTGCCAAGGGCGGCACCCACGCCGGAATCAACCAGCACCTGCTTGAACACGCCACCGGCACCGGTCACCAGAATGATGACGCCCGCTGGCTGGATGGCGCTGTTGCAGACGCTCATCACCTCGTCACGGGACATGCCGCGGCGAATGCCCAGCAGATAGAAGGCGGCCAGACAGGCGACCATGATGGCGGTGAAGGGGTGACCGATGAACTCCAGCCAGTTGTGCAAGGTGGAGCCCGCCTCGACGAAGCGACCGACGATGGTCTTGAGGCCGATCAGCAGCAGCGGCAGACCGATGAGGCCCATGGCCAGCCCGAAGGAGGGCAGGGATTTGCTGTCATCGTGGACGCTGTTCTGGGCATCGGCAGGCAGCGGCACATCGACGATCTTGCTGATGAAGTCACCGAACAGCGGGCCTGCCAGGATCAGCGCCGGTACGGCGGCGATCAGGCCGAACAGGATCATGTAGCCGAAGTCGGCACCCAGCTGGGAAGCGACCAGGATCGGGCCCGGCGCCGGAATAAGGAAGGCCTGGCAAGTGGCGATACCCGCCAGCAGGGCGATACCGATCTTCACCACGCTGCCGCCGCCACGACGGACGATGGCGAAGGCGACGCCGATCAGCAGCACCACGGCCACGTCAAAGAAGAGCGGCAGGGCGCAGACAAAGCCGGTCAGGGCCATGGCCCAGTTGGCGCGCTTGACGCCGAACTTGCCGAGCAGGGTGTGAGCCACCCGGTCGAGGGCTCCGGTCACTTCCATCACCTTGCCAAACATGGCACCCAGCGCCACCACTACCGCGACGAAACCGAGGGTGCCACCCATCCCTTTCTGGATGGTGGCGGCGATGTCGGCCGGGTTCATGCCAGCGGCGAGACCCGCCACCATGGAGACCAGAATGAGGGAGACGACGGCGTGGAGACGGGCCTTCATCACCAGGAAGAGCAGCAGCACAATCGAGCCGGCGGCTGTCATGATCAGGGAGAGGTCAGACATTGTTATGCGTTCCTTTTTCCAAGTTCAGTCGTGACACCTTGCCGATCCGTCGGCAAACCATATCTTTATGATTTATTTAGATTTATGGCAAGGGCTCAACATCATATGCCCAGGTGACTATGGGTTTGCTCAGTCTGTGGCAGACTTCACATTTTCAATCGTTACCGGTAACATGTTACCGGTAACGTGTTAGATTAGAACCCATCAACAGCTGGTTTTTTGAAAAGTGGGACAGAGGTCAAATTATGGCGGGTAAGTGCATTATCGTGATGGGTGTATGTGGTAGCGGCAAATCCAGCGTGGGTCTGAAAGTGGCCGAAGCGCTGGGCGCCAAGTTCATCGATGGTGATGACCTGCACCCCAAGGCCAACATCCAGAAGATGGCTGGCGGCAACCCCCTCAACGATGAGGATCGTGCCCCCTGGCTGGAGCGGATCCGTGACGCCGCCTACAGTCTCGAGCAGAAGAACGAGACCGGCATCATTGTCTGTTCCGCCCTCAAAAAGAAGTACCGCGACCAGATCCGCGAAGGCAACGAGTCGGTCAGCTTCATCTTCCTCGATGGCAGCCAGCCGCTGATCCTCGAGCGGATGCGTGCCCGCAAGGGCCACTTCATGCGCGAAAGCATGGTACAAAGTCAGTTCGATACTCTGGAGCGCCCGGATGGCGAAGCCGGTGTATTCCACATTGATATCGACGGCACCTTCGAACAGGTGGTTGACCGCGCCGTCACAGCATTGGAGCAAGCCCAGTGATTCATAAGGTAATTTCCGACGTCACTGCCCGCATTCGCGAGCGCAGTGCCGCCCGCCGTCAGGCCTTTATGGCCCGCATCCAGCGTCAGGCCGAGCAGGGCAAGACCCGCGCCGCACTGGCCTGCGGCAACCTGGCCCACGCCGTGGCCGCCTGCAGCAGTGACGAGAAGGGGCGCATTCTCGATATGACCCGCGCCAACGTCGGCATCGTCACCGCCTACAACGACATGCTGAGTGCCCATCAGCCCTATCAGGGCTATCCGGATATCATCAAGGGCGCGCTGGCCGAACTGGGCCACAGTGCTCAGGTTGCCGGTGGCGTGCCCGCCATGTGCGACGGCGTGACTCAGGGTCAGCCGGGGATGGACATGTCCCTCTTCTCCCGCGACCTGATCGCTCAGGCAACCGCGCTGTCGCTCTCTCACAACACCTTCGATGCCACCCTGCTGCTCGGCATCTGCGACAAGATAGCTCCGGGCCAGATCATGGGGGCCCTCTCCCACGCTCACCTGCCGACGGCATTTGTTCCTGCCGGCCCGATGGCGAGCGGCATCAGCAACGACGAGAAGGTGAAGGTGCGTCAGAAGTACGCCGCCGGTGAAGTGGGTCGCGATGCTCTGCTGGAGATGGAGTGCGGCGCCTACCACGCGGCAGGCACCTGCACCTTCTACGGCACCGCCAACACCAACCAGCTGGTGTTCGAGGCCATGGGCCTGATGCTGCCGGGCTCCGCCTTTGTGCACCCGCATAGCGAGCTGCGCCGCGCCCTGACCGCTGAAGCGGCCCGCCGCATCAGCGCCATGATCCCGGGTTCCCCGGCCTATCGCCCGCTGAGCGAGGTGCTGGATGAGCGCTCGCTGGTCAACGGTCTGGTGGCCCTGCTCGCTTCTGGCGGCAGCACCAACCACAGCATCCACATGGTGGCGCTGGCCCGCGCGGCCGGTCTGGTACTGACCTGGGATGACATCAGCGATCTCTCCGACGTGGTGCCGCTGCTGGTTCGCATGTACCCGAACGGCCCGGCCGACGTCAACGCCTTCGAACAGGCAGGCGGCGTGCCCGGCCTGATGCGCCGTCTGGCGCAAGAGGGGCTGATCCACATGGACGCCACTCCGGTCTTTGGCGAGATGCAGGATTACCTCAGCCGCCCGGCACTGGTCGATGGCCAGCTGGTATGGCAGCCGGTGGGCGAGAGCGGCGATGCGAGCGTGCTTTCACCTTCCGGCAGCGTGTTCCAGGCCACTGGCGGCACCAAGCTGCTGGCGGGCAATCTGGGTCGTGCCGTGGTCAAGGTCTCAGCTGTGGCTCCCGAGTATCGGGTGATTGAAGCGCCGGCGCGGGTCTTCTCCTCCCAGCATGCGGTGGAAGCGGCCTACAAGGCGGGCGATCTCAATCAGGACGCCGTGATCGTGGTGCGCCACAATGGCCCGGCCGCCAACGGCATGCCGGAGCTGCACAAGCTGATGCCGGTGCTCGGCAACCTGCAGAAGGCGGGTTACAAGGTGGCGCTGGTCACCGACGGCCGTCTCTCCGGTGCTTCCGGCAAGATCCCGGCCGCCATCCACGTCACTCCGGAAGCGCTGCACGGCGGGGCCATCGGCTTGCTGGCTGACGGCGACCTGCTGCGGGTTGACGCGGTAAACGGCAGCCTCGACTGCCTGACCGATTTGAGTGGCCGTACCCAGGCCGAGATTGACCTCACTCTGGAACAAGAGGGGTGGGGCCGTGAACTGTTCAGCGTGATGCGTCGCGCGGTATCGAGCGCCGAGTGTGGCGCTACCATCTTTGACTAAGGAAGAGCTATGCAGAACTGGAAAGTGACCCCGGCCGAGGTGTTTGCTGCCTCCCCGCTGGTACCCGTGATGGTTATCAACGAGCTGGATCAGGCCCTGCCGATGGCCAAGGCGCTGCTCGACGGCGGCATCTCCGTCTTCGAAATCACCCTGCGCACCCCGGTGGCGCTCGACGCTATCGCCCTCATTGCCAGGGCGATGCCGGATGCCATGGTCGGTGCCGGTACCGTGCTCAACTGCGAGCAGTTTGATGCTGCCGTTGCCGCCGGTGCCCGCTTCGTCATCTCCCCGGGGATGACTCCGGCCCTGCTGGCCCACGCGGCCAAGAGCACTGCGCCGCTGATCCCGGGTGTGGCTACCCCGTCCGAGGTGATGCAGGCGCTGGAAGCGGGCTACGACCACCTGAAGTTCTTCCCGGCCGAAGCGAACGGCGGCACCAAGGCACTCTCCGCCATTGCCGCGCCGCTGCCCCAGGTGAAGTTCTGCCCGACCGGCGGTATCGGCCCGAAAAACGTGGCCGACTATCTGGCGCTCAAGTGCGTGGCCACCGTCGGCGGCTCCTGGATGCTGCCGGCCGATGCGGTCAAGAGCGGCAACTGGGAAGAGGTGACTCGCCTCTCTCGCGAAGCGGTTGAGTTGGTAAAACGCTAAGCGTCAGTTGTGCAGAAAACCAAACAGGCCACCCTCGGGTGGCCTGTTTGTTATCAGCGTGACTTAAGTGGGTGAGGGAAGGGATTACCCAAGACTCTCCCCGACATAGAGGGAGAAGCCGATATCCTTGCGGGTATCGGGTTGGGATTGGCCGTTGAGACGCGCCAGCAGCATGGTGGCCGCCTCCCGACCGATCGCTTCCCGCGGGGTGGCGATACTGGCCAGTTTGGGGGTCATGGCGTGGCCGATGTCGAGAGCGTTGCAACCGGCGATGGCGATCTGCTGGGGCACCGGGATCCACTTGGCCTGACACTGTAGCAGGGCGCCCACCGCTAGGTCATCGTTGGTGCAGAACAGGCCGTCGAGGTCGGGATAGCGCACCAGCGCCTGATCCAGCAGCTCGCCCCCCAGAGTGAAGCTGGAGGATTGTTCGGTCAGCAGATGCTGGCCGGTGAGGCCGAAGTCGGTCATCGCCTGATAGTAACCCTCCATCCGCAGCTGGGTGCGCACGTCGAGCCGCGCCCCCAGATAGACCACCTTGCGTCGGCCCCGGCGCAGCATCTCTGTTACCATGGCCCGGGCTGCGGCTCTATGATCCATGCCGACCACCATGTCGATGGGGGTTTGCGGCAGGTCCATGGTCTCCACCACCGGAATGCCGGCGGTGGCGATCATCTTGCGGGTGCGTTCGGTGTGCTGGCTGTCGGAGAGGATCAGCCCATCCACGTGATAGGAGAGCAGGGACGCGACTTGCTCCTCCTCCCGCTCCGGACTGTAGCCGTAGTGGGCCAGCAGGGTCTGGTAACCGGCCGGTCGGGTCACCGACTCGATGCCATGGATCACCGCCGAGAAGACCTGGTTGGAGAGGGAGGGGATCAGGATGCCGATCGCCTTGCTGGTCGCGTTGGAGAGAATGTCCGGCGCCCGGTTGGGGATATAGCCCAGCTCTTCCACCACAGCCGCGATCCGCTCGCGGGTCCCCTCCGCCACGGTCTGCGGGTCGCGCAGATAGCGGCTGACAGTCATCTTGGTCACGCCGGTCTGGTCGGCGATATCTTGCAGGGTGGGGCGGCGCTTGCGGGTGGGGCTCATAGGGGTGTCCAGCGTGGATGTTACATGTAACATTACCGTTTTTGGCGGATAAAGTCAGCATATGAAGCCGTTTTTGCAGGAGTTTTCCGATGATCAGAGGCAAGCAGTTAGTGGATGTCCGGTTCGAGCAACAGGATGTGGAGGGGGAGCAGTTCTCGGAGTGCCGCTTTATCGGATGCAACTTCTCCTGGCTGGATTTGAGCGATAGCCGCTTCATTGACTGCAGCTTCTACGATCGGGAGAGTGAACGGGGCTGTCTGTTGCAGGGTTGCGATCTGCGCGAGGCCAGCTTTCTACGCTGCGATCTCACCATGGCCGATTGCAGCCGCAGCCAGTGTCTGGGGTTGGAGATGCGCGACTGTCAGGCGGTCGGTATCAACTTCAGCCATGCCAGCTTCGCCAACCAGATCACCGCCAAAAGCTACTTCTGCGAGGCCCATCTGACCGGCAACAACTTCAGCTACGCCAGCTTCGAGGGCTGCCTGCTGGAGAAGTGCGAGCTGACCGGCAACCGTTGGCAGGGGGCCAACCTGTTTGGTGCCTCGCTGGCGGGTTCCGATCTTAGCGGCTCTGAGTTTGGCCAGATTGACTGGACCAGCTTCAAGCTGCAGGGCTGCGATCTGCGCCAGTGCGATCTGCCGGGGCTGGATCTGCGCCGGGTCGATCTGCAAGGGGTGCAGATCAACGAGGATCAGCAGCAGACCTTGCTGGAGCAGATCGGTCTGGTTGTCTTCTCCTGAGCCGAGCGAAAAATTAGGTAATTTTTCATCAAATGGGAGCGACAGCGGGTTGCTGTACTCCTGAAACGACAAAAGCCTGCGTGATGCAGGCTTTTGCTAGTGAGCGTGTGATGCGTTTGTCGGCCGGGTTGACTCAACCCTTGGCCAGCCATTTGGTTGGGTTGATGGCCTCGCCCTGATAGCGAATTTCGAAGTAGAGGCCCGGTCTGTCCTGGCCACCACTGTCACCAACCAGTGCCACTGGTTCACCCTGTTCCACATTCTGGCCAACCTGACGCAGCAGCGACTGATTGTGACCGTAGAGGCTCATGTAGCCCTTACCGTGATCGATTACCAGCAGCATACCGAAGCCGTCGAGCCAGTCGGCGTAAACCACTTGTCCCGGTGCGACCGCCTTTACCTGGGTTCCTTCGCTGGCGCCGATCAGGGTGCCTTTCCACTTGAGCTGGGCGGTGCGCGGCGAGCCGTAGGCGATGAGGATCGGCCCCTGTACCGGCCAGCGCAGGCTGCCATTGGTCTTGAGCCCGCTGTAGTAACCTGCGGTCCCAATCCCAGAGCCTCGCTCCGGTTTGGTACTGGACATCTCTTCGACCGGTTCTGCCGGTTTGACGGTTTTGTTCTGCTGGGCGGCAAGTCGTTGTTGCTCGGCGCGGCGCTGCTCGGCCAGCTTGCGCTGACGCTCCTGTTCCGCTTTCAGCTTGGCCAGCCGTTCCCGTTCGGCCCGTTCGCGGCGCTCCTGCTCTTCCCGCTGGCGGCGCAGCTCTTCCAGCCGGGCTTTCAGCGCTTTCTCCGCTTTGACCAGCTTGGTGAGCTTCTGCTCGTCATCCTGTACCGACTGCTGCAACTGGTTGCGCACCTTGGCCCGGCTCTGCTGGCTGGCCAGCAGGGTCTGGTGATGCTCCTGCTGTTCGGCAAGCAGGGTCTGCAGTCTGGTTTCGGTCTCTTTGGTTGCCTGCTGGTTTTTCGCCAGCTTGTCGCGGGTGACGCGCAGGGCGTCGATGGCCTCGATGCGGGCCTTGTTGAGGTAGTCGTAGTAGTCGAGTGAGCGGCTCAGTTTGGCCGGATCCTGCTGATTGAGCAGCAGTTTGAGGTAGTCGTGGTTGCCCGCCTGAAAGGCGCTCTCCGCCTGTTTGGCCAGCAACTGCTTTTGATGTTTGGCTTGAACTTCCAGCGCGAGCTTGTCTTTTTGCAGGGTCGCCAGCGTCTGCTGGTTCTGCTTCAACTGCTGCCTGGTCTGGTTGAGTTTGGCGGCGGCGGCCGAGATGGCCTGCTCGTCAGCCTTGAGCTGGGTATTGAGCTTGGCAAGCTCCTGCTTGCTGAGCTTGATGGTCTTCTGTTGCTCTTTGATCTGGGACTGCATGGTCCCCAGCTGCTGATTGGCGGCCAAAGCCGGTTTGCTGGCGCCAAACGACAGGCAAAAAAACAGCGCGCCGGCCAACAGGCCGACGCGACTGGTTTTCTGTGAAATAACTTCGCATCCCCGCATGGGGAAGGATTATTTCAGAATCATCAGGGGCTTGCCAGTCATTTCCGGCGGCACCGGCAGACCCATCAGGGTCAGCATGGTGGGGGCCAGATCGGACAGTTTGCCACCTTCAACCACCTCGGCTTTGCGACCGAAATAGATGAGCGGAACCGGCAGATTGGTGTGGGCGGTGTGGGCCTGACCAGTCTCTTCGTCCAGCATCTTCTCGGCGTTGCCGTGGTCGGCAGTGATCAGGCACTCGCCACCCACTTCGGCCAGGGCGTCGGTGACGCGGCCGATGCAGTGGTCAACGGCTTCACACGCTTTGACGGCGGCATCGAACACACCGGTGTGACCAACCATGTCGCCATTCGGGTAGTTACAGATGATGACGTCGTACTTGCCGCTCTTGATGGCCGCAACCAGCTTGTCGGTCAGCTCTTCGGAGCTCATCTCCGGCTGCAGGTCATAGGTCGCCACTTTCGGGCTGGCCACGATCTCGCGATCTTCGCCGGTGAAGCAGGACTCTTCGCCACCGTTGAAGAAGAAGGTGACGTGAGCATACTTCTCGGTTTCGGAGATGCGCAGCTGGGTCTTGCCCTGCTTGGCCAGCCACTCACCCAGGGTGTTGACCAGAGCGGTCGGCGGGTAGGCACAGGCAGTTTTGATGTCGGCCGCGTATTCGGTCAGCATCACGAAGTTCAGTTTCGGCTCGACTGCACGGGCGAAGCCGGTGAAGTCTGTGTCAACGAAGGCGCGGGTGATTTCACGGGCACGGTCGGCACGGAAGTTCATGAAAATCAGCGCATCACCATCTTCCATCGGGGCAGCTTCGCCGATGCGGGTGGCTTTGACGAACTCGTCGTTCTCGTCGCGGGCATAGGCGGCAGCCAGCGCTTCAGTGGCGCTCTCGGCGGTGAACTCGCCCTTGCCCTGGGTCATCAGGTCATAGGCTTGCTGCACGCGATCCCAGCGGTTGTCACGGTCCATGGCGAAGTAACGGCCGATCATGGAGGCGAAACGACCCTTGCCGAGCTTGGCGAACAGGGCATCGAACAGCTCGATGGAGGACTGGGCGGAGCGCGGCGGAACGTCACGGCCATCCAGGAAGGCGTGCAGGTAGATCTTCTCGGCGCCACGCTTGGCAGCCATTTCGATCATGCCCATGATGTGCTCTTCGTGGCTGTGTACGCCACCCGGGGACATCAGGCCCATGATGTGAACGGCTTTGCCGTTGGTCACGGCAGCGTCAACAGCCTTGGCCAGCTCGACGTTCTGGAAGAATTCGCCGTCCTGGATGTCTTTGGAGATGCGGGTCAGCTCCTGATAGACGATGCGACCGGCACCGATGTTGACGTGGCCCACTTCGGAGTTGCCCATCTGGCCATCCGGCAGACCGACGTCCAGACCGGAGCCGGAGATCAGGGTGCTGGTGTAGTCACGGGCCAGACGATCGAGGTTGGGAGTCTTGGCGGCAGCGACGGCGTTGTGCTCTTGCTTGGTGCTGTAGCCCCAACCGTCCATGATGACCAGAACCAAAGGTTTCTTAGCTGTTGACATAAGACTATGTCCTCTCGGATTGGAAAAAATGCGGGAAATGAAACTAGCGTAATATTACTACATCTGCCGAAATAGTCACCTGATAGCCAAGGGGCGCTCCCGTGGCCCCGCAAGCCACGCCTTTCCTGCCATGCTCGCTGCCCAATGATGATGGGAGCCTGCTCGCGCTTTGCCGCCAAGATGGCTGATCTTATCAATACCCCCATGTATACTCGGGCCCTTGTCTTGGTCCCTGGATAGTAGAAGATGCAAGAGTATTTGGATTTTGCGGCCCGCAACCCGCTGCTGACCGCAGCCTGGTTGGGCCTTGCTGGCACCCTGGTTTACACCACTGTGCGTGCCCGTTTGTCTCCGGTAAAAACCGTCAACAACCACACTGCGACCCTGCTGATCAACCGCGAGAATGCTACCGTGGTGGATATTCGCAGTCAGGAAGAGTATGCCAAGGGCCATCTGGCCGGTGCCCAGCACCTGCCGCTGACCCAGATCCAGAGCAATAATCTGGGCCCGGTTGAAAAGCATAAAGATGCCCCCATCATAGTGGTGTGCGAGTCGGGAATGACTGCGGGCGGCGCGGGCCGTCAGCTGAGCAAAGCTGGCTTCAAGCAGGTTTATGTGCTCGGCGGTGGCATGGCCCAATGGCGTGCAGAAAATCTGCCGGTAACCAAGAAACGCTGATTTAAGCAGGGCCTGAGCCCACTTATCCATATAACAAGGAATCAAACGAAATGGCTGACGAGATCAACAACCAGGAAGTACAACCGGAATTCCACATCCAGCGTGTTTACACCAAGGATGTCTCTTTCGAAGCGCCGAACACCCCGCACATCTTCCAGAAAGAGTGGCAGCCGGACGTCAAGCTGGATATGGATACCAAGACCAACATCCTGGCTGAGAGCGTGTACGAGGTTGTCCTGACCCTGACCGTGACTTGCAAACTGGAAACCGAAACCGCCTTCCTGTGCGAAGTACAGCAAGCCGGTATCTTCACCATTGGTAACCTGCCGGAGCCGCAACTGGCTCACTGCCTGGCTGCCTTCTGCCCGAACATCCTGTTCCCGTATGCCCGCGAAGCCGTGGCCAACATGGTGAGCAAGGGTTCCTTCCCGCAGCTGAACCTGGCACCGGTCAACTTCGATGCCCTGTTTGCCCAGCACATGGCGCAAGCACAGGCCCAGCAGGCGACTGCGGAAGCCTGATAATGGCTGACCAGATCGCTATCTCGGTCTTGGGGGCGGGGTCTTATGGCTCTGCCCTTGCCATTTCTCTGGCGCGCAATGGTCATCCGACCCTGCTGTGGGGTCACGACCCCGCTCATGTCGCCGAGCTGGAACAAGACCGCTGCAACAAGGCATTTTTGCCTGATGTCCCTTTCCCCGCCGATTTGCAGCTGACTGCGGATCTGCAACGTGCGGTACAGGCTGCCCCCGTGCTGCTGCTGGTCGTGCCAAGCCATGTATTTGGCGATGTGCTGACCCGGATCAAGCCCTTCCTGCGCCCCGATACCCGTATCGCCTGGGCCACCAAGGGTCTGGAGCCGGACAGTGGCCGTCTGTTGCAGGATGTGGCCCGTGAAGTGCTGGGTGACGAGATACCGCTGGCGGTGATCTCCGGTCCCACCTTCGCCAAGGAGCTGGCTGCCGGTCTGCCGACCGCCATCTCGGTCGCTTCGACCCACGACGAGTTCGCTGACGATCTCTCCCACCTGCTGCACTGTGGCCGCTCGTTCCGAGTCTATACCAATCCGGACTTCGTCGGTCTGCAGCTGGGTGGGGCGGTGAAGAACGTCATCGCCATCGGTGCCGGTCTCTCCGACGGGCTCGGGTTTGGCGCCAATGCCAGAACCGCGCTCATCACCCGGGGTCTGGTGGAGATGCAGCGTCTGGGTGCGGCGCTGGGTGCCGATGCCAAAACCTTTATGGGGATGGCGGGGCTCGGGGATCTGGTGCTCACCTGTACCGACAACCAGTCGCGCAACCGTCGCTTCGGGCTGGCCCTCGGGGCTGGCAAGGATGTGAACACCGCCATGACCGAGATCGGTCAGGTGGTGGAGGGGTATCGCAACACCAAAGAGGTGCATCTGCTGGCGGCCCGCTGCGGCGTCGAGATGCCCATCTGCGAGCAGATCTTCAAGGTGCTCTACGAGGGTAAGAACCCGAAAGAGGCGGCCATCGCCCTGCTGTCGCGAGACAAGAAGGACGAGTAATCTGCCGATTGCCCATGCAAAAGGCCCTGCCAGATGGCGGGGCCTTTTCTTTGCTGCAAGGGCTGCAAATCAGTAGTAAGAGTGGTCGCCGCGCTGGTGCTCGGTGGCGTCTTTCACACCGTTGAGCTCACCCGGGAACTTCTCCAGCAGCTGCTTCTCGATCCCCTCTTTCAGGGTGTAATCGACCATGGAGCAACCGTTGCAACCGCCGCCAAACTGCAGGATGGCCAGTTTGTCTTCGGTCAGTTCGACCAGAGTGACCTTGCCACCGTGACCGGCCAGCATGGGGTTCACCTCGGACATCAGCACGTACTCGATGCGCTCGATCAGCGGCGCGTCGTCGGCCACTTTACGCATCTTGGCGTTCGGTGCTTTCAGGGTGAGCTGGGAGCCCATCTGATCGGTCACGAAGTCGATGGTGGCATCCACCAGGAAGGGGGCGCTCAGGGGATCGACCATACAGTCGAAGCCGCTGAAGGGCAGGTGTTGATCTTCCGGGTCCACGGCATCGGGCGGGCAATACGATACGCCACACTCGGCATTCTGGGTTCCCGGATTGACCACAAACACCCGGATATTGGTGCCATCAGGCTGTTTTTCCAGCAGTTTACGGAAATGGGCCTGGGCGGCGTCGGAAATGCTGATCATCACTATCCTCATAAACCTGAGTGTACGACTAGGGTATTCATGATAACGCGGTTATTAATGCTTGGGTAGCATGCCGATGGCTACTTGCTGTGCCGCAGGGTACGACAGATTGCCCACACTTCTACGTTTGTGATGCCGCTCTCATGGAGCAAACGGCTGAGCTGACCGGCGGTGGCACCTGTGGTCACAACGTCATCGAGCAGGGCGACATGACGATAGTGGTGGGGGCGGATCCGGAATGCCCCGCGCAGATTGCGCCGCCGCTGCCCGGCGCTCAGGGTTGTTTGCTGCGGTGTTGCCTTGATGCGCTGCAACAGGGTGTTGTCGCAGGGAATACCGGTGAACTCGCCAAGGGCTTGCGCGATCTCCTCCGCCTGATTGAACCCACGCCGCCACTGCCGCCACCAGTGCAGGGGAACCGGAATGATCGCCTCCGGCGGCTCGCAGCCATCCAGATGATCGGCCAAGAGGCGTGCCAGTAACGGAGCCAGCAGGATTTGGCCGGAATATTTGAGCCGGGGGATCAGCATGGGGTAGGGGGGTTGGTAGTCGCCAATCACCTGCAACCGCTTCCAGGGGGGGGGTCTGCGCTGGCAGCGACCACAGACCGGTATGCTCTCTTCTATATAGTCAGCCAGCGGTGCTGCGCAGAGGCGGCATCTCGGCTGTGACTGGTGCAGCGCCTGCCGACACCAGCTGCAGAGCAGGGGCTCGTTGTCGCAAGGCTGATGGCAGAGCAGGCAGCTCCCTTGCCAGTCACCGTGGCTGCCGAGTAGCGGGCTTGCTTTAGCGAGCAGTCGCTTTAACATGCTGACCCCAAGAGCATGAACAGGGATCTTGAGTCTAGATGAGCATATCGGTAGAGCAGTTTGGCCAGGGGCCCGATCTGGTGCTGTTGCACGGGTGGGGGATGAACGGTGCGGTCTGGCATGGTGTTGCCCAACCGTTGGCGTCCCACTATCGGGTTCATCTGGTGGATTTGCCCGGCTTTGGCAACAGCCCGCTGGCAGACGAGGTGGATTACAGCCTGCCCTGGCTTGCCGAGCAGGTGGCCGCCATCTTGCCGCAGAAGTGCCATCTGCTTGGCTGGTCGCTCGGCGGTCTGGTGGCAAGCCAGTTGGCGCTGACTCATCCCGATCGGTTGCACTCCCTGATCACGGTAGCCAGCTCTCCCTGCTTTATGGCGCGGGACGAGTGGCCCGGAATTGCCCCCAAGGTACTGACCGGCTTCAACCAGATGCTGGCGGGGGATTTTCGCCAGACCATAGAGCGCTTTCTGGCGATCCAGGCCATGGGCAGCGAACATGCCCGGGATGATATCCGTCAGTTGCGCCATTGGCTGGCCGAGCGCCCGGCGCCCCAGTTTGCCGCACTCGAGGCTGGACTGACGCTGTTGGCCGAGATTGATCTGCGCGAACCGCTGCAGGAGCTCGATCTGCCCTGGTTGCGGATCTATGGCCGACTGGATTCATTGGTGCCCAAGGCGGCCATTCCCCTGCTGGATGATCTCTACCCTGCCAGCTGCAGCGTGACTCTCAATAAGGCCTCACACGCACCTTTTATCTCCCACCCTGACGAATTCATTGAAATCGTTCGAGATTTTGTTGGCTAAAAAACAGCCTGTAAGCTTCATTAATCCTCTGGTCTGGCGGATAATTAAGCTGTGACCAGAGGAGTAACACCATGCGTATTGATTCTGCTTTCAACAGCGGGGTTCAGGGATTTCAGCGAGCCGAGCAGATTGCCGACAAGGCATCCAATCAGATCGCCCGCCTCAACACCCCCAGCGGGGATCAGGTGCAAGTGACCGATGAGCTTGTCAATCTCAAGGTGGCCGAGCAACAGGCTGGCGCTTCCGCCAAGGTAGTGCAGACTGCCAGCGAGATGATGGGAACCCTGATCGACATCCGGGTGTGAGATGAACATCAATGTCAGTCTGCCTCCCCTTATCCCGACACAGCTGCAACCCCAGGTGGAAGCAGCGAGGACGGATAATCGCCGGGCAGAACTGATCCCGCAGGCCCGAGCGGGCCAAGCCTCCGTTGCCGAATCTGAAGTCGGCTCCCAGAAAGAGAAATCCAAAGCTGGTCAGGCCTCCAGCAATCAGAGCTCCCAGAACAGCCGTGAAACCGGACAACTGGCGCCGACGACACTGCCAGACAATCGCTTTGTCGAGGCCACCGGTGAGGATGGGCAGCGCAAGCAGCAAGATCCCAAACAGCAGGAGCAGCAACAGCGGCAAGAGCAGCAGGTTCAGGATCTTGTCGAGCGTGACAAGGAGGTGCGTACTCACGAGCAGGCTCACCAGTCTGCGGGTGGAGCGTACGCCAGCTCGCCCACCTATCAGTTTACGCAAGGGCCGGATGGCAAGCGTTATGCTACGGGTGGCGAAGTCCAGATCGATACCAGTGTCGTACCCGGTGACCCTGCGGCTACCATCGCCAAGATGCAGCAGATCCGCTCTGCAGCGCTGGCGCCTGCCGAGCCTTCCGCGCAGGATTTGGCCGTTGCACGCAGCGCCGCCGCGAGTGAAGCCAAGGCACGCAAAGAGCTGATGGCCGAGCAGAGCGCGAAATCGGACGGTGTGTTGAGCGCCTATATGGACAAGCGCAACAGCGTCATCGCGGGCCACTATCGACAGGCTGTCAGCCCGGCCTCTACCCAGTCCCTCAGTCTGCATATCTGAATCACCCTCGCCAAACTTTCAGCTGCTTTGCCTGTTTTGCAACTAACCTGAAGATCAGGCCCATTCCAATTTCACAGGAGCTGTCATGCATTTCGATGAAGTCAAAGCGGAAGATTTCACCACCTTCTCCCGTGTGCCGCCCCCCCACCTGCAGATGGAGCAATTTCTGATGCAGCTCGGAGGAGGGGGAACTGAAGGAACCAGTTTCAAGAAGAAAGTGATGCTGGCGGCTGGCTGGAGCCACACCGGCGTCGTCTCTTACGGCAAATATCCGCAAGAGGCCTGCAAGGCATTCAACCGACTGCGGGAGGTGCTGGCCCAGCATGGAGAGCCCGAGAGCATACTTGCTGCCCTGACGCAGTAATCCTGAGCTTCGCGTGTAAAAAAGCCCCTTGCGGGGCTTTTTGCATTCAGAGGACTTCTGGAAGGTTTCGCTACTTTTTCGCTTTGGAGAGCGCTGCCGCGAAGGCGTTGCCCATGGCACCACCCATAGGGGGGCTTTGGCGCGGCTCATTTCTTGGTTTGGTGTTGCCAGCACAGCTGTTGCGCGCTTCAGCCGGCTTGCGGGCGGGCTGCCCTGCCTTTTCGTCGAGGCGCATGGTCAGGCTGATCCGCTTGCGCGGGGCGTCCACCTCCAGCACCTTGACCCGCACAATGTCGCCGGCCTTGACCACCTCACGGGGATCCTTGACGAAACGGTCGGTCAGGGAGGAGATGTGCACCAGCCCGTCCTGATGAACACCGATATCGACGAAGGCGCCGAAGTTGGTGACGTTGGTGACCACCCCTTCCAGCACCATCTCGGGCACCAGGTCGCTGATCTGCTCCACCCCTTCCTTGAAGGTCGCTGTTTTGAACTCGGGGCGCGGGTCGCGGCCCGGCTTGTCCAGCTCGCCGATGATGTCGGTGATGGTGGGCACGCCGAATTGCTCATCGGTGTAATCGGCCGGTTTCAGGCTGCGCAGCAGGCTGCTGTTGCCGAGCAGGCTCTCCACGGTCTGCTCCAGCTTGGCGAGGATCCGCTCCACGACCGGATAGGACTCGGGGTGTACAGCCGAGCTGTCGAGGGGATTGCTGCCGCCGCGAATGCGCAGGAAGCCGGCGCACTGTTCGAAGGCTTTTGGGCCGAGTCGGCTCACTTTCAGCAATTGCTGACGGCTCTTGAATGCGCCGTGCTCATCCCGGTAGGCGACGATGTTCTGGGCCAGCGTCTGGGAGAGGCCGGAAACCCGGTTGAGCAGGGCGACCGAGGCGGTATTCACATCCACACCGACCGCGTTCACGCAATCCTCGACCACGGCATCCAGCCGGCGGGCCAGCTGGCTCTGGCCGACGTCGTGCTGATACTGGCCCACCCCGATACTCTTGGGATCGATCTTGACCAGCTCGGCCAGCGGGTCTTGCAGGCGGCGGGCGATGGAGACGGCGCCACGGATCGAGACGTCGAGATCCGGGAACTCCTGAGAGGCAAGCTCGGAGGCGGAGTAGACAGAGGCCCCCGCTTCGCTCACCACTATCTTCTGCGCCTTGGCGGCGGGGTAGCGCTCGAACAGGTCGCTGACCAGCCGGTCGGTCTCCCGCGAAGCGGTACCGTTGCCGATGCTGATGAGCTCGACCTTGTGTTTCTGGCACAGCTCGCTCAGGGTCTTGAGGCTCTGATCAATCTGGCGTTTTGGTTCGAACGGATAGATGGTGGCGTGATCGACCAGTTTGCCGGTGGCATCCACCACGGCAACCTTGACCCCGGTGCGGATGCCCGGATCCAGCCCCATGGTGCAGCGCATGCCCGCTGGGGCCGCCATCAGCAGATCCTTGAGGTTCATGGCGAACACCTTGATCGCCTCCTCCTCTGCCGACTCGCGGATGCGACCGATCAGCTCGGTCTCCATTTGAAGCGACAACTTGATCTTCCAGGTCCAGCTCACTACCCCCTGCAGCCATTTGTCGGCCGGGCGGTTCTGCAGATTGAGCTTGAGGTGGTGGGCAATGATCCCTTCGCAGGGGCTGGCACTCTCGTCGTCACCGGTGACCAGCGCCAGATTGAGGATCCCCTCATTGCGGCCGCGCAGCATGGCCAGCACCCGGTGGGAGGGGGCCTTGTGCAGGGGTTCGTCGTGTTCGAAATAGTCCTTGAACTTGGCCCCTTCCTGCTCCTTGCCTGCCACCACGCGGGCGCGCAGGGTGGCATTTTGCCACAGGTAGTCGCGCAGCTTCTCCAGCAGGTCGGCCTGCTCGGCGAAGCGCTCCATCAGAATATAGCGGGCGCCGTCGAGGGCAGCCTTGCTGTCGGCAATGCCCTGTTCGGGATTGAGGAAGGTGGCTGCAGCTTGCTCGGGATCCTGCATCGGGTCGCTGAGCAGCAGGTTGGCCAGCGGCTCCAACCCGGCTTCGATCGCCATCTGCCCCTTGGTGCGGCGTTTGGGCTTGTAGGGGAGGTAGAGATCTTCCAGCCGGGTCTTGCTGTCGGCACCATTCAATTCGCGCATCAGCTCGGGGGTCAGCTTGCCCTGCTCTTCGATGGAGCGAATGATCACCTGACGGCGATCTTCCAGTTCACGCAGATAGCCGAGGCGGCTCTCTAGGGTGCGCAACTGGCTATCGTCCAGACCGCCGGTCACCTCTTTACGGTAACGGGCGATAAAGGGCACGGTCGAGCCTTCATCCAGCAGGCGCACTGCGGCCTGCACCTGCTCCGGGCGAGCATTGAGCTCACCGGCAATCTGTCTCTCTATGGTTTGCATCATGATGTTGTTGAGGGCCTCTGTGGTCGAGTCCGCGCCATCAGGCGCCAAGTGTGAGCACTATATGGGGTCGTGTTGCGGGATGCCACCCTGCGCCGGGGTCTGCACCCGTCAGACTGATAAGTCGCAGGGGAGAGCGCATCTCTTGCCATTGCACCTGTGACTCAGGATGTGCCTGTGGCAAGCAGCTCACCAGTAGTCCGGCTATTTGGGGTAGCTGATCTCGTTGATATACCAGCAGACGTCACCAACTGGCGTACGGACGATGGCTTCATCACCGACCTCTTTCTTGAGCAGGGCGCGGGCCATGGGGGAGTCGATGGAGATGTAATCCTTGCGCTCGAAGATCTCGTCATAGCCGACGATGCGAAAGCGCTTGGTCTCGCCCTCTTCGTTTTCCACCTCGACCCAGGCACCGAAGAAGACTTTGCCCTCCTGCGCGGGGGCATAGTCGACGATCCCCAGCTCTTCGAGACATTTGCGCAGGTAACGCACCCGCCGATCGATCTCCCGCAGTCGCTTCTTGTTGTACTGGTAGTCGGCATTTTCGCTGCGATCCCCCAGGCTGGCGGCCCATGCCACCTTTCTGGTGACCTCGGGGCGCTCCTGACGCCAGAGGAAATCGAGCTCTTCTTTCAGCTTGTTGTAGCCTTCGCGGGTGATCAGCTTTGTCTTCATGGTGATGCGGACCTGGTCAAAGAGGGGTAATCATCGCTAACTGCTCGGGAATATTAGCTTTTGTCCTCCTTCTGTCGAGAGAAATTGCGCCAGCTTGGCGGGAGCCATTCAGCGGTACTGGTCTGGAGGAGGGCTTGACGGCCGTCACGCTCTGATCATGGGTAATAACCGGTAACATATTTATGCTTTTCTCCCGCGATATCCCCCCCTAGTATGGTGGGCAGCGAAAGAATGAAGAGGCAAAGCAATGAGTCAGCAGCAATACAAGGTCCTGGTCGTGGACGATGACCTGAAATTACGTTCCCTGTTGGAACGCTATCTCACCGAGCAGGGATTCGTGGTGCGCGGCGTGGCTAATGGCGAACAGGCCGATCGCCTGCTGACTCGTGAAAACTTCAGCCTGATGGTGCTCGATCTGATGTTGCCGGGGGAGGATGGGCTCTCCATCTGCCGTCGTCTGCGGGAAGCGGGCAACCAGATCCCGGTGCTGATGCTCACCGCCAAGGGGGATGAAGTGGATCGCATCGTCGGACTCGAAATGGGTGCCGATGACTATCTGCCCAAGCCATTTAATCCCCGTGAACTGCTGGCGCGGATCCGAGCTGTGCTGCGCCGCCATACTGTCGAGTTGCCAGGGGCTCCCTCTGCTGCAGAGAAGGTGGTCAACTTCGGAGCCTTCCAACTCAATCTGGCTACCCGTGAGCTTAGCCGGGATGGCGAGCCGATGGCGCTCACCAGCGGTGAATTTGCGGTGCTCAAGGTACTGGTCAGCCATCCGCGCGAGCCGCTTTCCCGCGACAAGTTGATGAATCTGGCACGTGGCCGCGAATATACCGCCACCGAGCGCAGTATCGACGTACAGGTCTCTCGCCTGCGCCGCCTGCTGGAGCAGGACCCGGCCCAGCCCCGCTATCTACAGACCGTCTGGGGTCTGGGGTATGTGTTTGTACCAGATGGTGACGGTGCATGAAAAAGGTCGGCAGCATGTTCTCGCGCATGCTCTGGTTCCTGGCCGCCGTTCTGGTGGTCTATCAAGCGGTCTCCTATGTCACCTTCTACAACTATCTGCTGGCACCCACCGTCAAACAGATCAGTCACCTGCTGGCCAATCAGGTCAAGCTGATCTTTCCGGTCAATACCGAGCAGCTGGCGTTGAGTGAAGATGCCGAGGCGCTGGTCTATGTGACGACCGGTACCGACATCTATACCCAGAGCGAGGCGGTGCAGCATGGCTTCAACGATGCCAAGCCGTACCCCTATCTGGAGGAGAACATAAGCCGCGAACTGGGTGGCCCGGCCAAGGTGCGGGTCGAGATCCAGGATCACTACATCATCTGGATCCAGCCGCCACAGGCCAGCAAAATCTGGGTGCGGATCCCGCTGACCGAGATTGAAGATGACGATATCGAACCCCTCATCATCTATCTGAGCGTGCTGCTGGTGATCACCCTGTTTGCTGCCTGGCGCTTTGCACGCCAGTTGGTTCGTCCGCTCGAGGATCTCGAGGCTGGCGCGGTTGCCGTGGCCAGAGGACATTTCCCCGAGGCGCTGGGGGAGCTGGGGTCACGGGAGGTACGCCGTCTGACCCGCACCTTCAACCATATGTCCCACTCCATCAAGAGCCTGATCGAAGAGCGTAACCTGATGATGGCGGGGGTTTCCCATGACCTGCGAACCCCGCTGACCCGTATCCGGCTGGCTACCGAGATGATGTCCTCCGGTGACGAATATCTCAAGGAGAGCATCAACTCAGATATTGATGAGTCCAATGCCATCATCGATCAGTTCATCGATTACATCCGCCCGGATGAGGGGCAGGCTCCGGTACCTGTCGATCTGACCCAGCTGGTGCACGATACCCTGTTGATCTATTCGGAGCAGGGGCTGGACGTCGATCTGGCGCTGCCACAAGAGGCAGTGCGGGTGGCCTGCAATCCGGTTAGTATCCGGCGGGTGTTGAACAACCTATCAAGCAACTCGCAGCGTTATGGGGCGAGCCGCTTGTATGCCGAGTTGAAGGACGACGGGCACTGGGTGCGCCTGCGCCTATCCGATGATGGCCCCGGTATTCCGGAGCAGGACTACTCCCGGGTGCTCAAGCCGTTTACTCAGGGGAATGTGGCGCGAACTGTTGGCGGCAGTGGCTTGGGGTTGGCCATCGTGGCCAAGATAGTCGCCCAGCACCACGGCACTATCCGGCTGGGAAGCTCGGATCTCGGCGGCCTGCTGGTCGAGATACGGCTGCCGAAACATCAGCCACAGGAGTGGATGGATTGAGAGAAGGGCGTATCCGTGGATACGCCCTTCTGCATGGTCAGCTCTTGGTTTCGACTGATGCACGATAGCGTTTACCGTACTTGAGCTGCTGGATCAGCAGGGCGGCAACGATGAGCGCCAACCCGATGGGGGTGGCCGGATGGATGGTTTCGCCGATCAACAGGTTGAGCAGCACCAGTGAGGCAAACGGCGAGATAAAGATGAGGTTGCTGATGGGGGCCGTGTTGGTGGCATGGCGCAGCGCCATCAGCCAGAGCACGAAACCGAAGCCCATTTCGAACAGTCCCACATAGATGGCACCAGCCCATCCCTGCCAGGCGGTCATGGCAAAATCGGAGAGCAACCAGGTCGCAACGACGATAAAGGGCAGGCTGATCATAAAGCCGAGCAACAGGCTGACGATGGGATCCCCCTGATTGCGGGTGTTGAGGATCCAGTAGCTGGCCCAGATGAGGGTCGAGACCAGTGCCAGCGTCACGCCGAGGGGGTTGTCGAACTGCAGGCCGAATACATCCCCTCTGGTAGCGATCACCAGTGCGCCAAAATATCCCAACACGATGGCGACGCCATCGCGCCGACGCAGCTTCTGGCCGAGAAAGGGGACGGCAAGCAGACTGAGAGTGATAGCCCAAGTGTAGTTGAGGGTCTGTGCCTGCTGGGCA
Organism: Aeromonas sp. 603757; assembly: GCF_049171255.1. Lineage (NCBI taxonomy): Bacteria > Pseudomonadati > Pseudomonadota > Gammaproteobacteria > Aeromonadales > Aeromonadaceae > Aeromonas > Aeromonas sp. 603757. Next base: position 14,405 of record NZ_JAAKOE010000009.1, on the reverse strand, counting down.
GGCAGCAGGTCATACGCCTTGAACAGCAACAAGTAATAGAGAAAGGGGTTCAGCACACCCAGAGTCAAGTAGTAGAAAGGGCGGGCCTTGATGTAGCTCCCCAGCAGCGGCAATTTGCCCTGTTTGGCGACGACGGCTGTCAGCGTGAGAGTCGAGGTGAAGGCGGCCACAAGCAACAGTTGCACAGGTTCGAAATAGGCGAGGGAGATTTTGAAGGCTGTGGCGACCGTCGACCAGAGGGCAACGGCGCAAAGGCCATACTGATAGGCTTTCTTTTGATCTTTGAGCATGGGATGTTGTTCCACTGACAGAGGCAAGCACACAGTCTACCAGTCTGCTTGTAACATTGTCGTTACTTGGGTGTTGGCAGCAGAGTGCGTTGCCGCAGGCGAGATCCATCTGTCACATAAAACTGCGCATAATCTGTTCGCTCGCCCTTGCGCAAATTTGAAAAATCCGTATAATCCCCTCCGCTTACCCATGAGGTAAGCCAGACGATATGTCTGCTGCTGAGTTTCCTGTTTACAGGAGCCAGCCATACAGTCCTCCCGATATGGGGGGAAACGTGAAAAATCACACCTCTGGCGGGAGAAATCTCGGTCGGGCGGTGTTGATTTATGTTCTTTTATCTATTGGAGCTCTGTCAATGCAGAACCAAAGAATCCGTATCCGCCTGAAGGCTTTTGATCATCGCCTGATTGATCAATCCACTGCGGAAATCGTTGAAACTGCTAAGCGCACTGGCGCGCAGGTTCGCGGTCCTATTCCGCTGCCGACTCGCAAAGAGCGCTTCACCGTCCTGATCTCCCCGCACGTCAACAAAGATGCGCGTGATCAGTACGAGATCCGCACTCACAAGCGTCTGGTAGACATCGTTGAGCCGACTGACAAGACCGTAGACGCCCTGATGCGTCTGGATCTGGCAGCTGGTGTAGACGTCCAGATCAGCCTGGGTTAATTACGGAAAGAGGTTGATAACAATGACAATCGGTCTTGTAGGTCGCAAAGTGGGTATGACTCGCATCTTCACTGAAGATGGCGTTTCTATCCCGGTGACTGTTATCGAAGTTGAAGCTAACCGTGTAACTCAGGTCAAATCTGTAGAAACCGACGGCTACAACGCTATTCAGGTTACCACTGGCGCCAAAAAAGCCAGCCGTGTGACCAAGCCGGAAGCTGGCCACTTCGCCAAAGCTGGTGTAGAAGCCGGTCGCGGTCTGTGGGAATTCCGCCTGAACAACGGTGAAACTTTCACTGTTGGTAGCGAGCTGAAAGTAGATCTTCTCGCTGACGTTAAGCTGGTAGACGTTACCGGCACATCCAAAGGTAAGGGCTTTGCTGGTACTGTTAAGCGCCACAACTTCCGCACCCAGGATATGACCCACGGTAACTCCTTGTCTCACCGCGTTCCGGGTTCTATCGGTCAGAACCAGACTCCGGGTCGTGTATTCAAGGGCAAAAAGATGGCTGGTCACATGGGTGCTGAGCGTGTAACGACTCAGAACCTGGAACTGGTTCGTGTTGACGCTGAACGCAACCTGCTGCTCATCAAAGGTGCAGTACCGGGTGCAACCAACGGCAACGTGATCGTCAAACCTGCCGTCAAAGCGTAACGTCTGAGGAGATAGTAATGGAATTGGTAATGAAAGACGCCAAGAGCGCTCTTGAAGTTTCCGAGACTACCTTCGGGCGCGAATTCAACGAAGCTCTGGTTCACCAGGTCGTCGTTGCATATGCCGCTGGTGCCCGTCAGGGTACTCGTGCGCAGCTGACTCGCTCTGAAGTGTCTGGTGGCGGCAAAAAGCCGTGGCGTCAGAAGGGTACTGGTCGTGCCCGTGCTGGCTCCATCCGTTCGCCCATCTGGCGTTCCGGTGGTGTGACTTTTGCTGCTAAGCCGCAAGATCACAGCCAGAAAGTAAACAAGAAGATGTACCGCGGCGCTATCCGTAGCATTCTGTCCGAGCTGGTACGTCAAGAGCGCCTGATCGTTGTTGAGAAGTTCGGCATCGAAGCTCCGAAGACCAAAGAACTGATCGCCAAGCTGAAAGAAATGGAACTGACTGACGTTCTGATCGTGACTGCTGAAGTCGATGAGAACCTGTTCCTGGCTGCTCGCAACCTGTACAAAGTTGACGTGCGTGACGTTGCCGGTATCGACCCGGTCAGCCTGATCGCTTTCGACAAGGTTCTGATGACTGCTGACGCAGTTAAGCAAATCGAGGAGATGCTGGCATGATCCGTGAAGAGCGTCTGCTGAAAGTTCTGAAGGCTCCGCACATCTCTGAAAAGAGCACCATGGTTGCAGAAAAGCAGAACACTATCGTGTTCAAAGTTGCTGTTGATGCTACCAAGGCGGAAGTCAAAGCTGCAGTTGCGAAACTGTTCGAGGTCGAAGTTGAGACCGTCCGTACCCTGAACATGAAGGGTAAGACCAAGCGCGCAGGTGCACGCGTAGGCCGTCGTTCCGATTGGAAAAAGGCTTATGTGACCCTGAAAGCTGGTCAGGACATCGACTTCATGGGCGCAGCCGAGTAAGAGGAGTTCTCAAAAATGGCAATCGTTAAGTGCAAGCCTACTTCTCCGGGCCGCCGCCACGTCGTCAAGATCGTCAATCAAGAGCTGTACAAGGGCAAGCCCTTCGCCGCTCTGCTGGACAGCAAAAGCAAGTCCGGTGGTCGTAACAACAACGGCCGTATCACTACCCGTCATATCGGTGGTGGTCACAAGCAGCACTACCGTATCGTCGACTTCAAGCGCGACAAAGACGGTATCCCGGCTAAAGTAGAGCGCCTGGAATACGATCCGAACCGTACCGCTAACATCGCTCTGGTGTTGTATGCAGACGGTGAGCGTCGTTACATCCTGGCTCCGAAAGGCCTGAAAGCTGGTGACGCGATCGCTTCTGGTGCTGATGCAGCCATCAAGGTAGGTAACGCCCTGCCGATGCGCAACATCCCGGTTGGTTCTACCGTTCACGCTGTAGAGATGAAGCCTGGTAAAGGTGCCCAGCTGGCTCGTTCCGCTGGTACTTTCATCCAGATCCTGGCTCGTGAAGGTAACTATGTAACTCTGCGTCTGCGTTCCGGCGAAGTACGTAAAGTTCTGGCCGAGTGCCGCGCTACCATCGGTGAAGTCGGTAACTCCGAGCACATGTTGCGTCAACTGGGTAAAGCCGGTGCAAACCGCTGGCGTGGTATTCGTCCGACCGTTCGCGGTATGGCGATGAACCCGGTTGACCACCCGCACGGTGGTGGTGAGGGTCGTAACAAGGGCATGCAGCCTGTGTCCCCATGGGGCCAGAAGGCTAAAGGCTTCAAGACCCGTAAGAACAAGCGTACCGACAAGTACATCGTACGTCGTCGTAACAAGTAATTGTTAACATAGAGGAATCACCATGCCACGTTCTCTCAAGAAGGGTCCATTTATTGACCTGCACTTGCTGAAGAAGGTAGAGAAAGCGGTGGAAAGCGGGGATAAAAAGCCGGTTAAAACCTGGTCCCGTCGTTCAATGATCATCCCGAACATGATCGGTTTGACCATCGCTGTCCATAATGGTCGTCAGCACGTTCCGGTTTTCGTTACCGAAGAAATGATCGGTCACAAACTGGGTGAATTCGCACCGACTCGTACTTATCGCGGCCATGCTGCTGATAAGAAGGCTAAGAAGCGCTAAGGGATAAATGATGGAAGCTATCGCTAAACACCGTTATGCCCGTACTTCTGCCCAGAAAGCTCGTCTGGTAGCCGATCAAGTACGTGGTCTGTCCGTAGACAAGGCTCTGAATATCCTGACCTTCAGCCCGAAAAAGGCTGCAGTGCTGGTTAAGAAAGTGCTGGAATCTGCCATTGCAAACGCTGAGCACAACGAAGGCGCCGATATCGACGCGCTGCGTGTTGCTACTATCATGGTCGACGAAGGTCCCTCCATGAAGCGCATCCGTCCGCGTGCCAAAGGTCGTGCGGATCGTATCCTCAAGCGTACCGCTCACATCACTGTAGTGGTATCCGACGCTAAGGCTGGGAGATAAGCAATGGGTCAGAAAGTACATCCTAATGGCATTCGCCTGGGTATTACCAAGCCTTGGAATTCTACCTGGTTCGCGAACACCAAAGACTTCGCTGACAACCTGTACAGCGATTTTCAAGTACGCCAGTTCCTGACCAAGGAACTGAAAAACGCGTCCTTGTCCAAGATCACCATTGAGCGTCCGGCCAAGAGCATCCGTGTGACCATTCACACCGCTCGTCCGGGTGTTGTCATCGGTAAGAAAGGCGAAGACGTTGAGAAGCTGCGCAAAGCTGTAGCCACTATTGCTGGCGTGCCTGCTCAGATCAACATTTCCGAAGTCCGCAAGCCGGAGCTGGATGGCAAACTCGTTGCCGACAGCATCACTTCCCAGCTGGAGCGTCGTGTAATGTTCCGTCGTGCTATGAAGCGCGCCGTACAGAACGCAATGCGCCTGGGTGCCAAGGGCATCAAAGTGGAAGTTTCCGGTCGTCTGGGCGGCGCTGAAATCGCGCGTACCGAATGGTACCGTGAAGGTCGTGTGCCGTTGCACACCCTGCGTGCCGACATCGACTACGCAACTTCTGAAGCCCACACCACTTACGGTGTGATCGGCGTTAAAGTTTGGATCTTCAAGGGCGAAGTTCTGGGCGGTCTGGCTGCTGTTAACGCTGCCGCTGCTCAAGAGCAAGCTCCTGCAAAGCCCAAGCGTGACAACAAGCGCCGCGCTGCTAAGTAAGGAGATTCGGTAAATGTTGCAACCTAAGCGTACTAAATTCCGCAAGACCCACAAGGGTCGTAACCGCGGTCTGGCCACCTCTGGTAACGAAGTATCCTTCGGTACCTTTGGCCTGAAGGCGACATCCCGTGGTCAACTGACTGCTCGTCAAATCGAAGCAGCCCGTCGTGCCATGACCCGTCACGTTAAGCGTCAAGGTAAGATCTGGATCCGTGTGTTCCCGGACAAGCCCATCACCGAAAAGCCCCTCGAAGTTCGTATGGGTAAAGGTAAGGGTAACGTGGAATACTGGGTTTGCCCGATCCAGCCTGGCAAGGTTCTGTACGAGATGGACGGTGTACCTGAGGCTCTGGCGCGTGAAGCGTTTGCCCTGGCCGCAGCTAAGCTGTCTGTTCAGACCACTTTCGTAATTAAGACGGTGATGTGATGAAAGCCCAAGATCTGCGTCAAAAGAGCGTCGAAGAACTGAACCAGGAGCTGCTGGGCCTGCTGCGTGAGCAATTCAACATGCGCATGCAAGCGTCCACCGGCCAGCTGGCTCAGACTCACACTCTGAAACAAGTGCGTCGTGACGTCGCACGTATCAAGACTGTACTGACTGAGAAGGCAGGTGCGTAATGACTGACAAGATCCGTACTCTGCAAGGTCGTGTAATCAGCGACAAGATGGACAAGTCCATCACTGTTGCTATCGAGCGCAAGGTAAAGCACCCGATCTACGGTAAGATCATCAAGCGCACTACCAAGCTGCACGTGCATGACGAAAACAACGAGTGCAAAGCTGGCGACCTCGTGGAAATCCGCGAATGCCGCCCGCTGTCCAAGACCAAGTCCTGGACCCTGGTTGCCGTTGTAGAAAAGGCCTAATCGGTACTTTGTAGTCCAAGCGGCCCCTTTCAGGGGCCGTTTGTTTTTTAGGCTACCTTTTCTGAAAATCCTGTGTTATAGTTTCGCGCCTTTTGAAGGCAGCCAGATCCCATTAGGGATAAGAAGTAAACAAAGCGGAGCACTAAGATGATCCAGATGCAAAGTATGCTGGGTGTTGCCGACAACTCCGGCGCTCGCAGTGTAATGTGTATTAAGGTTCTGGGTGGCTCGCACCGCCGTTACGCCGGCATCGGCGACATCATCAAGGTTTCCATCAAGGAAGCCATTCCTCGCGGTAAAGTGAAGAAAGGTGATGTGTATAACGCGGTGGTCGTACGCACCCGTAAAGGCGTTCGTCGTCCGGACGGCTCTGTCATCCGTTTCGACAACAATGCGGCTGTGTTGCTTAACAACAACCAACAGCCAATCGGTACTCGTATTTTTGGCCCGGTGACCCGTGAACTGCGTAATGAGAAGTTCATGAAGATTGTGTCCCTGGCACCCGAAGTACTGTAAGGAGTCGAACGATGGCAGCTAAAATCCGTCGCGAAGACGAAGTGATTGTTCTTACCGGCAAAGACAAGGGCAAGCGTGGCAAAGTCACTCAAGTCCTGATTGCAAAAGGTAAGGTAATCGTGGAAGGCATCAACCAGGTGAAGAAACACCAGAAGCCGGTACCCGCACTGGGTCAGGCTGGCGGTATCGTCACCAAAGAAGCCCCCATCGATGTATCAAACGTAGCGCTGTTCAACTCTGCCACTGGCAAAGCTGACCGCGTTGGTTTCCGGATTGAAGACGGCAAAAAAGTCCGTTTCTTCAAATCCACCGGCGAACTTGTGAAGTAATTGGAGTTTAACGATGGCGAAACTGCATGATTACTACAAATCCGATGTAGTAAATGAACTGTCCAAGCAGTTCGGTTACAAGACTATCATGCAAGTCCCTCGGATCGAGAAAATCACCCTGAACATGGGTGTTGGTGAAGCGATCTCTGACAAGAAATTGCTGGAAAATGCTGCTGCCGATATGGCTGCCATTTCCGGTCAGAAGCCGCTGATCACCAAAGCTCGCAAATCTGTTGCGGGCTTCAAGATTCGTGAAGGCTACCCGATAGGTTGTAAAGTAACCCTGCGTGGCGAGCGTATGTGGGAGTTCCTGGAACGGCTGATCTGCATCTCCGTACCGCGTATCCGTGACTTCCGTGGCCTGAACGCTAAAGCGTTCGACGGTCGTGGTAACTACTCCATGGGCGTGCGTGAGCAGATCATCTTCCCGGAAATCGACTATGACAAAGTCGATCGCGTCCGTGGTCTGGATATCACCATCACCACTTCCGCGAATACCGATGAAGAAGGCCGTGCTCTGCTGGCTGCCTTTAACTTCCCATTCCGCAAGTAAGGTTAGGGTTATGGCTAAAACATCCATGAAAGCGCGCGAAGCAAAGCGTGCCAAGCTGGTAGCCAAGTACGCGACCAAGCGTGCCGAGCTGAAAGCTATCATCGTTGACATGAACGCTTCTGAAGAAGCGCGTTGGGATGCTGTACTGCAACTGCAACAGCTGCCCCGTGATTCCAGTCCGTCCCGCCAGCGTAACCGTTGCAATATTACTGGTCGTCCGCACGGTTTCCTGCGCAAGTTTGGCCTGTCTCGCATCAAGGTGCGTGAGCATGCCATGAAGGGCGAAATTCCGGGCCTGAAGAAGGCTTCTTGGTAACGAATCTCGGGAGTTAGACTTATGAGCATGCAAGATCCGATCGCGGATATGCTGACCCGCATCCGTAACGGTCAGGCGGCGAGCAAAGTTGCGGTTTCCATGCCTTCTTCCAAGCTGAAAGTGGCTATCGCCAAAGTGCTGAAAGAAGAAGGTTACATCGCTGGCTACTCCGTAGCTGGTGACGTGAAGCCGGAACTGGAAATTGAACTGAAATATTTCCAGGGCAAGCCAGTTGTAGAACTGATCCAACGCGTAAGCCGTCCAGGCCTGCGTATTTACAAGCGCACTACTGATCTGCCGAAAGTTATGGGCGGTCTCGGTGTTGCTATCGTGTCCACGTCTAAAGGTGTGATGACTGACCGTGCTGCTCGCAAAGCAAGCATGGGCGGTGAGATCATCTGCTACGTCGCTTAATAGGAGGTAGGAAATGTCTCGTGTTGCTAAGGCACCCGTCACTATTCCTGCTGGCGTAGAGGTGACTCTGAACGGCCAGGAACTGACCATCAAAGGTGGTAAAGGTTCTCTGGTTCGCTCTATTCACGCCGGTGTAGAAGTGACCAAAGAAGACAATGTACTGAAGTTCGCCCCGCGCAGCAGCATCGCTGGTGCTGACGCTCAGGCCGGTACTGCCCGTGCATTGGTCAACAACATGGTAATCGGTGTTACCCAAGGCTTCGAGCGCAAGCTGCAGCTGGTTGGTGTAGGTTATAAAGCCTCCATCAAGGGCAATGCTGTTGCGCTGGCTCTGGGCTTCTCTCACCCGGTAGAGCATGCGCTGCCGGCTGGTGTGACCGCTGAGTGCCCGACTGCTACAGAAATCGTTCTGCGTGGCGTCGACAAGCAGCTGGTTGGCCAAGTCGCCGCCGATATCCGTGCTTACCGCGCTCCGGAGCCCTACAAGGGCAAGGGTGTACGCTATGCCAACGAGCAAGTGCGTACTAAAGAAGCTAAGAAGAAGTAAGGTAACACTATGGACAAGAAAGCAGCTCGTCTCCGTCGTGCTACTCGTGCTCGGAAAAAGATGCAGGAACTGGGAGCTACCCGTCTGGTTGTTCACCGTACCCCGCGTCATATCTATGCGCAGGTTATTGCAGCCAACGGTTCCGAAGTTCTGGCCTCTGCTTCCACAGTAGAGAAAGCCATCAGTGAAGCTCTGAAATACACCGGTAACGCAGATGCTGCTACCGCTGTAGGTAAAGCTATCGCTGAGCGTGCTATTGCCAAAGGCGTTCAGAACGTATCTTTCGATCGTTCCGGTTTCAAGTATCACGGTCGCATCGCTGCCCTGGCAGCTGCCGCACGTGACGCTGGTCTTCAGTTCTAAGCTAGGAGTCGAAGATGGCTAAAGTCGAATCTCAAGCCGGCGAACTGCAAGAAAAGCTCATTGCAGTAAACCGTGTTTCGAAAACTGTTAAAGGTGGTCGTATCATGTCCTTCACCGCGTTGACCGTGGTGGGTGATGGTAACGGCCGTGTAGGTTACGGTTACGGTAAAGCCCGTGAAGTTCCGGCTGCTATTCAAAAAGCAATGGAACAGGCCAAGCGTAACCTGAACAAGGTTGAACTGAACAACGGCACCCTGCACCACCCGGTGAAAGGTGTTCACTCCGGTTCCACCGTGTTCATGAAGCCGGCCTCTCAAGGTACTGGTATCATCGCAGGCGGCGCCATGCGTGCCGTTCTGGAAGTTGCTGGTATCCACAACGTGCTGGCTAAGACCTACGGTTCCACCAACCCAATCAACGTTGTTCGCGCAACTGTAGACGCTCTGGTTCACGGTCAGTCACCGGAACAGATCGCTGCCAAGCGTGGTCTGCGCGTTGAAGAAATTCTGGGGTAATGCGACATGGCTAACACTGTAAAAGTAACTCAAACTCGCAGCTCTATCGGCCGTCTGCCAAAGCACAAGGCGACTCTGCGTGGTCTGGGTCTGCGTCGCATTGGTCACACCGTTGAGCTGGAAGATACTCCTTGCGTACGCGGTATGATCAACCAGGTTTATTACATGGTTAAGGTGGAGGGCTAAGCATGCGTCTGAATACTCTGTCTCCGGCCGCTGGTTCCAAGCGCGTTAAGCACCGTCCGGGCCGTGGTATCGGTTCTGGTCTGGGCAAGACCGGTGGTCGTGGTGTTAAAGGTCAAACCTCTCGTTCCGGTGGCGGTAAAGTCCGCAACGGTTTCGAAGGCGGCCAGATGCCTTTGAAAATCCGTCTGCCGAAGTTCGGTTTCTTCTCTCGCAAATCTTTGGTATCTGCCGAAGTGCGCCTGAACGAAATCGCCCTGGTAGAAGGTGATGTAGTCGACGTGAGCACTCTGAAGCAAGCCGGCGTTCTGACCAAGAACATCGTGTTCGCTAAAGTTGTTCTGTCTGGCAACATTGACCGTGCTGTGACCGTTCGTGGTCTGTCCGTCACCAAAGGTGCACGTGCAGCCATCGAGGCCGCTGGCGGTAAAATCGAGGAATAATCAGTACAATGGCTAAGAAACCAGGATTGGATGTTAAAGCACAGGGTGGTCTGAGTGAACTGAAGAGCCGTCTGCTCTTCGTTCTCGGGGCGATTATCGTTTTCCGTGCAGGCTCTTATGTGCCGATTCCTGGTATTGACGCCGCCGTACTGGCCGAGTTGTTCCAGCAACAGAAGGGCACCATCATTGAGATGTTCAACATGTTCAGTGGTGGTGCACTATCGCGTGCTTCTATTCTTGCGTTGGGGATCATGCCGTACATTTCGGCGTCGATCATTATCCAGCTGCTGACAGTGGTTCATCCTGCTCTTGCTGAACTCAAGAAAGAGGGTGAATCCGGCCGTCGCAAGATTAGCCAATATACCCGTTGGGGCACGCTGGTTTTGGGAACTTTCCAGGCCATTGGTATTGCAACCGGTCTGCCGAATATGATGCAAGGACTCGTGACTCATCCGGGTTTGGGCTTCTATTTCACAGCGGTTGTGAGTCTGGTCACCGGTACCATGTTCTTGATGTGGTTGGGTGAGCAGATTACCGAGCGTGGGATTGGTAATGGTATCTCGTTGATTATTTTCACAGGTATCGTTGCTGGTCTGCCGCATGCCATTGGCGCTACGGCCGAACAGGCACGTCAAGGGGAATTGCACATCCTGCTGTTGTTGTTGCTGGGCTTGATTGTTTTCGCAGTGACTTACTTTGTGGTGTTCGTGGAGCGTGGTCAGCGTCGTATCGTCGTTAACTATGCCAAGCGTCAACAAGGCCGCCAGGTATTTGCCGCGCAAAGCACGCACCTGCCGTTGAAAGTGAATATGGCTGGTGTGATTCCTGCGATTTTCGCATCCAGTATCATCCTCTTCCCGGGTACCATTACCTCCTGGTTTGGTCAGGGTGAGGGTAAAGTCGCTGATATCCTGCAACAGGTCTCTATGGTCCTGCAGCCGGGTCAGCCGCTTTACGAGATGCTGTATGCAGCAGCCATTATCTTTTTCTGTTTCTTCTATACCGCGCTGGTGTTCAACCCCCGCGAGACAGCAGATAACCTGAAGAAGAGTGGAGCCTTTATCCCGGGGATCCGCCCGGGCGAGCAGACAGCACGTTATATCGATAAGGTTATGACTCGCCTGACATTGGCAGGTGCGCTCTATATAACCTTTATCTGTCTGGTACCCCAGTTCCTGATGACTGCCTGGAACGTACAGTTCTACTTCGGTGGCACTTCGCTGCTGATTATTGTGGTGGTTATCATGGACTTCATGGCTCAGGTACAAACCCATATGATGTCTCATCAATATGGTGACGTCCTGAGGAAGGCCAACCTGAAGGGCTACGGCCGCTAAAGGTCGGCGTAGTTACGGAGTTAAGCAATGAAAGTTCGTGCTTCCGTTAAGGCAATCTGCCGTAACTGCAAAATCATCAAGCGTCACGGTGTGGTGCGTGTGATTTGCAGCGAGCCAAAGCATAAACAGCGCCAAGGCTAATTTTTTACGGTTAGTACTTGCAACAAATAGTTGTGCTGGCTAATATAGCCAGCCAACTTTTGTTGTGTATTGGTTGACCGCCACGTATCCGCTCACGGGCTTTGTGGTGGTCGTAATCTACTATATGTAGGAGTGAATAGTGGCCCGTATCGCTGGCATTAACATTCCTGACCATAAGCATGCAGTCATTGCTTTGACTGCGATTTATGGCGTCGGTCGTACCCGCTCCAAGGCCATTTGTGCCGCAGCCGGTATCGCTGAGAATGTGAAAATTAAAGACCTGGACGAAGCTCAGATCGAGAGTCTGCGTGAACAAGTAGGTAAATTCACCGTTGAAGGTGACCTGCGTCGTCAGATTTCCATGAACATCAAGCGATTGATGGATCTGGGTTGCTACCGTGGTTTGCGTCACCGTCGTAGCCTGCCTGTTCGTGGTCAACGTACCAAGACCAACGCTCGTACCCGTAAGGGTCCGCGCAAGGCTATCAAGAAGTAACGGGAAGGTAGAAAATGGCTAAAACTCCGACTCGTGCTCGCAAGCGCGTTAAAAAGCAAGTGAGCGACGGTATTGCGCACGTTCATGCATCTTTCAACAACACAATCGTGACCATTACTGACCGTCAGGGCAATGCTCTGTCTTGGGCTACTTCTGGTGGTTCCGGTTTCCGTGGTTCTCGTAAGTCCACCCCGTTCGCTGCTCAGGTAGCTGCCGAGCGCGCTGGTGAGATGGCCAAAGAATATGGCGTCAAGAACCTGGAAGTCATGGTCAAAGGTCCGGGTCCCGGTCGTGAGTCTTCCATCCGCGCCCTGAACGCGGCTGGTTTCCGCATCACTAACATTACTGATGTGACTCCGATCCCGCACAACGGTTGTCGTCCTCCCAAGAAGCGCCGCGTGTAACGCTGTAGCTACTTGGTCTAGGATTGTTGGAGAAAGAAGATGGCAAGATATATCGGTCCTAAGCTTAAGCTTAGCCGTCGTGAGGGCACAGACCTCTTCCTGAAGTCTGGTGTTCGTGCGATTGATTCTAAGTGCAAGATTGACACCGCTCCTGGTCAGCACGGCGCTCGCAAGCCCCGTCTGTCCGATTACGGTGTGCAACTGCGCGAGAAACAAAAAGTTCGTCGTATCTACGGCGTATTGGAAAAACAGTTCCGCAACTACTACCGCGACGCTGCCCGTCAAAAGGGTAACACCGGTGAAAACCTGTTGCAGCTGCTGGAAGGTCGTCTGGACAACGTCGTATACCGCATGGGCTTCGGTGCTACCCGCGCTGAATCTCGTCAGCTGGTGAGCCACAAGGCCATCATGGTAAACGGCCGCGTTGTGAACATTCCTTCTTTCCAGGTTTCCCCTGAGGACGTGATCTGCGTTCGTGAGAAGGCTAAGAAGCAAGCGCGTATCAAAGCTGCCCTTGAGGTTGCTGGTCAGCGCGAGAAGCCGACTTGGGTAGAGGTTGATGCCGCTAAAATGGAAGGTGCCTTCAAGCGCCTGCCAGAGCGTTCCGACCTGTCTGCCGACATTAACGAACAGCTGATCGTCGAGCTTTACTCCAAGTAAAGCTAGCTTCTAAAGAGAGGACACAATGCTGGGTTCTGTAACAGATTTTCTTAAACCGCGGCTAGTTGACATCGAGCAAGTTAGCCCGACTCATGCGAAAGTGACTCTTGAGCCACTCGAGCGTGGCTTTGGTCACACGCTGGGCAACGCCCTGCGTCGTATTTTGCTGTCTTCTATGCCCGGTTGTGCAGTTACTGAAGTCGAAATTGACGGGGTACTGCATGAGTACAGCAGCAAAGAAGGTGTACAGGAAGACATTCTTGAAATCCTGCTCAACCTGAAAGGTATCGCTGTGAAGCTGGAAGGCAAGGACGAGGTAACTCTGTCCCTGACCAAGTCTGGAACAGGCCCCGTTACCGCAGGTGATATCACTCACGGTGATGAAGTCGAGATCGTAAACCCGGAGCACGTAATCTGCCACCTGACTGGTGCCAATGCTGAAATCAGCATGCGCTTGAAAGTTCAGCGCGGTCGTGGTTATGTGCCTGCTTCTGCTCGTGTTCACAACGATGACGAAGAGCGTCCTATCGGTCGCCTGCTGCTGGACTCCGCGTTCAGCCCCATCGTTCGTATTGCCTACAATGTTGAGGCAGCACGTGTGGAACAGCGTACCGACTTGGACAAGCTGGTCATCGACATGGAGACCAATGGTACCCTAGATCCTGAGGAAGCTATCCGTCGTTCTGCCACTATTCTGGCTGAGCAACTGGAAGCCTTCGTGGATCTGCGCGATGTCAGCGTGCCCGAGAAGAAAGAAGAGAAACCCGAGTTTGATCCGATTCTGCTGCGTCCTGTCGATGATTTGGAGCTGACAGTTCGTTCTGCGAACTGTCTGAAGGCAGAAGCTATCCACTATATTGGTGATCTGGTACAGCGTACCGAAGTTGAGTTGCTTAAGACTCCTAACCTCGGTAAGAAGTCCCTGACTGAGATCAAGGACGTGTTGGCCTCCCGTGGTCTGTCTCTTGGCATGCGCCTTGAGAACTGGCCGCCCGCCAGCATCGCTGACGAGTAATCCAGATTACGGGTTTCACAGATTTAGTTAGAAGGATAAGGTCATGCGCCATCGTTTGAGTGGTCGTCAACTGAACCGGAACAGCAGCCATCGTCAGGCTATGTTCCGCAACATGGCCAGCTCCCTGGTTCGTCATGAGATCATCAAGACGACTCTGCCTAAGGCAAAAGAGCTGCGTCGTGTAGTTGAACCGCTGATCACCCTTGCCAAGACTGATAGCGTTGCTAATCGTCGTCTGGCATTTGCCCGCACTCGCGACAACGCGATCGTGGCTAAGCTGTTCAATGAACTGGGCCCGCGCTACCTGGAGCGCGCCGGCGGTTATACTCGCATTCTGAAATGCGGTTTCCGTGCTGGCGACAACGCCCCTATGGCTTATATTGAGCTGGTAGACCGCCCGGCCGCTGCTGAAGCAGCTGCTGAGTGATAAAGAAAAAGCCGGGCTTGTCCCGGCTTTTCTTTTAATCCATTCTGATACTGCCTCAACTGCCTCAACTGCCTCAACTGCCTCAACTGCCTCAACTGCCTCAACTGCCTCAACTGCCTCAACTGCCTCAACTGC